>MVQY01000038.1 GCA_002067325.1 Methanobacterium sp. PtaU1.Bin097
TGACTCTGCAAAAGCAGCTAACTACGTACCCAGCATGTGCGGTTTAGATGTGGTTTACGGTGAACTGGATGATTTGCTTGAAAAATAGCAATATCTAGATAAAATAAAGAAAGTTATTTGAATTAGGTTCCTATTATTTTCAAGAATATAACACGTATTTTATTTAAAATAAGTATATAAATAATCAATCATCATCAATTCTTAAATGATATGATATTTAAATCAAACAAAAATCTTTATATACCAAAATCCATACGTAATAATATACTTTTTTTATTTGTTAAGGAGGACAAAGTGTGACAATCGCAATATCTATGAAAGTTAATGATGGTATTGTATTAGCGGCTGATAGTGCCTCTGCAATTATTGAAAAAAATCCTTCCGGTGCTTTAAGTGTTGTAAATATCTATAATAACGCTAATAAGATTTTTAATTTAATTAAAGGAAAACCAGTTGGATTAATTGCTTGGGGATCTGGAAGCATTGGAAACTCTTCAATTTCTACACTTACTAAAGATTTTAGGGAACTAATTAAAGAAAAAAAAATCGGATCAATAGAAAATAACAGTTATACTATAAAAAAGATGGCGTTAGAGTTTAAAAAGTTCATATATGATGAGAATTATTTAAAAGAATTTAAAAGTTGGGATGAGAAACCTGACATGGGGTTCATGATAGTAGGATATTCAACAAATAGTCATTTTTCAGAAGAGTGGAAATTAGACATCCAGAACGGTGAGTGTGAAGATCCTTATATCGTTAGGGAGAAAAACCAGATTGGAATTACTTGGAACGGGGAACCAGAAGCCATATGTAGGCTTTATTTGGGACATAGTACGGCGCTTTCAGATATTTTAGAGATGACAGGACTAAATAATTCAAAAATTACAGAAATTTTAGATATTTGTCAAGAAAGATTAGTTGCTCCTATGGTAACTCCAGCTATGCCAATTCAAGATGCTATTGAACTGGCTGAATTCTTAGTTGACACTACAACACAATTTTCACGTTTTATTCCTGGTGCTTCTACAGTTGGCGGACCTACTGAAATAGCAGCGATCACTAAACACGAAGGTTTTAAATGGATAAAGAGAAAACATTATTATGATGTTTCTTTAAACATGGGGGTTTAATATGGTTGAAAGATGTGGAAGTGTTATATTTAAAGGGTCTATAGATCATAATCGAGTGGCAAAAAACCAATTAAACTATAACTATGTAACTGCGGTTTCTATGAGTATAAACTACCAAAATCCATATATATTAGAAGAAGAGGATTTAGAATTCGGAAGAAGGACTGAAATAGCTTTAAATGAGATTTCTGAAGGTCATGGGATCAAAATGAACTGTGTAGACTTCCTGAAAGAATTAGAGACATGGTGAATGATGATAATACACTTAAAATTGTTTTTCTTCCTAATTTCCAAGATGTGTTGAAGAAATTGAAAGAGCCAACAAAAAGTGAAGTTAAAAAAAAAATTGAAAAAATTGTTAAAAACCCCAAAATTGGAAAACCCATGCGTTACGGGAGGAAAGGCACAAGAGAAGTTTATGTGGGTTCTAAATCATTCAGATTGTCTTATAAATATCTAGAAGATGAAAATACGATCTATTTTGCTGATTTTTATCATAAAAAGCACCAATAATAAATGGAATGTATAATCCATTCTTAAATTTGTTTTAATTTCTTAAATATTAATATTAGTAAAGAATTGAATAAATTTAATTTTTATGAGTTCAATTATCAAAGACTAATTGTCAGATAATTTTATATCTTATTTCCATTTTTAATTTAATTAACTAGAAAACTATTATTAGGATTGAAATGGTAAAACAGGAACATACAAAAGATATAAATCCTTTGAAGAAATCCATTAATTGGATCCAACACCCCCTCATCAAGCCAGAGAAAATTGAATCCCGGCTTTACCAGCAAGCACTGGCGGCTCAGGTTTTAAAGAAGGGCAACACTATGATCGTCGCTCCCACCGCCCTGGGGAAGACGATTGTCGCCGCTTTGGTATCTGCTGAACGTTTAAATAGGATACCTTCATCTAAAATTCTTATGTTAGCACCCAGCAAGCCCCTGGCAGTTCAGCACGAAGAAAGTTTAAAGGAATTCCTGAAGGCACCGGTAAACGTACTCACAGGATCTATAACTCCGGATAAAAGGGTTAAATTGTGGGAAAAAAGCCAGGTAATATCAGCTACCCCACAGACCGTGGAATCCGATGTAATCGCTGGCCGGTACGATTTGAAAGATGTTTCCCTTCTTATATTCGATGAATGCCACCGGGGCACCGGTAACTACGCCTACGTGTTTTTAGCAAATCGGTACATGCGGGAAGGTAAAGATCCCCTGATACTAGGTTTAACTGCATCACCTGGTGGTGATGAAGAAAAAATCAACACCGTGTGCCAGAATCTATTTATCAATGAGGTTATGGTTAAAACTGAGGATGATGTGGATGTAAAGCCCTATTTCAAGCCCATAGAAATAAAATGGGTATTCGTGGAAATGGGTAAGGAGCAGAAAAAAATCAAGGCACACCTGGATAAGGTGTTGAAAAACCGTTTGAAGGGGCTTAAAAACTTCAAGATCATAACTTCCATTTCAAATGTCAGCCGGAGGGATATTCTCCAGGCCAGGGGCAGGGTTCAAAACAGGATATCAAGGACCGCCAATCCCCACCGTGATTGTTTGCTGGCCATGTCCATGATCACCGCTGTGATCAATTTACAACATGCACTCGAGTTACTGGAAACCCAAGGGATAAGTAATCTCCACCATTACTTCCAGAAACTCAAGAAGAAGAAGACCAAAGCTTCCCGTGGACTTTTCCAGAATGAAGATTTCAACGCTGCCGTGCAGTTAACCCGCAGAGCCTACACAAAAAAAATCGAACATCCCAAAATGACCAGGCTCCTGAAGATCCTGAAGAAGGAGCTCTTAAAGGACCAGCAGATCATCGTGTTCAGCCAGTACCGGGACACTGTAAATGAGATCCACAGTAAATGCGAGAAAGAAGGCATCAAATCGGTGAAATTCTTTGGACAGGCCTCCCGGGAGAAGGAGAAGGGACTTACCCAGAAAGAACAGAAGCAAATCATCAAGAACTTCCGCAAAGGACTCTATCAGGTACTGATATCCACCAGCGTAGCAGAGGAAGGAATAGACATACCATCCGTGGACCAGGTCATCCTCTATGAGCCGGTGCCTTCAGAGATAAGGATGATCCAGAGAAGGGGTAGAACTGGTAGGAAGACTGAGGGGCAGATGACTGTGCTAATAACAAAGGGCACACGTGACGAGTCTTACTATTGGAGCAGCTTAAACAAGGAGCAGAGGATGAAAAACCAACTCACCAGAGACTTCCCCCAATCCAATATTTCACTTGACAGGTCCCAAACGAAAATTTCTAACGGTGGAAAACAAGAACCAGCTCCTGAGGATGAAATTCCCCCGGATAATCTGGTGATCTACGTCGACCACCGGGAGGCGAAATCTGGTGTGGTCAGGGAGTTGAGCAATTTAGGGGTTAAAATGAAGTTTTCCACACTTGACGTGGCAGATTATCAGATTTCAGAGGATATAGGTGTGGAACGTAAAAGTGCACAGGATTTTACAAGTTCCATAATAGATAAAAGGTTGTATAAGCAGGCCAAGGATCTGTCTGAACAATTTAGCAAACCAGTTATAATAATAGAAGGAAAAAACATGTATGCTGGTGGATTACATCCCAATGCGGTTCGTGGATCATTAGCTAGTCTGGCGATAGATTATAGCATCCCCATAATACCCACCCGTTCCCCCGAAGATACCGCCGCGATGATCTACCGTTTAGCTATGCGGGAATTGGAGAAGGGATCCATGGATGCTCCGCTGCGTACCGAGAAAAAACCGCTCAGCCTGCAGGAACAGCAGATATTCATCATTGAGTCACTCCCCAACGTGGGTCCGGTGACGGCCCGTAAACTCTTAGAAAAATTTGGAAGTGTTAAGGGAGTAATCAACGCAGAAAAGGATGAATTAACCCAGGTTGAAGGTATCGGTAAAGTGATAGCCCAGAAGATACTGGATGTCATCGATTCTGATTTCATGTCCAGGAGAGCTGCACCAGATATAGAATTGAAATTATCTGATATTTTAGAAGAAAAATAAAATCTTTAGATAAATAAAATCAGTTTAAATTAACCATAGTAACGATTATAAAAAACGGAAGATGGAAAATGAGAATCCTAATAGACTCTAAGGGAAAAAAATACCCAGTAACCGATGAAGACCTACACACCAACTGGGGCTACATCAAAAAGGAAGACATCACCCTAAGCAGTGATGGTGATGTCCTGGAAACACATATGGGCCATAAATTCACCGTGATCATGGCGAATTTAAATGACTACATCGATCTGATGGAAAGGAAATGCTCAATCATCCTACCTAAGGATGTTGGGATTATAAATGCCTATACTGGCCTAGGATATGGACAGAAAGTTGTAGAAGCAGGAACTGGTTCAGGAGCAACCGCACTATACTTCGCCAACATCCTAGGACCCGATGGAGAAGTTTTCACCTACGAGGTTCGGGAAGACTTCGCCCAGATAGCAGGGAAAAACATCCATGAATTCGGTCAGGAGAATGTCACAGTGAAAAACCAGGACATCAAAGAGGGAATAGATGAATCATCAGTGGATCTGGTGTTTTTAGATCTTCCACAGCCAGGGGATGTTGTAGAACACGCTGTGAATTCGTTGAAAGTCGGCGGTTACCTGGCAGCTTACAATCCCTATATAGAACAGGTGATAACCCTCAACAAAGTACTTAAAAAGCAAGGATTTTCAGAACTGAAGACAGTAGAATGTATATTGAGGGAAATGGAAATTAAAACCAAAGGGACACGGCCTAAAACAAGGATGACAGGTCATACTGGTTATTTAACCTTTGCACGATTATTATAATAAAAAAATTGATAATAAAAATGTTAGTTAAAAAATTTGTTTAGTTAAAAAATTAATAAAATTAAATAAAAAAAAATAAAATAAATAATTATAGAATAAATGATAATGAAATAATTAATAAATAAATATTAAATAAAGAATTAATCAATTAACTGATAAAACAGTCTTTTATCTATAAAGGTGAAGGTAAGATGGTTTTTTCCCAGAAAGATATTATTTCTATAAACGATTTCAGCAAAAAGGAAATCATAGATACTCTTAAATTAGCAGAAAAAATGGAGCCTATAGCTAGGTCCCAGGAAAAATGTGATATTCTTTCTGGAAAACTCCTGGGATCTCTTTTTTATGAACCATCCACCCGAACCAGACTTTCCTTTGAAGCTGCCATGCAAAGGTTAGGTGGAGGTGTAATCGGATTCGCAGAGGCAGGTGTCAGCTCAGCCACCAAAGGAGAAAACCTCAACGACACAGTCCGTATAGTAGCTGAATACACCGACGCACTGGTTATAAGACATGATATGGAGGGTACAGCACGCTACGTAGCTGAACAGGTAGATGTTCCTGTGATAAACGCTGGTGACGGTGCAGGACAACACCCTACACAAACCTTACTAGACTTGTACACCATGCAACGTTTACTGGGTGAAATAGATGAATTGCACGTGGCCTTAGTTGGAGATCTGAAATATGGACGCACGGTACATTCTCTGGCTTATGCATTGGCTAAATTCGATGTTAAAATGAGCTTCGTAGCCCCAAAAGAACTGCAGATGCCGAAGGAAATATTACATGACCTCAGTAAATCAGGAATACATGTGAATGAAACAGAAGACATCCACGACGTGCTGAATTACGTAGATGTGCTCTATGTAACCCGTATCCAGAAAGAAAGATTCCCTGACCCCCAGGAATACTCTAAGATAAAAGGCGCCTATTTAATCAATGCTAAATTACTGGAAGGCAGTAATGTAATAGTAATGCATCCGTTACCCAGGGTAGATGAAATATCGCATGACGTAGATAACACTCCTTACGGTAAATATTTTGAGCAGGCATTTTATGGGGTTCCTGTAAGAATGGCCTTGCTAAAATCTCTGATTAAAAAATAATTATTTTACTTTTTTTCTGATTTAACTCCCTTTATAAACTTGATTTTTTAATTGAAGTAATAATAGTTAATTATATGGTAAATAAATTATTATAATAATAATATAATAATATAAATATTAATAATATAAATAAAATAATTAATAACTAATTTTATAATAATAAATAGAAAAAGGAGTTAAAAAAATCAGTTATTCGTCCATATAGCCTCTTCCAGTAAATCTGTATCGCACTGGAGATCTATTATATTGGTCCTGCCTTTTCCCCTTCCCCTAGATATAGTCTTAGTAGATATCAGTCCTAGCATTTCAAGTTCGTTTATGAAATCAAAGATCCTTCTGTAAGATACTGAGTCGCCTTTTGAAAACTCTTTATACACATCGTAGAGTCTTCCGGATGTTATTTCTTCACTTCTTTTGGTCAGGTAGAGTATGGACTCTAAAACTTTTTGCTGCTGGCTGGGTAGGGTCATTATGATGTCTGTGACTTTATTATGTTCGATGTATTCTTTAGCTTCCCTTACATAATCCTCATATACTACTTCAGAGCCTTTTTCATCTGCCATTTCTCCAGATGTACGAAGCAAATCCAGGGCGTAACGTGCATCACCCTCTTCTTTAGCAGCCATTGCTGCGCATAAAGGAATCACATCATCATTTAGAACACCATCAGCAAAAGATAGGTTAGCCCTATCTTCAAGTATGTCTACCAGCTGTTGGGCGTTATATGGTGGGAATACGATTTCCCTATCCCTTAAACTGCTTTTTACCCTGGGCTTGATGAACTGTTTGAAGTCTACGAAGTTACTGATGGAGGCTATAGAAACATTTTCTGTTCTGGTCAGGGTGTAGAGCAGTCCATCACCGTCATTTTTAAGGAGAATATCTATTTCATCAAGTATGATCATTAAAATCAGGTTTTTACCGAAAACATTCCTCTTAAATAGATCCCGGAAGGCATGTATAACTTCTGCTTTGGTCCAGCCCCTGTATGGGACGTCCTGACCTAACTGCTGACATAGACGTGCTATTACCTGGTATTCTGTGGTGTAATCTGTGCAGCGTATGTATTCCACTCTGACATTGATGTCCTTGTCCTTTGAAACGTCTTCCAATTGTTTTCTGGCGAATTTAGCCACAGCTGTTTTCCCAGTACCTGTCTTGCCGTATATGGTTACATCTGGTGGAGTAACTCCAGTCAACGCTTCTTTCCAGTATTTGGCCACTGATTTTATCTGATCTTCACGGTGTGGTAGGTTGTCAGGTAAAAACCTGTGGTCGAGATATTTTTTGCATTTAAAAACAGTTTTGCCGTCTAGTTCTTCGAATATGTTCAAATTTGCACGCCCCTAAAAATTTAAAGTTTAAAATATTCAGATCCAAACTCTGGGATCCCATTTGAGATTTTTGAATCTCCTGATCAAAAATCTTCTAAAGGTACGATGTTTACAGGTTTAACAATGGAAGCAGAAGTTAGTGATAACTTCTATGGATACGGTTCGTTGAAATCTCTGGGGGTCTGTTTCAAGTGTAAGTTTAAGGTTGTCTAAAAATTTTCATGAGGTTGATTTCAAGTGAAAAATGTGATGCAGAATAATGGTAACTTTTTTCAAAAAATTGGAGAGTTACCCTTCAAGTGTATTTACTTAATATTTTCCCGAAATTTCCGATTATTTTTAGACAGAGAGATGAATTGCAAGTGTAATTAACTTAATCTAAACCTTAATTTAAACTTTGTTATTATCCCTTTTACCAAAAGAAATATTACTTAGTAGTTTTTATGTAAAAATAAAATAAAAGTATTACGAATTTACAGTTGAAATTGACCTCTCTCTCTTTTTTTCACAAAAAGTTACACTTGAAATGCACCCCTTTATCCCCTGTAAAAAAAGTCAGAGAAATTATATATTACACTTGAAATTGATGTCTCTATCACTGTAATAAAAATTGGAAAAAATTTAACCAAAAAATTTGGTATTTTAATAATTGTTAGGTGTTAGTAATTAATTTAAACATACATACTGTCAGAAACTGCTCCATCCCCTTCGTCACCCATACCAAATTTTTGCTGTATCTTCCATACACACTGTATTTTCGCCCGGAATATAGTTTTAATTACTGATATTAATCTGTCCTTACTTAAACCGTCGCCGTATATCTCTGAGGTGATTAAAAAACTTTCCAGGATGTTGTTTGGATGGGACAGCTGGAAGTCAACGTCTTTACTGTTCAGCATATACCTTAAATCCCAGATAAAATCCTCTTTTTTTGAATCGGAGAGTAATTTCATCTCATCTGAATGTTCAGGGCTTACATTGGTAGCGCAACCAATCACTATAAGATCGGAAGCTCCTTTTGGTTGAATGACATCCATTACATTTTCTTCTGGGTAATTGATTATGAAATGGAAATTGGTATTGTCGTCTGGGACTTTCTGCCTGAATATTCCTATATCAGAAAGCCATTTTTGCACTTTATCTTCAATTTTTTGGGCCAAATAAATCACCTATAGTTTTTTGTTAAATTATCTTATGCTGGACTATTAAAGTTTTTATCTATTGATTCAATCGGAAACTAATTAATAAACCACAGAGAAAATCTGAAATATGGAACTTTTATCTGTAATCCTCCTGGCCATTATTTTGGATCTGCTCTGGGGCGAGCCACCGTCTTCTATACACCCTGTGGTTCTTATGGGGAGATTAATTGACTTTTTAAAACCTCACCTACTAAGATATAGAAATAAAAGTTCGGGGATCATTTTAACCGTGATTCTACTGGCAGTATTTACCATTCCCCTGTACTTCATACTCCAGTTATTACAATTTAGTGTAATAATCTACGTGCTGGTCGCCATTTTTATATTATTTACCACCTTCGCGATTAAAGGCCTCACCGATTCCGTAAAAAAGGTAAAGCAACAATTAAATGAGGATATTAACCTGGCCAGGCAATCAGTCTCTCACTTGGTTAGCAGGGATACTACTGATCTTTCAAAGGAAGGATTAGCATCAGCTGCTGTGGAAAGTTTGACAGAAAACATCACCGATTCGGTTATATCCCCTTTATTTTACACTTTCTTTTTAGGTGTTCCTGGTGCTATGGCTTATCGGGTTATAAATACACTGGATGCTATGGTTGGTTATAAAGACGAAATAAACAAGGATATTGGCTGGTTCCCGGCGAAACTAGATGACATAGCTAATTATATACCGGCACGACTCACAGGTATCCTTATGGTCGCCTCAGCTGCATTTATGGGCCTGGACTGGAGAAATTCTTACAGAACCATGATTGGAGAGGCCCGGAAAACTCCCAGTCCTAATTCCGGCTACCCCATGGCTGCTGCAGCAGGTGCACTGGGAGTACGGCTGGAGAAAAAGGGAGTTTACACCATTGGTGAGGGAAAAAACCCGTTAAACCCGGAAATAATAGAACAGGCGATTTTACTATCTCAGATTACCATAATATTTTTCCTGGTTATCTCCTTTATCATATATTCTGGTGTAATAATTGTTATAACCTGAAATGCTCTATTATAATATAGAATACCTTATTATAAAATTATAATAAAGTATATATTACTCTAAGTCAACTATTCACAAAAATCACAGTAAATTGATGATTTATGGACTGAAAAAGTAAATTCACAAAACAATCTAATACTATGTATAAGCTGATATTGTATATCCACTAGAATCTCCACCAAAAATTCTAAACGAAGGGCATAATATGAAGTTAGCCATCATCACCTTAACGTTACAGGGAGAAAAATTGGCCAGAGAGTTGAGCCACAAACTGGAAGATGACCCCACAGTTTTAAAGGTTGACCTTTACCATAAGCAGGTTAAAACCACGTTGCAGGATATTTTCCATAAATACGACTGTATATTGGGGATCATGGCCTCAGGAATAATGATTAGAAGTATCTGCCCCATTATTAAGGATAAAATCAGAGATCCGGCTATTTTGGTCATGGATGAGAAGGCAGGATACGTTATAAGCATATTATCCGGACACCTTGGGGGTGGAAACAGTTTCACGGAGAAAATAGCGGGGCTTACAGGGGCCGAACCAGTGATAACTACGTCAACCGACGTGAATGGTAAGATAGGCATCGATGCACTGGCTCGTAAATATTTCATGCAAGTGGATAATCCTTCCAATATTTTAAAGATAAATAAGGCTTTAGTAAGGGATGAAAATGTTGAGTTACAGGTCCCGCAACGGTTTGAGTATTTATTTAAGGATGAATTGGTGAAAAATTCATATAATCAGGTCACGTCATTAGATAATGGACATGTTATATCTTCAAATAAGATTGAAGCCTCTTTTAAGGATACAAAAATTACCCTTACACCTGAGAAAATAGTACTTGGCATCGGAGCCCGTAAAGGAGTCTCCCGGGAGACAGTGTTATCCGCTGCCCGACAGGCCTGCATTGATCTGGACATACCACTGAAGAGAATCGATCTAATGGCTACAGCAGAACCAAAAAAGGATGAAACCGGGATACTGGAAGCAGCAGAGGAACTGGGATTGGAGTTAGAGGTGTTCTCCCTGGACCAGCTGAAGGAATTCCTGGACCAGTCTAAGGATTTTCTTCAAGGGGAAATATCTGAATCACCCTTTGTAATGAGGACCTTCGGTGTGCCCGGTATATGTGAACCAGCCGCCCTTTTTGCTGCTGGCAAACAGGCGAGATTGTTATATAGAAAAACTAGTTTTAATAAAGTTACGATTGCAGTAGCGGTTTCTGATTCTTCCTACCACTAAAATTATTATTCTTACCACTAAAAAATAATTATTTTACAAGTTTTTTCATATTAAAAATAATGGGAATAAATATTATAAATCAAATCTGTAACATAATAAAGTTGGAAAAATTAGGTTATTTTATAGTTTTTACAAAAATTGATAATGGTTTTATAATATCAAAATAAAGCATTAGATTAACAATTTTTTGTTCACCAACTTAATAGAATTGTAATTCGGAGGAAGTATTTATGAGTAATGAAGAAACATTTGAACGTTGCAATCAAATATTACAACATATTATGGAAGACACCAGTGTCCCACGAAACATCAGGCGGGCTGCAGAAAAATCCAAGGATATCCTGGCTAATAAGGATGAAGAAGACACTATAAAGGCTAGTACAGTAATTTCTATACTGGATGAGATAAGTAATGATCCTAACATACCCATCCATGCTCGAACACTCATATGGAACGCTTTAAGCGAGCTAGAATCTGTTCGAGAACAATGAATTTATTTTTTCAATTTTTTAATCAGAAATAACATCTTTTTTAATTTAAAGAGTAACTTTCTAAATTTTTATTTACTATCAAAGACTTGTAAATTTTATTTTCTACCCAGGACTTGTATTACAAACCCTGTTTTGGCACTGCTTTCTGTGAACTCGGCCAGAAGAACAGCCTCAAAAATATCTGGACCCACAGTAACCACACCATGATTTCTTAAAAGCAGCACATCCTCATTTATCAAACCATCAGATGCTGATTCAACCAAATCTATGGAACCAGGGACGGTGTATTCTATCTCTGCTATATAAGGCGCCTTAATTTCTCCGAAACCTTCAAACCGGGGGATTTTTTTATCTGTAAATGAGAATCCTGTGGCGTATGGTGGATGGGTGTGTACTATTGCCTCTACATCTTCCCTTTTCCGGTAGATTTCCAAGTGCATACCAGTTTCAGAAGAAGGTTCACCATCACCTTCCATTTTTTCCCCATCTAAATCTGTAACTATCAAGTTTCCAAGGGTAACATCCCTTAAGGACACGCCGCTGGGGGTTATTAAAATTAATGGATCATCATCAACCTCCTCAGGTACATCCACATTATTCGATGTATCAGGGATATTCCATACTTTCATGCTGATATTCCCGGATCTACCTGGCGTCAGTCCTTTTTGATAGATATAATGAGCCACCTCTGCCAACTGTTTTTTAGCTTTATTTAGAATAGAATACCCCCTTATTATTCATTTATCCTCTTATTATCATTTTATAATTATAAATTAAATTATCCGGTTTTAATTGAACTCAAGGTATTTAATTAGACTCAATTTATTAATTGAACTTCAAGATCTTCATGGTCCCCTGATTCAACACTGGAACCTGTGCAACGGTGGGCACGATGTTATATATCTTCTGGAACTCGGTCTGGGACTGGAAAGTGCCGCTGTTTACCAGGTGGATTCCTTTGTACTTCTTATAAGAATTGATATGCACGTGTCCGGTGTGGAGGACATCAGGCACTTCTTCAATCACCATATGGTCTTCAACCTCACTGGCCAGCGGGGTTCTCTCACCATAGATAGGGGCCAAATGCCTTTTTTCCAGGAGTTCTTTCATTATAATATCCGTATTCTGGTGACTCATACCCTTAACGGTCATGGCAAAGTCGTCAAAGCTCCGGCCATGGTAGATCAGTACGTTAATCCCATCTAAACCGACCATGGACGGGTTACTTGCAAATTTCACGTTCTTAAGTTTGTATAGGTCTCCAGCGTATTCTTCTGGAATGGCTGGTTGAGGCTCTGCTAGACGTCCTGCGTCGTGGTTTCCAGGGGTGATTATGATCTGTACATCATCTATCTCTCCGAAGAGCCGGGCAGCTTCCTCGTACTGTTTATAAATATCTTTGATGGTGAGTTCCTTATCTTGATGGGGATAGACTCCGATTCCATCTACGATATCTCCCGCTACTATCAGGTAGCGTACGTTGCTGGCTATTTCCTGCTGTTCTTCATCACCGAATTCCCCGTTTATCCATTTGATGAACCGGTTGAAAGCATCGCCCTGGAAAGTGGAACTTCCTATGTGGGTGTCGGATAGAAAGACCATGGAGAAATCCATCTCTTTTTCGTCTATACGGGGTGTACCTGGATTAATAAGCTGGGATGCCATTATCAGGCTTCCCTTTCTGGTGCCTACCACCCCCAGCACTTCATCCTTAACCACCCGTTCTGCGTCTTCAAACAGGGAATGGTTCTCGTTATGGACCAGCACACTGGCGGTTCCGGTTTCATCTTCCACTTCGATGAGTTTATGGTTATTTTTAGTGTTCCTCACGTTGTTGACCATTCCAATAACGTTCACCACGTCCTGGATGTTTTCAAGTTCCTGTATGGATTGGGGGCTTTTCAGGTCCTTTTTCCTATTTAACATATCCCTTAACTTATGATATCTGCTGCCGAAGTAGGCTGTGAAATCCTTTATCTCTCCGTTAGTATAGGATTTCCGGCTGGAATCCTTTATTATCTCAACACCGTGGCTTTCACTCAGTTTACTTTGGTGTATTGGTTCGTAGTCGTCAGTTGTGGTCGTGATGTTATCGGTTTCAGTTGCATGGTTTGTGTTATCTGTTTCGGTTGTGTTATCGGTTTCAGTTGCCTGTGAGTCAGTACTGGTTTCTATGGCTCCGAAAGGGTCTGGTTCAAGAATATTATCAGTTGAAAAAGAGTCTGGTTCTGGGATACTTTCAGCACTTGGGATAGGAGCTGCTTGGATGCTGCTTTCACTAGGAGGGCTGTTTTCGTGAGGGGAACTGCTTTCACCGTTGGAATTATCCTTCCCTATCCCTGGTTTACTATCTTCAAGATACTGTTCCACCATTTCCCCGGTGAGAATCATTATATCTTCTCGTGGGAGGCCTAATCCGTGAATCAAGGATTCTGTAAATTTTAAAGCATTTTCCTGCTTTTTAATTTTCTGGTAGGCTGTGTCGTCCAGTAAAACTTCAGCTTCTACGAATTTGTTGATGATGGTCTCGTACATGAAATATCCCAAAAGCTTTTATTTTATTTAGATACGTTATAATTATAATAGTTAACCTCACATCTCTGAAAATAACATAAAATTACAGAATCAGCAATTAATCTTTTTACGAAGGAAATTCAATTTATAAAAGGTGATATCATTGAACAGTGCAGTTAAATACTTTTTACTTTTCATTTTATGCGTGGTGTTTTTTGAAGCAGGATTAATCAGTGCCAACACCATAGTCTCTGGGGAACCCCCAGATATAGGGAAATTGATAGATATGCAGTTGGATGGGATCAATTCCCTGATACACTTACTACAGGGGTCGCAAAACAGCACTCAGAAAGCCATAGACATCAACAATGAAAATGATGTAGCACAGGCTATCCAGAATAAGAGTGAGATGAATGGTGTTAATCTTCAATCTTTGTCGGCCCATACAAATGAAAGTACCAGAAACGAAAACATCACCGTTACCATCACTTTGATGGCTTATAAGACAACCACCACCAGCGGTAATAGTACTAATGGAAGTATCATCATCAAACCAGATGAAACGTACAGCATAACTGCTACAGCCATTGGTAAAGTGGAAAGTGGTGGAATTACAGTGGATCTAAACAGCATAGTGATCACCACCGTCCGTAAACTGTATAGTAACTCAGCAAACGGTACTTAAAGATTCGATTTACACTTATTTCCATAAAAAGGTGAATCCAGGATGATTAGTGTGGTGGGCATCGGCCCCTCCCGGGAAGACATGACCATACGGGCATTAAAGGCTATTGAAGAAGCAGATGTTATAATAGGCTATAAAGGTTATATTAAGCATATAAAAGACCTGGTGGAAGGAAAAGAAGTCCTCCCTAAGGGAATGGGGCAGGAATTGCTCCGAGTTGAACTGGCTGTGCGTGAAAGCCGGGAAGGTAAGAAGGTAGTCCTTGTATCCAGTGGAGATCCAGGGATTTTTGGAATGGCCAACGTCCTCTTCCAGTTGATGGGAAAGTATGAAGATGTGGAAGTAGAAGTTGTACCCGGGATATCGGCGGTTAACTTTGCAGCATCACTTCTAGGAGCCCCATTACATGATTTCGCGGTTATAAGCCTAAGTGATCTATTAACCCCCCTTTCTGAAATTAAATGTAAGATAAAAAAGGCCTGTGAAGGAGATTTCGTCATTGCTTTCTACAATCCTCGAAGTAAAACCCGTAAAAAACCGTTTTCTGAAGCCATTAGTATCTTGCAGGATGAGAAAAAACCATCCACACCAGTAGGCCTGGTTAAAGGGAAAAATGGTGGGACTGATGTTAGGATTACCTCCTTAGAAAAACTTCCCACTGAGCAAATCGATATGTCCACCATCATCATTGTGGGAAATAGCATGTCCTATGTGGAGGACGGCTGGATGGTAACCCCCAGGGGCTATATGGTGCCCTATCCTTTACATCCCCTGGCTATAGAGTTTTATGAGAAATACCTGGCCGGTGAAGGTGTTGAAGGCCCTAATTTAGGGTGTGAATATTATCCCTGCCATTACCACCCCCAGAACTGTACCTTCTGTTACTGTCCGTTCTACCCATGTGGAGACCCGTCCACTGGGGGGCGTTGGATAAAAGAGAAGGGCGTATGGAGTTGTGAGGGTTGCACATGGATACATGAAGATGAAACAGTTGAGTGCATACAGGCCAAGTTACCATCGATAGTGCAAAACATCGACGACCTTAAGGAAAAAAAGAAAGAGCTATTGAAATTAAGAAGGGAATGTATAAGGGGTAGTGAATGCTGAGGGCATACTTGAAGTATGTGGGGTTAATTTTTTTATTGTAAAATAGGTTGATCTATTTCAAAATCTGAACTAATCTAATTATTTATTCCGTTCTTTTTTAATGGATTTTCGAAGTTCCACAGCATCTTTAAAGTTTTTATCCTTTAATATAGCTTCATCAACTGAAATAAGAGCATTTTCATAGTTTTTAAGACCATAAAGACTTTTGGCACGTAGGTAGAGGGCGAATTTGAAGAAGTCATCATTTTTGTTTTCATACCTGGCCAGGAAAAAGTCGAAAACCTTCCTGGCTTCTTTGTATTCTTCCATCAGCAGAAGAACATAACCTTTATTGTACCAGGCAAGGTTGTCACCAGCATCCAGTTTAATGACCTTTTCAAAGGATTTCAAAGCCGGAAGATATTCCTCTTTTTCCATGTAAGCTATCCCTTTACAGCTCCAGGCTGGTTTATACTTCTCATCAATTTTAATAACCATATCCAGGAGTTGTAGGGATTTATCGTACTCCTTCTTCTGTAAAAGTTCAAAGGCCTTTTTATAGTACAATTCCACGTCTTTGCCGGGCATTTACCCCTCACCACCTTTATCTCATAGTATGTTTGACAATTATTCTTTTCAACAATACTAATATACATGGAGTATTTTATTTTTTTAATTCATAAAATCTAAAAATCCAGGAATTCATATTATGAATGATGATAAAAATTAAAAGAGCCTACCAACCACCAGAGGAAGAAGATGGATTCCGCATTTTAGTGGATAGACTATGGCCCCGGGGTGTATCGAAAGATAAAGTTAAACTGGATTTATGGCTTAAAGAAGTAGCACCCAGTAATGAGCTGAGGAAATGGTTCGGCCATGACCCTGAGAAGTGGTCAGAGTTCCAAAAAAGGTACAGTGCAGAACTTAAAGATAAAAGGATTTTTTTATCTAAAATAAAAGACCTAGAGAAAGAAAAAGGGACAGTCACACTTATTTATTCTGCTAAAGATGAGGAACATAACGATGCGGTAGTTTTAAGGGATAAGCTTCAGATCGAAGAAGGTAAGAATGGTTCAGGATAAATCAAGGGAAAATAAAAGATAAGTTAAATATTGATTTTGATCTGCCCTTTAAACACCGTAACAGAGTCGCCTTCCATGAACGCACCTAATTTATCTCCTTCATGGTAAACAGTAATTTTAAGCTCTCCCCCGGGCAGGTGCACCAGGACCTCTTCGTCCAGGAGCCCCAACTTGTAACCAGCCAGTACTGTGGAGGTAGCTCCGGTACCGCAGGCTAGGGTTACTCCAGTCCCCCTTTCCCAGGTTATCATCTCCACTTCATCTCTTCCCAGGATACGTACGAAATGGGAGTTGATCCTCTGGGGGAAGGAGGGATGATATTCGATTTTTGGGCCGATGGTCTCCAGGGGTATGGAGTCTATATCGTCTGTGAAAGTTATTGCATGGGGGTTTCCCACGCTGAGCACGGTCATTTTGAATGTATCATCATCCACCACTATTTCCTGGTCGAGGAATTCAGTTTCACTGGTTTCCATGGGGATTTCATCTGGTTTAAAGGTGGCTGTACCCATATCTACTCTGATACTGGTTACTTTACCATCATCGACAGTTAAGACGAGGTTTTTTATATCCTCCATGGTTTCCACCAGCATTTCCTCTTCGGGTAAAATGCTGTTTTCGTACACGAATTTGGCAAAGCAGCGTATACCGTTACCACACATCTCAGCTTCGCTACCATCGGCGTTGAAGATTCTAAAACGTATGTCTGCATCTTTGGTTGTGGATGGACTGACGAATATAACCCCATCAGCACCGACAGAGAACCTTCTGTTACATAATTCTTCTGAAACGGCTTTCTTTTTATCTTCTGGGATTATCTCGGCTTTGGATTCGTCGATAACCACGTAATCGTTTCCTAGTCCGTGCATTTTAGTGAAATTTAAAGTTGTAGTCATGTTGATCAAGCTCTTATGATTTTAATGCCCATGTTATTTTAAAAGCCTCGTTGGCAGATTTTGTTTGGATAATATATCAGCGAACGTCTCCCTATCCCGGATCAGGTCCGATTCACCGTCTTTCACCAGGACTTCAGCTGCCCTTGGGCGTGAGTTGTACTGGGAAGACATGGAAAATGCATATGCACCTGCATTGAGGATGGCTAAGAGATCACCCTCCTTTAACTCTGGCATTGGCCGGCCCCGGGCGAAGAGGTCCCCTGATTCACAGATGTTTCCGGCGATGTCAATTTCCCGGGTAGGTTCAGCTAGCGGGTCGTTTGCTCGAACTATATGGTGATAGGAACCATACATTGTCGGTCTGAGCAGGGTGTTGAATCCAGCATCCACACCTGCGAATTTACGGTAGCTCTGTTTAATGGTGTTCACCCTGGTTAAAAGGTAAGAAGCATCCCCTACGATGTATCGTCCGGGTTCCAGGCATAATGTGGGGTTGCCCATGTTGTACTGGTACAGTTTCTCCTTAAACAGGCCAACGATTTCCTCTGCAAACTTGTTAATATCCAGTAATGATTCCTGGGGAGTGTAGGGTATCCCCATTCCCCCACCGAAATCTATGAAATCAAACTCTACACCAAGTTCCCGGTACACGTGGCCCGCGGTGTCCATCAGGGTGTGCACGGCTAGTTTAAATGGTTCCGGGTCGAGTATTCCCGAACCAATATGGCTGTGGATCCCCACTGGTTTGAAGCCGAGGTCAATAGCCTGTCTGTAGGCGTTTACAGCTTCTTCTTCCATCACTCCGAATTTACTCAGATTTCCACCGGTGATGCAGTGGTCGTGGTGCCCTGCACCTACTTTAGGGTTCACTCTGAAGGATATCTCCCTACCTTCAGCCCTGGATAATTTTGCAAGCCTTTCCAGGGCGGATATGGAGTCTAAATTTATCCTCACACCTGATTCAAGGGCGAATTTCAGTTCATCATCCGTCGTGTTGTTCCCAGTGAAGAGTATTCTATCCGGACTGAAACCAGCCAGGAGGGATGTGTATATCTCACCAGGAGAGACAGCATCTATACTGCTTCCCTCTTCCTCCAGGATGCGCATCACAGCCAGGTTGGTGTTGGCCTTACAGGCGTAAAATATTTTAAAATCCTTGTACTGGCCTGTGAAAGCTTTGTTAATTCTGTTATAGTTATCCCTTATCCTATCTTCATCAACCACGTAGAGGGGAGTTCCATACTCCTCTGCAAGTTCTAAAGCATCTACTCTGCCGATGCTTAAATTTCCCTTTTCGTTTGTTTTTAAATTAAAATCCATCCATAATCCTCCGTAAAGATAAATAATTGTACAATATTATGTTTTGATAATATAAAAATGTTCAGTAGAATTCAAGTTATCTGGCATAAATTTTAAATAAGAAAAAAGAGCAGTGAATTTTTTAAAAAAGGGAAAATAAGAATTAAAGTGGTTAATCAGAGTACTTCTTCAACACATCACCCAATATACAGGAAACAGTGTCGATCTGGTCTTTTTCTATAACCAGTGGGGGTACGAAACGGAGAACTTTACCTGCTGCGCAGTTTATGAGTACTCCTTCTTCGCGCATGTCGTTAACCATATTTCCGCATTCAACATCCAGTTCCATACCTAACATCAAACCAGATCCACGTACGTCCTCAACTATTCCATGGTCCTCCTTTAAGAAGTTGAGCTTGGACTGGAAGTAATTTCCATTCTCCTTAGATTTGGTAAGGAGGTCTTCATCAAGAATCACCTTTATTGATGCTATTGCAGCCGCACATGCTAAAGGTCCACCTCCAAAGGTGGCAGCATGATCACCAGGCTGGAAAGCACTTCCCACATCTTCAATGGCCATAACCGCACCCATAGGGAATCCGCCTGCTATACCTTTGGCCAGGGCTGTGATATCAGGGGTTACGTTGAAAGTTTGTGAAGCGAACATCTCCCCGGTCCGTCCGAAGCCGGTCTGCACCTCATCGAATATAAGTAAGATATCCTTTTCCTGACAGAGTTCTTTTAAACTCTTTAAATAACCTTCAGGAGGTACAACTACGCCACCTTCACCCTGTATAGGTTCCACGAGAACAGCGGCTGTTTCATCAGTTATGGCTTTACGTACAGCCTCTATGTCACCATAGGGGACATGGGTGAATCCAGGAGTTAGAGGACCGAAGCCTTTCTGATACTTTTTTTGTCCAGTAGCTGTAAGCGCGGTTAAGGTCCGGCCATGGAATGAGTTTTCCATGGCTACTATTCCTCCTTTGCCGGTGTATTTTCTGGCGAGCTTAATTGAACCCTCTACTGCTTCTGCTCCGCTGTTACAGAAGAATGCCAGGTCGTGTGGTGAAACTCCCACCAGCAGCTCACCCAGTTCCACTTGCTGCCGGGTGTAATAAAGGTTAGAAGTGTGTATGAGTTCTTTCGCCTGATCAGCGATTGCCTCTGCTATTCTGGGATGGGCGTGGCCTACGTTATTTACTGCGATCCCTGCCAGGCAGTCGATGTAACTGTTACCTTCCACATCCCAGACCACAGCCCCACTACCCTTTTTCAAGGCTAATGGCTGCCGTCCATAGGTTTGCATAACATATTTCTTGTCCAATGCCATTATTTCTTCAGTATTCATAATCTATCACCTTAGAGGAGTAAAGTAAATGATTCTACCAATATAAAACCAAGTCCGTTACTGCAAATATTTGATTATCTTAATCCTTCAATAGTTTAATTTACTAAAATTTATTTAATATAACTAGTGGTGAAAAAGATGAAAAAAGCCATAATTGAAACAGAAAAAGGAAACATCGAATTAGTATTATATGATAAAGAAGCCCCTAATACAGTGGCTAACTTCGAAAAACTGGCCAATTCAGGATTCTATAATGGATTAACATTCCACAGGGTAATCCCTAACTTCGTTATCCAGGGAGGATGCCCCCGTGGCGACGGAACAGGAGGACCAGGTTACACCATAAAATGTGAAATAAACCCACATAAACACGGTACCGGAGCCCTATCCATGGCCCACGCAGGTAAGGACACAGGCGGAAGCCAGTTCTTCATCACCCACAGCCCACAGCCCCACTTGGACGGTGTGCACACCGTATTCGGTAAAGTAGTTAAGGGCATGGATGTGGTAAATAAAATAGAAGCTAACGATAAGATGATTAAGGTAACCGTTAGTGATGAATGATTATTTTTTTAAAATTACCTTATTCTTTTCTTGAAAATTTAATATAACAATTTCTGAAGAGCTTCTCCGTATATACCTGCTATTTCATTAACTAATTCTAAATGGGGATCATCATAGTCCTCTTCAGGATTGCCCAGCACAATCTGGCCCAGTATGTCTCCCCCATTGATCACAGGTACAGATAGAAACTGTTCCACATGCACATGTCCGGCGGGGATTCCGTGGGATGCAGGATGGGACTCCGGGTCTTTGATATAAAACGATTCACCAGTGTCCAGGGAGTATCCTAGGAGTCCACCATAGGTGCCGTCTTTTCTAACTGGAAATCGGGCTTCACCCATCTCTCTGTAAGCTTCACATTCCCCGGTCATATGAGAAAAGGAAATCCCCACACTGTCTTTATTTTCTGGGTCCACTATGGCAACATAACAATGTTTACTCCGGGTTACTTCTTTTGATACATCCAAAACCAGGTCTGATATCTTTTTAATGGATGTTACTTCACCAGAGGAAACTTTTTTTCTGAGTGCTTCAATTTCTGATCTAGTATCCATTCTATTTTCTCCAGAAATTTCATTGGTTATTTATTATAAGTTAGATGTAAAATAAATTTTAAGATAAGAAGATTATAAATTTTGAGACTATTACTTCAATATAATATCTGGGAAATTTTAATCAGGAGATTTACAATGGATGCTAACATTAAAAGAAAAAACAGTAGATTAATCAATCTAAGTTACATTACAAGTGCCGTAACCTATCTGATAGGGTGGTATTTGATCACACTGGGAAATTTATGGGCGTTTATATTCGCTGTACCGACCTTGGTTTTAGGACTTAACCTAATAAAAATTGGTGAAAGGCGTTACGGACTGGTCTTGATCATCTTCTTCATAGTATGGCTGTGCATCTACTACAGTTACATGCCTGGTCAATCGTTGAACCGATAATTTATACCCTGTTTTTCCAGGTGCATGGAAAGATCTTGGCTGCCCATAATATTTTTAACCACACCAATCAGGAATTCAACCGGAACCACCAAGCCTTCGTCAGTTTCTATATAACGACACCCCTTTTTCTGGAAGACTTTAGACACTTTGAATATTTTGAAGGGTACCGTGGAGTGTTTGGTGGTTTTTATATACCAGTAAGTGGCCAGGGGGCAGGCCCGGGGCATTAAAACCAGATCATCCTTTTTAACCTTTAATGGGTAGGTTTTCACGAAAATAAAATCTCCAGATACGGCGAAAGGTTCTGCGTCTTCTTCTAACTTTATTATAAGGTGGTCTTCATGTTTTTCAGGAGACTCCATCTTCTTTTCCAACTTCATAATCTTTTCCAGAAACTTAGCGGTTATAACTTCCATATCCTCCATGGAACGATTATCTTCACTTAACCTTTCCCTAACACCACTTTCCATGGCTTCTGTAAGCCTTATCCACGCCTCTACTTCTCTACAGAGAATTTCATCACGGTTGGTTCGCATGGGACATTTCCAGCAATATTTATCCTCCAGTATCTCCATTATTCTCTGATAATATTTCTCGGAGGCTTCTTGGAATTCATCCAGGGTATCGGAAAGTTCTCCCATAAAAACACATCATGAAACTATCTTCGAGGGGCTAATTCATCTAAAAGTCCCGATTTACGTGCGTAATGGAATAGATAAAGTTGAACGTAACCAGCGTATTTTCCAAATCTTTCCCTACCAAAATCTCTGATTTTGTCAGGCTTAATTTTTTCTCCCTGGAAGTACAGGTGGGAGATGATCCTGGAAATCCACACATCCACCGGAAATGCCTCATACCTACCAAAACCATAGAGAAGGATGCAATCAGCCACCTTAGGGCCTACTCCCGGGATTCGGAGCAGTGTCTGGAAGGCCTGTTCGTAGTCCATCCTTGCAATCTCATTTAGATCCAGATCTTCAGTAACCATCCGGGCGGCCTGTTTGATATAGCTGCTCCTGTACCCCACCCCACAGGCTTTGAGGTTATCGATACACTCATCCAGATCCTTTTCACCACCACAGAGTTCTAACTCTTCCAGTTCATGTTCCGGGAGGGTGAGAATTTTCTGGGGACTGGGAAACGTGTAAAAATCACCAGAGGAGAACCGAAACTGATCTCCCCATTTCTCCTTAATTAGCCGTACAGATTTATTCCAGCGGATGATGGAATTGTTGGCAGAAGTAATTGAGGATATCACACATTCAAATGGGTCGTGAGCTTTGAACACCCTTAAACCCCTGCAGAATTCGACGGTTGGTTCCAACCGGGGATCGTTAGTTAAAAATTCATAAATCTCATTTAAGTCATCATTAAGCCCGAAAACATCCTTTATTTTATTTTGAACACTTTTTAAGGAGATTTTCTGTGGAGATTCTACTTCAACATCTAAGGGTCCGTCAACATTCCTGGATTCACATTTTATTTTAACCAGGCAGGGTTTATTTCCCACCAAGATTACTTCCTGGAAATAACCATTCTCTTCAAACCAGGCAGGTTGGGATGTTTGGCCGCTTTTAATGGTTAACGGTAGATTGAAAGGACCCTTAAATTCCTCTGGCATGATTTGGAAGTTCTCTTTCATTTTCTTATCCTACTATAATTGTTGCTCCCGTGACATGGCAAGCAGTAACTCGTCTGAACGATGGACATCATAGTATTTAAAGTTCTTTATGTAGGATTCCAGGTGCTTTCCACCCTTATCTGTTATACGATATTCCCTGATTTCTTCAACCAGTAGTTCATGGTCTTTTAATGGTTTCACCAGTACTTCAAATTTTTCTTCAAAGTCGTATTTCTCGGTGCACGTGGCATTAAGTTCACTGAGTACTGGAATATAATTATCGGGATGGAAGGCCTGATGGAGTGATGTTATGATATCTTCCCTTGTTTCGGCACTTTTATCCCATAAAACATATAGGATCCAGTTTCTGAAGGCGAGTAACTTGTTTTCCTCCCAGCATGCTTCCAGGGGTAATTTGTATTCCTGTGAGTAATCTTCTTCCTCTCCTCGCTGGGCGGAGATAGCCTCCCGGAGCAAACCTACTGCATCTTTAAAAATACCAGCACCCACAACCAACCCTATAATAGCATCAACGAAGTAGATTCCATACATAGCGAAAATAGCACCTATAATTACCGAGGCACCAATGAATATGTGGTTTTTTGAGTCAACAGATTGAGATATAAGGGTTAAACTGTTGGATATCTTCCCCACGAATCGTTGGTAATAAAATAGGAAGACTGCTGCGAGTATCGCTACTCCTTCAACAGCTATTACCAGGAGAGGTGCAGTTACAGGTTCCGCCGTTCCGGCTAATGTGGCCAGTATACGGGCGGAAGCGTCGAATAAGATGCTTATGGAAGCTCCAAAGAGCCCAAAGATGACCAGGATGGTGCTTAAATTTTCCCTGTGGTATCTGATTCCCAGCCAGACCAGGATGGCCTCCACGGTGTCCATGGTGGCGTCGGTACCATCGGCGATTAGGCCTATACTTCCACTTGCAAAACCACCGCCCAGCTTAAGCACAGCCAAGAAAGCGTCTAAAATGGTGGTGTTCATGGCAGTGGCGGAAGGTGTAAATTCTTTATCAACCAATGAGGCCTCTTTTATCATGTCATCTTCGTATTCTTTGGCTTTATTCTTACCTTTCTCTGTAAGTTCGTATTTTCCATCGGTTAACTTCACCAATTTATCGTCTATTAGCTTCTCGAGTTCAGCTTTCGTGCCGTGTGTTGCTTTGTTTGCTCTTTCATCTTCCAGTTCACCACGTAAATGTGTGAACTTGAAAAACATCCTTTCCATCAGAGGTTGACCCTTTTCAGGTATTTGCTGATACCATATCATGGATATGAATAGTATGGATTTTTCCCACAGCTTTTCCAGGGTGAGGGGGCCTTCTTTTAAAAGTGCCATCATTAAAAATTTATCGTATCCCAAGACAGGCTTTTCAACGTTGCTGTTAACTTTAACATTATTCGATTCATTATGCAAGTTAATCATCCTAAGTGATTTATATTAACATTCTGCTAGTTTCCAGACGTATTAAGTTTTAATACGTAGATAAACTTTTAAATTATTATTTAGTATTTAATAATATAATTTATCACAGGAGATAAACAATGAATGACTCGGAAAGTTCAAATATATCTATGAATACTAGTTCTATGAATACTAGTCGTCTTGAAACCCTGGTGGATGGAATATTTGCTATTGCCATGACTCTACTGGTTCTGGCTTTAGCAGTTCCGGATATCACAGGACATTTATCCAATTCAGCCGTTCAAAATGCTCTTTATGGTCTTATACCAAGTTTTTATACCCTAGTTATAAGTTTCATTCTGTTGGCATTATTTTGGAGCAATCATCATCGTGCTTTTCATAAGATAAAAAAGATGAACACCATTCTATTATGGATAAATGTAATATGGCTCTTGTTCATAGTTCTGGTTCCATTTTCAGCATCTTTAACCGGTAAATATGGGCAGTTTCCCATCTCCCACATAATTTTCAACCTGAACATGCTGGGAATAGCATTTTTCCTGTTTTTAAACTGGCATTATGCTGATAAAAAGAATTTCATCGGTGGAAAAATAGAATCCAGGGATATAAGTATCACCAGAAGGATCAACATCCTTTTTGTAACTATTGCCCTGGTGGCTCTGGTTCTATCCTTCTTCGTCCCCAGGTTCAGTGCACTAGTATATTTACTTATATTCCCATTGGAGTATCTTATTGGTAGATCTTAGGTTATAGAAAGAATATACTGAGAAATAGTGAAATTTAGCACTTTAATTTTTTTTACCAACGATACATGTCCGTTATTTCTTCTGGAGGTTAGAATCAATTTCCCTGCTTAAATAGAGGGATAATTCCTTATATTCATTCAACTCTTCATCAGATCTTTTCTGTAACTTTTCCTGTAAGTCCGACTCCTTGGCCAGCAAAGATTCAGAGTAGGTTACCAGTGACTCATGGAATATGATCAACGCTTTCATAATCCTTTGTTTCAGCTCTAAACATTCTGACGGTGGATTGAGTTTTTCATACCGTGAAAAGGTATCTTCCACCTCATTCCGCAGACGTTCCAAACTCCGTTGTGCTTCTAGGAGATTGATTTCCCCTTTAGTCTTCTGGCTCGTCAACCTTCTGAAGGAAAGTACTTGGACGCCGGTTTCTTGCAGGGCTTCCTTGCTCCTTTTCAGGAGTTGACGTTTGGTTAGGCCGAACATTTCATTTAATCCTTGAATTTATTGATTAGAGTTATTATATTCATTTAAGCTCATCATACCGAAAACAATCCACCAGATGGTCGTTAACCATACCCACAGCCTGCATAAAGCCGTAGCAGATGGTAGGTCCTACAAATTTAAAACCTCTCTTTTTGAGGTCTTTACTCATCTTTTCTGATTCGGGAGTTGAGGAAGGTATTTCAGCCATTGTTTTCCACCTGCTTTGGATGGTCTGGTGGTCCACGAACCCCCAGATGTACGAATCGAAACTCCCATATTTCTCCTGGATGTCCTGAACAGCAATGGCATTGGTCACGGTGGAACGGATCTTAAGGCGGTTACGGATTATGCCGGGATTACTCCGCAGTTCCTCAATCTTATCTTCACCATAGGCAGCTACCTTATCCACCTGGAAATTATCAAAAGCCTCACGATAGCTATCCCTTCTTTGGAGTATGAGGTTCCAGCTTAAACCGGCCTGTGCACCTTCCAGTATAAGGAACTCGAAAAGAAGCCGATCATCGTGTATTGGAACTCCCCATTCCTTATCATGATAATCTGTAAGTAATTTATTATCGTTAGCCCAGGGACAGCGTATTTTCATTATCCAACCTTCTAGTTTTTTTTACCTATTTTTATTGTTGGTTTTAATAAAATAAAAAAATATGCACCTGTTTATTTAAAAAAGCGGAATATCATTTATTTAATAATTAAAATAAAATTATTTAGAAGCTTCGAACTCTTTGATCTGGTAAGGGACATAGTTGGGTTTCCAGATGTTCTCTTCAACCAATTTATGGCAATCCTTTTTATGATGCACTCCAGCAACACCATCTGATAAGGCTTGTTTAACCACAGCAGACGCGATTTTTTTGCTAACTTCCTGTAACCGGGATACTTCTGGTAGTAAGCGGGTAAGATGGTCGTCTTGAAGTTCCACAGAACTGCTCAGTTCGACTACCGCTGCATCGATCATTCCTGATGTCATTCGTTTTGCACGGGAACATATCACTCCTAAACCCAGCCCAGGGAAGATGAGGGCGTTATTGCACTGGGTTATCGGTATGGATTTTCCATCCCAAGATACATCTGGGTGGGTGCTCCCGGTGGCTATCAAACCCTTTCCATCTGTCCAGTGGAGCACATCCTCTGGTGTGGCCTCAGCTCGGCTGGGTGGATTGGAAAGTGGGAAGATTATGGGGTGTTTGCAGGCTGCAGCCATGGTTCTGACCACTTCCTCATTAAAGGCGCCGTAAACCGCGCTGGTACCGATGAGAATGGTGGGTTTTACATTACGAACCACGTCCAATAGGCTGATTGGTTTATCATCAACGTCCCATGCTTGAATTTCATCTCGTGATCGGGCGTAAGGGGATTTAAAGTAGTCTAGGTTTTTCCTATCTTCGATTACCAGTCCCTGACTGTCCATCAGCCAGAACCGTAGTCTGGCCTCATGGGGTTTTAGGCCGTCTTTAACCATCCATTCGGCCATACGATCTGCAATACCGCAACCGGCGGTTCCCGCACCAAAAATCACTACCCTGTGATCTGATAATGGTGTACGGGTTAACTGGGAAGCGTTAAGCAGGGCAGACATGGCAACTGCCCCTGTGCCCTGTATATCATCGTTGAAGGTGCATATTTTATCCTGGTAATAGTTTAAATTGTCTCTGGCCTTTTCCTTCCCGAAGTCCTCCCATTGGAGAAATACTTCAGGGAATTTTCGCTTGATAGATCCGATCACCTTTTCCACAAACCGCCCGTAATCAGCCCCCCGGATCCGGGAGTGGCGCCAGCCTATGTAGAATGGATCTTGCAGTAGCTCGGTGTTGTTGGTTCCTACGTCTATCATCACAGGGAGCATTCTTCGCGGATCTATACCTGCGCATAGGGTGTAAATAATGATTTTAGCCACTGAGATACCGATTCCATTAGCTCCCTGGTCGCCTATTCCCAGTATCTGTTCAGAATCAGTTAAAACTATTAGATCAATATCTTGACTGTTTAAATTATCCAGAATCTCATCAACATGATCCTGGTCGGGATAAGCGATATATACACCTCGGGGGGTCCTGAATTCTTTGCTGTAATGCTGGATGGCCAATCCTGCGGTGGGGGTGTAAATTATGGGTATCATCTCTTCCATGTGCTCTGAGATGAGCTTGAAAAAGAGTGTTTCATTGGTGTTGTAAAGATTGTTCAAAAATATATTCTTTTGGAGGTCATCTGGCTGTAAAGAGTACTGATGATAAGCTCTTTGCAATTGATCCTCTATGGTTTCCACCACTGGCGGTAAAAGACCCTTCAGGGAAAATTTTTCCCTCTCTATATCACTAAAAGCAGTGCCCTTATTCAGTTGGGCTGATTGTAATAGTTGTATTCCTTTAAGATCCGTTTCGATGTATTTAGTTCCTTTTTCCTCAACAATAACAGATATGGATCTAACAACGAACCCCCCATTTATAAGAGATTATAGTTATCCTGAATATCATTAACCTTTTTGAAGAACTGTCTCATCTTGAAATGTTAATATATTTTTAACCCCCATATATACTTTATGGGTGGGGTACTGTAATTTTGGATAAATTTTTTCGAATCTTAACTTCAAAATGTCCCTTAATTAATCATAAAGTTAAAATTATGTAGATTTGCTGGTATTAACAATCCATTGAAAAACTCCTATTGGTGGAGAAAAAAGTTTATTTTCACTGTTATAGCATAAACTATGCTTCTTATCCTGGTTTTAATGGATCACGCCCCATACACATTTAGAAAAATTATGTACCCATCTATTTTGAGAAAAAAAGCCAAATAATCTTTCTAATTAAAAAACAGATAAATTATATTTAGTTGGATTTACAAAAATGGATAGTGCAATTTAAAATAATGGGGGAATGTTTGTTTTATGTCATCATTTAGATTGATAACACCACAAAACGCATTAAAATTGATAGAAGAACACCCTGAAACAGTTATTATTGATATCCGGCCTGAAGAAGATTATAACGTCGATCATATTCCCGGGGCCTTGAATTTAGATTATGACGGGCATGATTTCCAGCATAAGGCCGAACAACTGGATAAAAGTAAAAAATACCTGATATACTGTAAATCCGGTGTAAGAAGCGAATATTTCATGGGAAAGATGAAAGAATCAGGTTTTGATGAGGTTTACGCTATCCAAGGGGGATATGTAGCGTGGCAGGTTAGTAAGTTGCCTTTGGAAAGCTGAACAACGAGTAAAATAGTTTAATTTTAAATTAGGTTTTTTGAATATAGTTAAAAGTTTAAAATTTAGAGTCAAAAAGAGTAGTTCGATATTTTTGCTATCACTATATAGAGCGACCTATCAGAATTTAAGTTTCTAGGTAAAAATCGAGGTTTTGGCTAATATTATCATATACTTGTTTGGTTACTCCGGCTTTCCTAATAAAATCGTTGGAATACCTGATGTCTCCACGTCTTGGGTTGTCCTGCCTCATGACGTACATACAGATGGCGGTTATGACCATGAGCGGGTCTGTTTTTCTTCCTTTACCACCCCGGTAGAGTTTCCTGAAATCGATTCTGGATATGATCTCCCGGGCACGGTCTTTCTGGCCGCCGCCCACCGGCATGAGTACTTCGTCCCCTTCTTCCCTTTTGGTTATAACCATGGTGGGGCTATGGCCGGTCATCATGAAGTTGCTGGCTACTATACTTAATAGTGCCATCTTTTCCTTCAGTCGGAAGTCTTCCTCGGCCGTTTTCTCCCGGTGAGACTTGTATCTTTCATATTTTATAATTTTCCTTTCCAGTCTCTCTGCTTTTGCTTTATCATCAAGGAAAACGTGTTTTCTTCGCTGCAAATTCCTCGCCTTAATATCAACCTTAATTCTGTATCTTCTAATTTAGATGTCGATCTTTATTTAATTAAGCAGGAAGTATTTAAAATGAGTCCTTATTAGAAATCAGGGAAAAATTAATAAGTTTTCAATTTTGGGAAATTTTTAGAATTTCATTGAGAATTTAAAATTATTCATGAGAAAATAAAAAAATTAGGCTCTCACTGGCACGTCCTTTTGCTTCAAGTACTCCTTCACCATTGGCACAGGATACTCATTAAAGTGGAAGATACTGGCAGCTAAAGCAGCATCTGCTTTACCGAACTGGAAAGCTTCGTAGATATGTTCCGGATTACCTACACCACCCGAGGCAATCACCGGAATATCCAGCATCTCACTCATGGTCCTGGTCAGTGGGATGTCGTAGCCGTCTTTAGTCCCGTCCCGGTCCATGGATGTGAGTAATATCTCCCCAGCACCCCTTTCCTGACATTCCATAGCCCATGCTAGGGCATCTATACCAGTAAACTCCCTTCCACCGTATATACTGCAGTCGTACCAGCAGTAACCTTTCTCTGTCTCTACGATTATTTTATCACTGTTCTCCCGGGGATTCTCTACATAGCGGCGTTTGGCGTCGATGCCAATGACACATGCCTGGGAACCGACGATTTCAGACGCTTCATTGATCAGGTCCGGATTGTGGATGGCGGCGGTGTTGGTGGAACATTTATCAGCCCCGGCTTTAAGCATGTTCACGTAATCAGAGGGTTTCCTTATCCCACCACCCACACAGATGGGAACGAAGACGTTCTCAGTGGTGGCCTCGATTACGTGGGCCATGGTCTCCCGGTGTTCATGGGAAGCTGTGATATCCAGAAACACGATCTCATCAGCCCCATCCTCATAGTAGCGGGTGGCCAGGTCCACCGGTTCACCCGCGTAGCGGATCTGTTTAAATTCTACCCCTTTAACCACACGGCCGTGGGGCACGTTTAAATCACAGTCCAGACAGGGTATGATTCTTTTAGCAAGCATAATATCTCCATATTTAGACGTTAGTGTAAATTCGGTCTAGTTTTTTGGTGTTAATTAATTATAGGACATTTACTATTTGACTTCTCAAACTATATAAGTGAAGTATTGAGGGTAAATGATAACATTTATAAAGTATTGGTTTTCTACATAGAGTATGTGTGTAAGAACTTCTGGTGAATTTATATGAACTTAAAGGAAATATTGTCTGATTCATTCCGTTACCCATTATCTAACCCGAAGAGGCTGTTTATATTGGGAGTATTGTTGTTTTTTAGTTTTTTAGTAATACCGGCCATTTTTACTAACGGATACATGCTGCGAATAATGAAATATTCTTTTGAAGGCTCTAAAGAATTACCTCCTTTTAATGAATGGTTAAACATGTTTGTGGATGGTTTAAAAGTAATCATCGTCAACGTTATTTATACATTTATTCCTGCTATTATCACAGCTGTTATAACCATAGCTATAGTCATGAGCATGTTATTTAATGGAGTAGGGCCTGATTATTATGTATTCTATAATACCTTTCTTAAGGTGCTTCTAGTTGTGGGAATAATTATAATGACAATTCCTTACATATTCAGCCTGATGGCTTTACCTCACATAGTTAGAAAGGATAAACTGGATGTTTTACTTGAACTCATGAACTTGCTAAACATAATCCGGGGAATTGGCTGGAGTAAATTCATTTCTGCAGTAGTTTTGCTTGTGGTCTTAAACATACCTCTTGTTGGATTGGGATTTTATCTTCAATTCCTGCATTTAGGAACACCGGAAATTTTACTAATTTCTGCAGCGCTGAATTTAGTGATTGGTTGGTATTTACTGGCATTCAAAGGAAGACTTCTGGCTTTACTCTATGAAGAAGGAGAAGAACAATTACAATTGAGTAACATGGAGAGATAAAAATGGACATGGGTAAAATTCTCGAAAATTCTGTTAAATATCCAGTTTCTAACTGGAAACGCTTGTTGATCTTTGGGATAATCGTTTTAATTTATCAGTTTTCATTGGAAATTCTAATGAGGCATCTGAACGTCTCCCCCCTAGTGCTTTTACTTATAATTCCCTTTTTCATAGCTTATTTCTTGATACAGGGGTATCAACTCCGAGCAATAGGAACAACTATAGGGGGAGAAATGGAAGCACCAAAGCTGAATAACTGGCTTGAAATGTTTGTTGATGGATTAAAAATATTCATAGTAGGGCTTGTTTATGGAATTGTCCCTATGATAGTTATATTTGCGGGTCTTGGCCTCTTATTTGCGGGAACATCCAGCATCCGCATTGTGGGTGCATTTATCCTGTTATTAGGCGCCGTAATTCTCTTAATCATGACTTTACTTATGATTATGGGCATTTCAAACATGGCCTATCATGGAGAAATAGAGGCAGCACTTAGATTTGGTGAGATAAAGGAGAAAATAAAAAAAATCGGCTGGTTAAACTACATAGTGATGTTACTTATCTTGGGGATGTTTAGTGTTATATTGACAGTGGTGTCAGTGTTAATATCCCTCATACCAATTCTAGGGCTGGCTTTAACGTGCCTTACCATTGAACCATACATTTTCCTGTTCATATCCAGGGCATACGCTTTAATATATCTAGAAACAGTGGAAGATGAACCAGGAGAGCCCTTAACTGAAATGAAGAATTTCCCTGGAAGGAAAACCAACCCAAATTAGAAAAAACACATTTATTTCTCTTAAATTTCTTATTTTTTGTTCAATAACGCAATTATTGGATTTAGAATCGTAATTCAGGGTATTAATATTTTCACTAAATCCCACCACAATAGTAATACTTCTAATTAAAAACCTAATATTTATATTGATTCATCCGATAGAATAGCCTGTGATAATATGAAATTGAAAAACTTTAAAAGAGAATCGTTGATACCCTTACCGGTTACATTAATATCCACGGTAAGTGAAGATGGAATTAGAAATATAGCACCATATTCCTGCGTCATGCCAATTTTAAGGCCATTCGACCTGGTTTGTGTGGCATCGGCAAAGATGAGAGATACATATGTCAATATAGACAACACAGAAGAGTTTGTTATAAATATGCCTGGTGTTGATCTGGTGGATGCAGTGATACCCACTTCTTCACATGTTCCTTTTGATGTTAACGAATTTGAATTGGCAAACTTAAAGGAAAGACCTTCAAAAAAGGTTAAGGCACCGGGAATAGAAGGTTGTTATGCGTGGATGGAATGTAAACTACACAGTATGCACGAAGAGACGTATGATGGCTTCCCTTACCTGTTGATCCTGGGCAAAGTGGTGCATCTGGAAGTGGATGATGATATTTACAATCCAGAAGATGGTTCATGGGATGTAGAGAAAGCAAAACCTTTGATGATGACTGAATCCAATCAGGGAATGCATTTCTGTACGGTCAATGATATTGGTAAATTCGAACCCTTTGGAGCTATGTTTGAAGATGGTAAAGACCCGTTATCATGGATGTATGAGAAAAAAGAGGATTAGGATGTAAATTAATGATTATGTATCAATTCATAAGCTGAAAAATGTGTAAACGTGAAAATATTAAACTGGGAATGAAAGGAGTTTGAATATGCCAAAAATAGTTATCAGCGGCAGGGGCGGTAGTGGAAAGAGTACTTTAGTAACTCTAATTGCTCAAACACTTAAAGAACAGGGAAAAGAAGTTCTGGTTGTGGATTCAGATGAATCCAATCTTGGCTTGGGTATCATGTTGGGAATTGAACCAGCAGAAAAAACACTAATGGATCACTTGGGAGGTAAACCCATTGTAACTGAAAAGATAATGACCATGATCAGGCAGGAAGGAAATGAACAGGTAGATCTATTTCCAGAGGATGTTACTTTAAAAGATCTATCCCCCGAATTTGTGCACTGGAATGAAAATGCAGGTTTTATGCAGATAGGTAAGATAGAACACACCATGGAAGGTTGTGCCTGTCCAATGGGTGCTGTTGCACGTGATTTTCTGAAACATCTTATTTTGGATGAGGGACAATGGGTTTTGGTAGACACTGAAGCAGGAGTGGAACATTTCGGCCGAGGAGTAGTAGAAGGTGCAGACGCTGTGATCATGGTAGTGGATCCTTCTAACGACGCAGTTTTGTTAACTGAAAAAGCAGCTGAATTAACTGAAGAAGCGGGAAAAGACTTTGGGGTTGTGCTGAACAAAGTTGATGAGGACACAAAACCTGTTTTAGAAGAGGTGTTAGCAGCAAAAGGTATTATAATTAAAGGCTTTTTACCTTATTCATCTGCTCTTGCTCAGACAAATCTTAGAGGAAAATCTTTGGATGTGCATTCTACTAAAGGAGAGTTAGATAATTTGATAATGAAGATTACACCTTAATATACTCTTTTGAGGTAGTTGTTTTTAATTTGGGGCCTCAAAACTTAATTTTTTTTGAACTCCTCCCCCCAGAATAATTAAGGAAAACATTTATGGAGAACAACTATGAACATCGATAACAATTAGGGGTTTATAAAAATGAAATTGACTGAGATAATATCTGATTCATTCAAGTATCCTGGTTCCAATCCAGAACACTTGAACACCAACCGTAAAAGATGGCTGATTTTTGGTCTGCTGATGTTTACCACACTGGTGGTCATTCCCGGAATATTTGTCGCTGGTTACGCCCTAAGAGTGACCCGGAAAACTATTCAAGGCGATTCAAAGTTGCCCGAATATGATGAATGGGCTGGTATGGTTCTGGATGGCCTTAAAGTAATAGTTACTACCATAGTATATTATTTCATCCCTACAATACTCGTTATTCTAGGTGCGGGACAATTTTACTTGATGGCCTATGTGTATGGTGTGTTAAATCTAACTTTGATAAACTGGTTGCCATTGATTATTGGGGTGCTTTTATTCATTCCTGTTATCATGTTTTACATGATGGCCCTTTCCAACATGGCTTACCATAATAGACTTGGAGCTGCCTTCAACATGGGAGAAATCATACAGAGAATCGAGACAATTGGATATGGAAGATTCATTCTATGGTGGGTAGCCACCATGATTGTTTCGGCTATTTTCGCATCTGCAGGGTCTTTAATTGAAATGGGCAGTAGCATAGTTGGATTTTTCGTGGTTCCCATCCTGATTAATTCTTTCATCACTCTTTTCCAGGCCAGATCCATGGGACTCATCTATTCAGAAGGGATAGACGCGGATAATACACAGGTTAATGATACGAGCATTGTGAATGAATAGAATCGGGTTTAGTGGTTTTTAGGATAATTTTAAAAAATTATCCCCTTAGCAAAATTATCCCCAAAATAAAAGTTCACATCCACTTTTTCCTTTTATTTTTGATATGTTCTAGTTTTAGAGCTCAATTTATTACTCATCTCATGGAAGGGAATAGTTATATAAATGAAAAGCAACCAACAACTAACTTGTCTATGATTTATTAGACGTGTTATGGGCCTGTAGTCTAGCCAGGAATATGACGTGGGACTTCGGATCCCAAGGTCGGGGGTTCAAATCCCCCCAGGTCCGTCTATTTTTTACTTATCATCTAAAAGTGCGAAAGCTGTGTTAAATCCAGAACCCATAAGCACCAGACCCGCCACAGCAGCGGCTTCCATAATTTCTTCATGAGTAACTCCTGTTTTAAGAGCTTGTTTTTTATGAACACGTGTGCACTGGTCACATTTAACCGCAACAGCACAGGCAAGTGCAATAAGGCTTTTTTCTTTCTGTGATAATGCACCATCCTTAAGTATTTCTGATGCCAGTTTTTTGAATGCAGAATCAACCTCTCCACCAAGAGCTTCTGTAAACCGGATAGCTCCTCTTTTTTGTTCCATTTCTAAATCTCCTTAAATTTCAGTTCCTTACCAGATCGATCATACCATCCGGCCTTTCTTCCACCTTGCCCGCTTTTATCAGACTTTTGATAACACTGTTTACCCTGCTGACTGCCGGACCACGGGCTAGTTTAGCCCCGAAGAGCCGTACAACTTCACGTACCAGTTCGTCAGGTTCTGTTGCGTACTGGGATTTCAATACCATATCTATTGCTGCGGCAATTTCTTCCTCACTGATGAGGTCCATCTTCACGGGTTGTTTGCCTGTACGCCGCCTGACCATGATGGGGGCGTCTTTATAGTATAGGAAGTCGTTTTTCCGTATAACCCGGCCGTCCATCAGGGTTAACTCAACAGCTTCCTTCATTATAGCCTGGATACGGCGTCCGGCCCTGCTCAGTCCCCAGTGGGTTCGGATGCGTTTTACCACTTCATCGTAATGGATAGGACCTTCCACTTCAACCACTTCCATCACTGCCCGGGCAACATCCCCCACGGGCTGGTTGTGTAATTCTCCAGTGACTTTGAAGTTCTGCTTCAGGCTGCTTACTTCATAGTTGGATATCTCATCCAGGGGAGATTTTGGAACATCAACCAACTTCTGTGTGGTTTTTCCCGGTTCTGTTTCTGGAGTTAACTTTGATCCTGCAACTTCTGATTCTGGTTCTTGGAGTAGTTCAGGTTCAGAATCATCTGGTTTTGAGTCATCAGTAACTTCTGATCCTGGAATTATCCCTGCTTTTGAACTTATTATTGATTCTGTGGGTTCTGATTCTGCAGTAGCCGCTGCTTCAGCTTCCAGGATCTCCTCCACTGTTTCTTCTTCCTCAACCACAGGGGGGATGAATTCTTCTTCACCCCTTTCCTCATTTAATAGTCCATCTATAACTTTTAACAATGTTTTTTGTACTTCAGCACGGTTTCTGTACCAATCAGGTGACCATAACTTATATAAACGCCAGCCTAACCCGGTAAGTACTTGTTGTCTAAGCCGGTCCCGGTCCCGGGCCACCCGGCTGCTCTGATAAATTGGTCCGTCGCAGGTGACTCCCAGGAGGTAACGTCCAGGATATTCCGGGTCTAATATGGCCAGGTCAACCCTAAAACCCGCGCAACCTACCTGGCTGTGCACTTCATATCCCTGTTCAGTTAAGAATTCGTAGATGGCGTTTTCAAAGGCGGTTTCATTACTGTCTGGGAATTTATCCACCTGATTAAGTGTTCTATTCTCAGCGTATTCCAGGAATACCTTAAGCGCCCTGAGGCCGAATGGTGAATTCGATGTTAAATGCAGGTCTCTGCCCCTGAAGTTTGAAAACAGGATACATTTCTCCCGGGCCCGGGTTAATAAAACGTTTAAACGCCTTTCCCCTCCGTCCTGATTCACCGGTCCGAAGTTATGGCTTAACCGTCCCTCAGAATCGAATCCGTATCCCACACTAACCATTATCACATCCCTTTCATCTCCCTGGATTGTCTCCAGGTTTTTAACGAAGAAATGCTCCTCCTGATTTCCTTTGAAATATTTTTCCATCCGGGGGTTGAGTTTTAACTGTAATTCCAGCTCTTCCAGTATGGACTGTTGCTGGCGTACGTTGAAGGTTCCCACGCCCAGACTTTTCGTGTTACCATACTTCTGGTAATGCTTGAAGACATATTTTATCACTTCTTTTGCTTCTTCACGGTTGGTGGCTGTTTTACCCCGATCATATACAGTTTCCGGGAGGTGGATCAGTTTCAAACCCAGTTCATCTGCATCCTGACTAGGTGAAGGATAAACTAAAAGGTGGTTGTCATAGAATTCCTGGTTGGAAACAGCGATGAGGGATTCGTGCCTGCTCCGGTAGTGCCACCTGAGCATCTTCGATGGGAAGCTCCTTTTGGTAAGATGTAGAATACTCTCCATATCCGCGAGCACCGCCAGGTCGTAGTCCTCACTCTCCACATCGATGAGGATGTCGAAGAAGGTGGTAGGTGGTAGTTGCCGGGTATCACCCATTATCACCGCATATTTGGCCCTTAATAGTGCTCCTAACGCGTCCTCTGGTTTCACCTGGCTGGCTTCATCGAAGATAACGTAGTCGAAGCGCAGATTTTTCACACTGTATGGGTCCAGGTACTGGGCTATGGAAAGGGGGCTCATCATAAAGCAGGGCTTGATATTCTGTATAATGCCTCCGCAGATGGATAACAATTTCCTGATGGGCATATGCCCCCGTTTCCTGGCAAATTCACTCTTCAAAACCCCCAGTTCACTGCGGGGTGATGCGTTGCTTGATAGTGATGGACGGTTTTCATATAGTTTTTCGGCTATCCTGAACCGGTTTAACTTTATAATCTTCCTGTCGAGTTCCTGGAATTCTTCTATCTTCTTCTGATGCACATCTCCCACAAAACGGGAGAGTAATGGTTCTTCTAAAAATAGTTTGCGTAGCATGGAATCTGCGAAGTTACCCTCCAGGCAGGGTATGAGGTCCTGGGTTTCTATCTCATCTTTATCGACTATCTCCACCAGTTTGGAGCCGATAGTCTCTAAACACTCTGCCCGGGAGGAGCTGAATCGGGACCAATTCTGTAATTCACTTAATCCCTCTTTTAACTGTGTTATCTGGGATTCCAGATGACTGATAGGGCTTTTGGTCAGGTTGTATCCCATGGCCGAGTCACTTTTAAAGTGGAGGAAATGGTTTAACTGCCTTACCAGATCAAGTATTTCATTGTAGCTCTGGTGCAAATCATTGGATATTCCTTTCAATTCCTTCTGGTTTATGGAATCCATTATTTTCAGGGTTTTCTCAGAGATCCTCCCCTCTTTGAGGGCTTTCCGGAACTTCAGTATCCAGTCTGATACCTTCTTCAGACTTTCGATCTGGCTCTTTTCTGCCTTCCAGTGGGAGCCGAAGAGTGATCGGGCTTTTTCATCCTGGGCTCTGATATCTTCCTGGAGTTTCTGGCATCTGATGAGTTCTTCCAGGTCTTCCAGTATTTGTTCATCATTTTCTGGTGGTTTGCCCACGTAAATTCTGCTTATCTTCTTCTTCACCTTTTTGAAATCTCCGCTTAGGAATTTCAGGATCTTCTTTTTCTGTCCCTGGAATTCTGTAAGTAGAGTGGGTAGATCTTCATCTAAAGCATCCTTTCTAAAGCGTTTTAAATCTTTGACTATGGCCTGGTATTCTTCTAAACTTTTTATCAGCTTATATACGTGTAATTTATCGTAGTCCCAGCTGGGATTGAGTATGAGTTCTCTTTCCAGGGAAGGGAAGAACGATATTATCTCCACCGCAGCTATGAGGTGTTCCATTTCATCGAGGGTATGTGGTATGTTAACTCCGGATATTTTGGCCAGTTCCTGGGCTTTCAAGTTTAGTTTATCCAGAACCTGTAGTGCACTGGTGAGCAGGGTTTCTATCTCCTCTTCCTCTGCAGGTAATATGGGGTCTGGCCGGGTTGAATTCCAGGGATTATATGAGACGGGCTTCACCAGACGATATAATTCGCCTAATTCCTTAAATTTATTGATGGTCTGCTGCCATTGCTTTAATGTGCACTCTTCAGCCTGGTCCATGGTGAACCGGGGCATCTTGGTCTGGCTTTTTTCGAAGTGTTTCAGCGACTTCTCCTTCAAACCGAAGATCTGGTAGGGAGTCCACCTGATCTTTCCATAGGGGGAGTGTAACAGGGATACGTATTCATCTAGGTTAGTTTTTAGTTCTTCAATGGTGGTTAAATCGTTGTCCAGGGATAGTTCAACTGGTTTGGGGTTCCGGAGGACGCTTTCCAGCTTCTCTAGCACATCTTTTTTGTTTGATTTTCTGCTGTGCAATTCCAGACAGAACTCACCCAGACCCACACTATCTAGACGGCCTTTAACCACTTCTAGAGCTGCCATTTTCTCGCTTACAAAGAGGACGGTATTACCCCGGGCGAGTAGTTCTGCTATGAGGTTTACTATGGTCTGGGATTTACCGGTTCCTGGCGGTCCTTCAACCACCAGGTCCCGACCGTTTTTCACATCTTCTATCACTGCAATCTGGGAGGAATCCGCATTCATAACATGGAACACGTCCCGTGTTGTAAGTTTAACGTCCACCTGATTTTCTTCAAAACCAGGGTCTAATTCTTCACCATCTGGATCGAATATGGCCTTTATCAGGGGGTTTTCTTCCAGGGGCATGTCTTCTGGCCAGCTTTCCGGTTCAAGGTCCTTGTACATCACGAACTTGGTGAAACTGAAAAAGCCCAGGAATACTTTATCCATTACTTTCCAATCCTTTTCCAGGGAGATGGCCTCCTTTACCAGGTCTAAATATTCCTGCACACCCTCTTTGGCCCGGGGCATTTCAAAATCAGGTATTTCAACCCCCTGCTCCAATAGTTTGGCCTGCAGGGAGATGTTTGGTATTATGTCTTCACCGGTCCAGCGGAGCTTGAACGAACCCTTTACTCTGCGTCTTTCCAGTTCCACCGGGACGAGTATCAGTGGTGCTTCCCTGTATTCTGGGGCTCCATTCTCATCATTCCATCTCAGAAATCCCAGGGCCAGGTAGAGGATGTTATATCCCTGTTCCTCCATCACCGACCTGGCCCGCTGGTTTATGTAGAAAAGACGTCTTTGAAGCTCAGAACCAGTTAAACTGGTCTGTAATAAAATTTCTTTATTTTTCTCCAGCATATCCTGGTCCGGTGCAGGAGTTTCCCAGAGTAGAGATGATTCTTCTGCGGTTGAAACATCTTCCCCTGATATATTGGCCCTATTAAGGATGGAATTATGGGTTAAATTGATTTCTCTTTCTATCTTTACAGTCCCTTCTGTACCATGAGCTGAAACTTTTTCCTTTCCTGAGGATTCGTCCGTTTCTTCTGTTTCAATAGTACCGCTTTCTAGAGAATCGGAACCACCTTCACCAGGAATTTCATTTTCTACGTCAGATAGGGGGGTTTTTCCTGTATTTTCAGTTTTATCTTGATTTAGAGAGTCATCTACGGGTGTTTCAAGCTCTGTTTTTGGAATAAATTGCAAGAGTTTCCTTTTGCTTTTTTTAAGAACCAGTCTGTCGTATATTTCAGCTAGATCCCCGTCTTTAACTTCCACGGTCATGCTGCGTGGGCGGAAGTTTAAAAGCTGGTTGCGCATGGTAAGGTCCAGCAAGTTGTGCCTTAGAACATCAATTTGTCTGTATATGTCCACCTTGGTAAGTTCAGACATTCAAGATACCTCTCATTTATGATTGGACGGGAAATTCTGAATATGGGATTTATTAATGGATGTTGGTTTATCTGAACTTTATAATAAAACTAACGGTATCTTGTAAGTTCACTTAGGACTTTTAATCATTTTGTATTGCTTCCTTGAAGAACTCTGGAACCAGATTCTTATAGAGGGGGTTGTTGAGTAACATGCGGAAGTTACCATCGAGTATGTACGTCTCACAGTAATCATCTTCTGCACGCATCCCCCGGCCGTAAGCTTGTATTAGGGTCATCACAGTCTTATATGCGTACCATTTAGGGTCTTTTTTTCTCCTCTGGTTCACCTGGCGGTCTCCCAGGAAGGGGAAGGGTATTTTATAGATAACCTGGAACTGACATTTCTCGTAGGGCAGGTCCACACCTTCACCCATGGATGGGCTGACCAGTACCAGGTTTTCCTGGCTTTCTTCAAACCTGCGCAGCTGGTACTCCCGGTTATTACTGTTATGGCCTATGAGCCGATTATTTTTGATTTTACCCAGGATGTATTTCTGGCAGTTGTAGTTATGAGTGTGGATCAGTCCTTTCTCGTACCGGTGGTAGTTGATGATCTTCTCCAGGATGGGGATGGTCTTCGGGGCGGTTCGATTTATAGACCTACGGGACATGTTCCCCACCAACTTAAGGTGCACCGGCCGAGCGGACGCCGGGAAGTTGCTCTTTATCCTTATCTTATAAGCCTCATCTGCATCTATCCCCAGCCACCTGCAGAACAGGTCCATGTCCAGTATGGTGGCGCTCATGAAGAGGCAGGTATCGGCATGTTCAAACAACCTGTTTTTAGCGTACATATCCACCTTTAAAGGTTTGAATGCCACGCCGCCTGAGATTCTATCCACCACCCAGTTTTCCGGTGTTTCCTCTAAATTGTCCAGTAACTCCTGTAACCGTAATTTGGTACGGTTTATCCGGTCGGCCTTATTTTTAGGCATCTTCTGGACGGCTAATTTTCTGTAAGAATCATATATCGACTCTAAAAATAATATCCATTCGATGGGATTTTCTTCTGACATCATACTAAGGGGTATACTCTTTTTGATGTCATTCTCCAGTCTCTTATTGTAGATGTTGACTTCCATACGTCGCATCAGTTTGTCTTCGATGTTGTGTGCTTCGTCCAGGACCATCAACCTTCTTTTACCGAAGTGCTTCACGTAGTTCAATTCCAGAAGAGCGTAATCGTAATTCATCAAGGTTACCGGACTTTTCACTGCTTCTGCCTTCTGTTCCCAGTACTGACAGTGTTCATCGGAGCGGAAGTAGATATTTCCACCGTAAGCATCTTCAAATGCAAACCTTCCTCCATCGAATGATGATTTACTTATCCCGTATTCGCAGACGAATTTCTGGGAGCGGGGAGTGGTCTGGCAGGCACCAGAGTCGCAACTGATGTCCAGGGTTTCTTTACAGGAGAAGTTCCCCCGGCCCTTCACCAGGGGGTAGCCAAATTGAGCTCCATACTGTGATTGTAGCTGTTTGGTCATGGTCAAAATATAAGCCGGCTGGTAGATCCCGGCTAGTGTAGTGGCGATTGCAGATTTACCCGTCCCAGTCCCTGCTTCCAGCAAGATGTAAGGAAAACCTTCCTCCATGACATTTTTAATGTTACTTATTATCTCCAGCTGCCCTTCCCTGGGCTCTGGGAAGGGGAAGTTTTCGATTATATCATCATCGATATGTGGATATTCTCTTTTTATTTCTTTAATCCTTGATTTTGGTATCCCTGAAGCCCTGGTTAGCCTGGCACCGTTTTTATTACAGGTGCAGTTATCCTTGAGCATGCCGCATTGGTTACAGAAAAAGCCGTTTCCCATGGGAATTTATATTTGAGATGCTGGTATAAATACTATGAAACCTTTATAAGTTTCCAGGGAAAGAAAATTTTAGCATAGTTTCGGTCAGATACAAGTTTATTAAATTGTTGAAGGATTATTATGAATGGAAAACTAATTGGAATAGGTGTAGGCCCTGGAGATGCTGAGCTTTTAACTATTAAGGCCTTGAATGTTATAAAAAAAGTGGATGTTATATGTGCACCAAAATCATCGGATTCAAAGCCCAGTTTGGCTTTGTCCATCGTGCAGGGATTTCTAGACGAACGTGATGATAGTTACCAGTTGTTGGAACCTCTTTTTCCCATGATAGAAGATGAAACTCTTCTGGGAGAATACTGGGACAATGCTGCTGCTCTCATCCATGATAAACTCAATGATGGATTGGATGTGGCGTTCGTTACACTGGGAGATCCTACTATTTACAGCACCTTCTCCTATATCAGCAGGAGAATAGGAGATAGGGGATTTGAGGTGGAAATTATACCAGGCGTAACCTCTTTTACTGGCTGCGCCGCGACAGCAGGTATATCCCTTGGTGAGAAGGACGAGATCATAGTAATCGTGCCCAAGGTTGATGAGAGGCTGGAGCGTATCCTGGAATACGGGGACACCTTCGTGGTGATGAAGACCTCCCGACACAGGGATGATCTGGAAAAAATGGTTGACCAGGATTCAAGGAGCAAGGATGTTATCTCCGTGCAGAACTGTGGTTTAGAGGATGAAAAGGTTTTCACTGATTTTGTTAAGGACAAGAAGTATTTATCCACCACTATTTTGAAGTTTAAAAAAGATAAATAAGATTTTATTAGAAAATAAGATTTTTATTAATTTATTCACTTATCAGGTACTAGAAAATAAGATTTCTATTCGATTATATTCTATTAATCTGAAGATTAGACCATTTATCTTAAAGTTTGTAGCCTATTTATCTTAAAGCAGCAGTATTCGTCTCCCTTGGCGTAACATTTTATTTCGTCTGCTTCTATTTCCTGGTTGAAATGGGCGGAGAATATGGCTTCCAGAATACCGGAGTCAAATGCACAGGCGGATCTTCCAATTATAGGAAGAGTAGCGCATTCAAAACAATCGTACACTCTGATGGTTAGTGGGTCCAGGCTTTCTGCGACCATCCGTCCCAGATTATTATCTTCCCAGAATTGGACGACGTTTTCCAGGAGATTTTCAGTCACCGGATTTTTCAACTGATCGTTAAATGTCTGGCCTACTTTAAAACCGGCATCGTGTAATATGGGGTCTATGTTAACTCCTTCTTCCATAAGTGATACTCTTATGGTTCTTAGGATGTATTTATAGAATTTGAATGGATCTGTGGAACTGGTCACCTGTTTTTTCAGGTAGTCGTCCATGTCCTTCTCGAGTTCAGATTCCCGGGAAATCGTTCCCAAATAGCGTGATTTTATGTAAAAAATTTTTCTACGTCCATCTACAGGGTCTGGTTTATAATCAACTATATCTTCTTTTATGAGGTCCTTAAGGTGGGCTGAAATTGTAGATTTTGATTTACCGGTTAACACCACTATGTCGGAACCGTTTAATCCGTCATCTTTTAATAAGGATAGTATCCTGGTTTTGATTGGGCTTTCTATTACGTTGATGCCGTTTTGGGTTCCGAATATTTTAACTTCCTCTACTTCGGATGCTTCTAGTTGTAAATTTTTTTGATTCATTCTCCAATCCTAGTGATTTTGAATTTTTTTATTAATTATTTATATACGATGTTATAGAGTTTCACCTATATAAACTGTTCGTGCAATTGCGAACCATAAAGTTTATATAACGGGTTCTCATAATTAATAATTAGTTCGCAAATACACGAATTATATTTGGAGGGAAAAAATGAAAGCAAAATCAGTTAAAATTAAAGAAGGAATCTACTGGGTAGGTGTCTTGGATTGGGATATAAGGACTTATCACGGTTACACTCTTAATGGAACAAGTTACAACGCCTATCTGGTGTTTGGAGAAGATAAAGTAGCTTTAATCGACAACACATATCCCGGGTCTTCTGATCAGATGTGGGGTAGAATACAGGATGCCTTCCAGAAAGAGGGAAAGGACCTACAAATAGATGTGGTAGTACAAAATCACGTGGAAAAAGACCACAGTGGAGCGTTACTGGAAATTCATAAGAAATTCCCAGAGTCCCCCATATACTGCACAGAAATCGCGGTGAAAGGTCTCCTGAAACATTACCCCGCCCTGGAGGGTGCTGATTTTAAAGTGGTTACCACGGGAGATACCCTGGATCTGGGAGGGAAAACACTGGCCTTTTTAGATGCATTCTTACTACACTGGCCGGACAGCATGTTCACCTTACTGGTAGAAGAGGGTATATTATTCCCAAACGATGCATTTGGACAGCACCTGTGCTTTGCCCAGCGTTATGCCGATGAGATACCAGAACATGTTCTTATGGACGGTGCCCAGAAGTTCTATGCAAACCTGATCACCCCATTATCCAAGCTGGTGCTAAAGAAGTTCAAAGAAGTCCAGGATTTAGGTCTTCTGGAGCAGATTGAGATGATAGCCCCATCTCATGGGCAGATATGGACCGATCCCATGAAAATAATCGGAGCCTACAGTGACTGGGCCACGGGAGCTTGCAAAGATAAAATAACCATCATCTACGACACCATGCACTATTCCACCCAGAAGATGGCCCATGCCATAGCAGAAGGTGCTATGAGCGAAGGAGTAGATGTGAAAATGTACTACCTTCATGAAGATGAGCGAAGTGAAATAGTTAAGGACATACTGGACAGCAAGGCCATCGCCCTGGGAGCTCCAACCATCTATGATGAACCATTCCCCTCAGTAGGAGACTTAATATTTTACCTGCGCGGCCTAAAATTCAACCGAACTGCAAGGGAAAGACTGGCGGTGACATTTGGATCCATGGGAGGCCAAGGTGGTGCCCCTGAAAACCTGGCGGATAATTTAAAGGACTGCGGGTTCCAGGTTAAAAGCCAGCAGGAATTTTATTATGTCCCAAATGCAGATGAATTAGAACAGTGCTTTATAACCGGACAGAAGTTAGCTCGTGAGATTAAAAATCTCTAAATTTATTTTTTTTGTAAGAATAAAATAATGTAATATGAATGGAGTAATTTATGGTTGAATGGAGGAGTAGATATGGAGATAATAAACGAACATAAACTGGGAGTTTGTAAAGGCACCGAATTAGAAGAAGCTGTCCAGGCAAATTTCAATGGAGAAACCCAGGAAGTGGGTATATATTTAGCAATGGCCCGTCAGGCACAAAGAGAAGGATTACCAGAAGTAGCAGAAGTCCTCACCAGAATAGCCATTGAAGAAGCCCAGCACGCCGCCCAATTCGCCGAACTGGGTGGTATCATAAAACCAACCCTCAAGGAAAACATAGAGATGATGATCGAGGGAGAGACCAAGGCCAACAACGAGAAAAAAGCAGCGGCCAAAAAGGCAAAGGAATGCGATGTGGACCCCGCCCATGATTTCTTCGATGAAAGTTCCAGAGACGAAGGACGCCACGCCGAGATGCTCAAAGGAATGTTAAGAAGGTATTTTTAATTAAAAGAATTTTAAAAAGGTATTTTTAAATTTAAAGTCATTTTCCCCCATATGACTAGATCAGGAGAGAGATAAGACATACCGCCTCCGTTCTTATTTTTTTTCTCTCCTGTTTATTTTAATTATAATTGCAACATCACAGAAATTCAATTTCAGTGGTCAATTCAAATTATAAATTCAGTACGTGTTTTATTGGTGAAGCATCGTTAAAATTGCACCAGCACAGGCTGGTGAATTCATCATGATTTTTTCTTTATTTTTTGTTCATTAGTTATATTAACTAAAAATTTTATAAATTAACAGTAGTTAGTTTTTAAATTAGAGTATGGAGGGGAAAAGATGCCAGGATTAATCGATGTACATCACCACATCGTTCCTAAAGAATATTTGAAAAATCTTTCAGATCAAGGAGTAAAAAAGGCTTTTAGGGGGTGCGATTTCCCAATTGGAGTGCAGATAAGGCACTTGAAGTAATGGATCGAAACGGTATTTCTACATCTGTGATCTCAATTTCTGCTCCGGGAGTTTATTTTAGGGATAAAGATCCTTCTATGGAATTTGCCAGAGGATTATCAAGAAAGACCAATGAAATATGCGCTGGATTAATTGAGAATCATCCGGAAAGATTCTGTGCTTTTGCTACTCTGCCCCTTCCAGATGTTGATGCTGCTTTGGAAGAACTCGAATATGCCCTTGACGTGCTGAAACTTGATGGAGTATTTCTTTTATCGAATTATGATGGGTATTATCTTGGTGATACGCGATTTGAAAGGTTATTTTCCGAACTTAACCGTCGAAAAGTGGCGGTGTTCGTTCATCCGGCTACACCCCCTGGCATCGAGGAAATACACAGGGGAGTCCCTGAATCGATGATAGACGTCTGTTTTGACACCACGAGGACAGCACTTTCCCTGATGGTGAATGGTGTGACCAAGAAATATCCTGACGTAAGCTTTATCCTGGCCCATGCTGGTGGTACGATCCCTTACCTGGCAGCAAGATTAGATATTTTATCCACTCTATTTGCCGGATTAGGAGGTGTAAGTTCTTATATAGCCGAGGGAGTTGATTTGGTTTCCCAATGCTGTTCCCAAATTACAGGAATCCTTCCCTGATGAACTTAAAATATATATAAAAGTTAAAGATAATATGCTTCTAGAAGGCCCTGATTTTTATCTGAAAAGATTTTACTATGATACCGCTGTTTAAGCTTCACCCCACGCTTTTGCAGCTCTCCAAACTCTGGTCGATAGTTCGAAAATAGTACTCGGGTTTGATTATGTTTTCGCGACAGAAGCCCCCGTACCATTAACTATTAAAGGTGTAAGAGAATATGGGGGCTTTGATGAAAAAGATGTGGCGGCAATCGAGAGAGAAAATGCTATGGGTCTATTTCCGAGACTTAAAAAATTTCTAAAATAATTGAAATCTTATAAAGCTAATTAGCGAGTCTCTTCAACTCTTATAAATTAATTAATGAGTCTCTTTAATTTCTTTAATTAGCGAGTCTCTTCAACTTCTCACAGGCATCCTCAGCAGCCAGTATGATGGGATCGATTACCATGGAAAGGGGAGGTGCATAGGAAAATTCCATTGCCACGAGTTCATAGCAGGTGACACCCCTGGCTATGGCCAGGGACATGGTATCAATCCTCTCGGCAACCCTTTCCTCGGCGATGATCTGGCAGCCTATAATCTT
>MVQY01000039.1 GCA_002067325.1 Methanobacterium sp. PtaU1.Bin097
AAATAATTATAATTATAAATAATTAAGAAATAGGTATAAATATTTAAAAAAATTTTTTGGGGTGTCTCTTTGCTCACGTCTGTACAGAAAGAAATATTGCAGAGTCTTATAAATCTATATCGCCAGTCAGAAGGTAAGTCCATTAAGGGCGAGGAAATTGCCGAGATGATGAACCGGAATCCTGGGACTATACGGAATCAAATGCAGTCCCTAAGGAGTCTGGGTCTTGTCAAGGGAGTTCCCGGTCCCCGTGGAGGTTATAAACCTACCATAGAAGCTTACCATAATCTAAATATTTCTGATGCAAACAAGGAGACCCAGGTACCGCTTTACAAGGACGGAAAACTGTTGAAGGATCTGACCGTTGCCAGAATTGAGTTCACCAGCATACCCCATCCTGGGGAGTGTGAAGCGGCTATAAAGGCCATAGGCAACATAAAAAGCATTGACCTTGGAGATAGAGTAAGAGTTGGCCCCACACCGGTAAATAAACTGGTGGTTAATGGTGTGGTGGTTGGCCGGGATGATATGGACAACATCCTACTATTAGACACCACAGGTATACGCAGCATACCCAAAAAGAAGGTTATCGAAGTAGCCAGCAGGGATCTGATAACTCTAGGTCCGGATCTCCCTATTAAAGAAGCTGCTAATGTTCTTACAAAAGAAGAAATAGAGGGAGCACCAGTACTGGATGGTGAGGAGGTTGTTGGAATTTTAACCCTCAGCGATATCACCAAAGCCATTGCCCAGAACAAAGAAAACCTGAAAGTAAAGAATATAATGTCCGATAAAATCATCACAGTTGAATCTGACATGATGATCGCCGATGCAGTAGAAGTCATGAACCAGAACAACATCGGAAGATTGATAGTCCTTGATGAAAAAGGACGTCCCATTGGCATCATCACCCGTACCGATCTCTTAAACAAGATCGCCGCCCTTACCTGAAGGAAGTAAAGAAATATCTTTTTAAATTTTCAAATTCCACATCCCTATTTTTTTGTTACCCAATTTCATAATTTATTTAACAACCCCCATTCAATTTTATAAATAATTTTATTTGCTTAGGAGACTTAAGATCTTGAAAATCAATCACATGGAAATCCAGGAGAAGATGAGCGTCCTGGAAATCATAGAAGAAATGGGAAAATCAGGAGTATTAGGAGCGGGAAGACTATCCCGCGCCACCAAACTACTGGCCCAGGTAATAGCAGATGAAGATACTGCTTTATTTTTAAGTATCGCCGGTCCAATGGTGCCTGGGGGACTTCGAAAGATCATCAGAGATCTGATTGAAAAGGAACAGATAGACCTGCTGATCACCAGCGGAGCTAACCTTACCCACGACCTCCTGGAAGTTTTTGGAGGAAGTCACTACCGGGAAATCCATGGTAGTGATGAAAACCTCTGCGAGATGGGCATAGGTAGAATTGCGGATATCTACACTAAATCAGAGGACTTCGAAGTCTTCGAAAAAGAGATAACCCATTTATTTTCTGAGATATCTAGGGACAGGACTAAATTCAGTATCCGGGAGTTCCTCTATGAAATTGGAAAACGGATCCCCGATGAAAACTCTATCTTAAATACCGCTGCCCGTAAAAATATCCCCATCTACTCTCCTGGAATTATAGATAGTATGCTGGGCTTGCAGCTGTGGATGCACACCCAGGAAAACGAACTGACCCTGGATGCAGTGGCTGATATGCACGAACTTTCAGACCAGGTTTACGCATCCCCTAAGGTAGCTGCGGTGATGCTGGGAGGTGGTCTGCCGAAACATTACGCATTGGCATCTAATCTACTTAAAGGAGGGATTGACGCCGGAATCCAGGTTACCATGGATCGTAGTGAAACAGGAAGTCTTTCCGGCGCGCCCCTGGAAGAAGCTAAGTCCTGGGCCAAAGCCAAATGCGGATCGAACCTTGTTACAGTGGTTGGAGATGCAACCATAATATTTCCCCTCATGGTGGCCGGTGCCTGGGAGATCATGGGTGAAAATTAGCTCCGTTGAAATGAGGAATATAACTCGATTTTTAAGATTTAATAATATGATTTTAAAACTTTATATTTCATGAAAATAAAAATTTATTAAAATAAATAGACTTTTTATAACCAAGCCTTTTTAACCAAAATTATCTGATAACATGCTGGAAATATTGCTTTATTCCCTTTCAGGTTTGTTCATGAAGGTATCCGATGATGCCCACGACCAGAAGCACAATACAATTCTGGGTATTGTGGCAGCTGTAATATGCGGTGTCACCATAGGTTACCTGGCTGTTACCAGTGCAGATGCTGCCTGTATCTTCCTGGCAATCCTGATTGGAACGGTAGCCGCCTGGAAGGTGGACTGCCTAAACCATATCCTATCCCTACTCATTTTTGTGGGGATAATTATAGTACTGGGCTTTCCCACCATAGGCATCGTTACCCTGGCAGTGTGTGCAGTGGCGGCTTTCCTGGATGAAATAGGAAATGACAGTAAATGGGCTGCAGAGCAGAGGTATGTGAAAGAATTTTTCCAGTACCGGTTTGCCCTTAAAATAGTTATCCTGATATTTGCTGTACTGGGAATGTTAACCACAATTTATCCTGAATTACAAATAGCGGGGATTCAATTTTTCACCCCGTTAACCTTCGTCTACTTTTTAGCGTTTGAGTTATCCTATGAACTGGTGGGTTTAAAGTTCAATGCCATCTATGATAGAGCGGAGAGCCTCCTGGGGGTTATCCGCGGCGTAGATAGATCGGCCAACGATTAACGCATCAGCGAATTCCAGTGTTTTTGCTGGATCTCCTCCCTGGACCCCTACGCCAGGGGATATTATGAAGGATTCATCTCCCACGATTTTTCTGATCTTTTCCAGACGGTCCAGTCTCGTAGATGGTGCTACATAATTTTTAAGGCCCATATCCACACCCATACGGGCTATATCCAGGGATACGTCCTGTATAAATTGTTCTGCCCCAGGGTGTGACATTTCGGTTAAAAGAAAGATATCCCCACCATGTTCACCTGCAGTATCAAGACAGGCTTGTACACTGTCCCTGCCCACAAATCCATGGGTGATGATGGCATCAGCACCAGCATCAAAGGTTAGTTCAGCAATCTTCTGGTTAGTTTCTGGTATATCAGCCACTTTAAAATCAGCTATGATGTTGAATCCAAATGTTTCTTTAATTTTAGAAATTGACTGGAGACCCTCAGAGAGGACCAGTGGATAACCCACTTTTACCGTGTTTATCTGTCCTGATATCTCCTCTAATAACTGCATTACCTCTTCCATCCGGAATAGATCCAGTACAATTATCAGATTATTTTTAACCTTCATTGATTTTAATTTGGTGAATCTGTTTTAAATTCTTTTTGAATTTTTTTATATTAACTGTAAATCTCTATATCCATCATTGACTTATTCCTCGTTTATAACAAAACTATATATATCCTCACATCCAATATAACTTTAGACCATTTTTTTGGGTCTTTTGGAGTGATTGAATTGTTTAGAAATGATTACGGTAGGGATAACTACAATGACAGAGGAAATTCTTCACCTATTAATGAAGGAGAAGAATACGACGTTAAAATTGAAGACTTAGGTAGGGATGGAGATGGAATTGCCCGGATTGAGGGTTTCGTAGTTTTTGTCTCCGGTGCCAAGGTTGGCGATGAAGTTAAAATTAGGATTACCTCCGCCAGAAGAAACTTTGGTTTTGCTGAAGTGGTTGAATAGATTTTTAAATTCAGTTTTTTAGTTTTTTAATAACACTTTTTTCTTTTATTTTCATAAATACACTTTTATATCCTTAGATTCAATTTTACTTTAATTTTCTTCAAGTAAAAATAGTAAAATTTATATATCCAATTTATTCAATTATACTTGATAAAAATTAAAGGAGAGTTGATCATGCATATTATGGAGGGATTTTTACCATGGGAATGGTGTTTATTATGGTATTTAGTAGCGATACCAGTTGTTGCATATGGTGTAATACGAATTAAAAAGATTACAGACGAAAATCCAGAATCAAAACCGTTGTTAGCTGTTTCAGG
>MVQY01000040.1 GCA_002067325.1 Methanobacterium sp. PtaU1.Bin097
TCATTCAATAAACCATCCTCAAACATCCAAGTAAGCAATATATTTCTCTAAATCCTTTTCTTCTTTAAAATATTCCAATCCATGATAATCGTTGAATTTAAGTCTTAAAGGATATTCTTGTGGATCTATGTTCTCTTCTTTAAATAATCCCAATGCACTTTCGATTAAATCCTGCACAAGCTCTTTCAATTCATCAGACTTCTCTGCCAATTTTCCATCACACTTCTTGACTTTACTCCTTATAGACCATAATAAAAAAACAAATACACCCGCTAAAAAAGCCAGGAAGATAAGAGACACCCACCAGGGAAGGACTAAAATCAATTTCATTCCATAATCTATAAATCCAAAAGGCCATAGATACGACCTCCCCACCAAAATTCCAAGGATAAACCAGGAAAAAAGGGCAAATAACAATGTAAAATAAAACAACCGAGTAGGGGGAGCACAAAATCCATAAGGACCCATCAAAGGCCCTAGTTCCTTGTGAACCCTCTGCCAAAGCAAGTCATCGTACCCCTCTAAATTATCAATATCTTCCATCGAAATCCATTCTGACATCAAAAGCGACACTCTACCTGGAAAAATGATATTAATCCAGTAATCTTCATGAGATAAACATCTGCCCCTACCTTTATCTATAGCCTCAATAGATTCCTGAAAAGAATAAAATATGTCTTTATTCATGAACACAACCTACAGTTTCAAAATTCCAAACCGATGTAGAAGTATCACCAACGAAAATATCACCACAATGAATAAAGCTCCCAGTATTAAAGCCTTGATAAAAAATCTCAAAGCAGCACTATGCACTTTTTCTTCAGAAATTTCCTCTTCTATAAATTTTGAAGTGTTTATCACATTTAAATTCAAATAAAAAATGTAATTTTTGCTTAAAAGTTTTTTTTCTTCCTTAATCTGCTTTAAACCATTATAATCATTGAAATTCAGTGCTAATGGATAATTCTCCGGATCTAAGCCCCCCTCTCTAAAAAATTCAATTGCATCATTTATAAGCTCCTGAACCAGATTCCTCAGTTTAAAAATCTTCCGAAACGACCACTTCCACCTAGGTACAGCAATTTTAAACACAAGAGCCACAAGCAAAATTAAAAAACCCAAAATGGATATAAATCCAATAAATACAGCCCCCTGAAAAAAATATACCCGAGCAAAAGTGGCAAACACCATAACACAGAGCAGATAACTAATAAAAGCTGCAAAAAAATAATTATTATTTGATTCACTCTGCTTCGGCGTTACAATTTCTTCACTTTCCCCTTGGACACGTGCCCATAAAAATCTATCATATTCTCTAAGATTATTATCAACCATTTTAGAAAGCTTCTGTCTTTCAAAAAAGCTTACTCTATTCATGTTAGAATAATAGTATCTATACCTATCCATTAACTCAATATTTTTAACAAATGAATGTACAATGTCTTTTTTCATGTACTCACTACTAATTTGGATAAGGCACCTCTATGATCTCTCCATTTGGATCTACGTAAAGTTTATATAATGCAATAGCCAAGATGGCAACCGACAGTAACAGTAACGCAACCCCTACCCAAGAGTAAACAAGCCCTACAACTGATATTAAACCCGTTATGCCTAAAATAAATGAAATACCTAAAGTAATCGCAAATGCAGTTGTTCCTGCCTCCATAAATAGAAGAGCAATTCCAGTTGTTAATGCTGCAGCAGCAATTATGGTATCCAAAAGATATTGATCTTTATTTACCTCCCCAGAATCCAGGAAAGAGACAAATGGAATCCAATTCCGTTCTAAAGCTATTAAGACATCCATTATATTCATAGGCTCAGTTCCCCATCCCCCAAGGAATGTAGAATTCGTGGAATTACTGTTCAATCCACCAGAGATTATGTAAGCTCCGAAGCCATTGGAACCGAGAACTGCCCAGCCAATACCATGCCACTGTCCAATGGTAACTTCCGTTTCAGGAATGATAACCTGATAACCTGCGTTAACATCGTTCCTTATTTCATCTATTACCCATTGGGCTAATCTAAGTTTGGGTAGTATCTCATCTATATTATCACTATTTATGGAATATACTGGGATGCCGTTACTCTGGGCATAGGCTATTATATAGGTGGTTGAGACTGCTGTCACGTTGAAAAGTCCATATATTGACTGTGATTCCCATCCAGAATTTGTAAAACCTGCTTTTAGATTAAATAAAAGGCATCCTTCTTCCTGTCCTATCTTAGAGTAACTGGATATAGAATCAATTGGAACATCATGTGAAATTGCACCGGGCATGTAATTTGCATAAACACGGTATATTCCTATTCCGTTGTAGTTTTCCCAGTATCTCACTCCTCTCGATACATAATCACACCTTGCTATTGGATGATAGCTTTTAGTGATGTATGTTTCACCTAAAAGTTGTTCTGTCTTGTCGCATGCCGCGTAATAAGTTATTCCAGTGGTATATAAAAGCTGGGAGACCATATCATCATAAGTGGATGCATTACCTGTCAAATTATATTCTTGTTTTAAGTCAGTTGTTTTAGATGTCTCATCTCCTATTCTTGAAGAAGGTTCATATGTTGGGCTCAATGTAATGGAGTACATATCACCGGCTTTATAACCCTTTATATCTTGCATGGTGTTCTGTTTTGCGTTTGTAAAAGTATAATTCAATGTTTGTCCAGAACCTAAAGTCACCGCATTTCCTGTAGAAACTGTTTGATTTCCTATGATAAGTTCAGGTGTCACATAAGCGTAGTAAGGGCCTGTCCACCAGACGGATCCAAATAGAAGCCCAACGGACCATGATTTTCCACCGTTATCCAGGAGCCGGTAAATGCTTTGGTCTCCCAGGAAATTCACCTGTCCCTCGTCTGCCGGCACATATTTGAGGATGATTTTTTCTTTGGCCAGTAGAGGGATGGGAATCAGTCCAGAATCTATACCATCACTGGTTGTAATTTGAACTTTATGTCTAAGTTCACCTGGAATTTCTGCATAATTTACAGCCTGTGAAACAGTGTAGTTAGAAAATGACGGGTCTAATGGAAGCCACTCATAACTCGGTTTAACATTTATGTAACTAGTAAAAAAGTCGATTAGATCAAACTTCATATTTTTAAAATCATAGTATTCAAAGCTCCACCTCTTGGTTGTATTGGAGAAAATATTGTATATATCACATATGCAGGGCCAATTTTTAGTCTTTGAAGGCATTGCAACCTCTACCCATACATGTTCCAATGATATAATGTTTTCATTTTGTTCATATGGAATTCCATTATCTTGGAGAATATTTAAAGCTTGATCGATACTCATTGCACTGCTTGTTCCATTAACTGTGATATTTTTCCCTTCTAAGATTCCTATAAGGGTAGAACTATTCAACTGGATCCATCCCTGGACATACCTTGCTGGATATCCGGCAACCCTAAGTAGAGCTACAAGTAACGATGATTTATCATAGTCATTTCCTGCTCCTCCACTCAGGGTCCATACACTTCCCCTAGAAGAGCCATAATAGGTATCGTAAGAAAGGTTTCGCACGTAATTGTATATTTGGATGGGATCATTTCCCAGTTCAAGAGCTTTTTGTCTGATTTTGGGAGTTATCTGAGCATCGATGGTTTCATTTAAATAAACTGGATCTATGGTCACCGGCAGAACATGATCAACAAATTCCCGGTAAATTTTTGCCCATTCAATTCCTACATATCTTAATTCTTGGGCTAAATTTTTGATTTCTCCTCTTTCAGTTGATATTAAATTCCGTAGATCAGATGAAGATGTTTCCAGGTTCTTGGTTTTGTTTATTATATTCTTATATTGGTTCTTTTTATTTGCTCTTTCCAGGTTTCTTTCAATTCCTTTCAAGTTATTTACTATGTCTCTAAGTTCTTTATCATTTTCTCCAAGTAAATACCAGCAGCATAGAATATTTTTAAAATCTGTGCCAATCCGATTAAGTATGCTTGAAATGTCCTGTTTTAATTTAACCGGTTTTTGGTTATTTGGAGAAATCTTACTTATTTGAGTGACAAGCTTATAAAGACCTTGTAGGTTAACTTTGATATTTTGTAGGTCGTTAGTGGAATTAGAAACCGATTCCGCGTTACTTTCTATTTTTGTATCAATCTCGGTTAGAAGTTTAGATAGACAATCTTCAATTGAGTTTATAGTTGTTATATCTCTATTAGATACATATAATTTTGTTTTCTTCTCAACTAAGATTAATTCACATTTTAACAGTGCTAATTTAATGCTATGATTTTTAATACTCGATAATTCCTTGTAGATAAGCTCTATTTTATCTAATTCTTCTTTAGAATCGTTTATATTAATTTCGATTTCGTTTAAAATATTATCTATCTTCTGATTCACCATTTCTTCAGTTTTTAAACTGAGATCTAATGTAGATCTTATAATGGTAGAGGTGATATCGATTTGAGATTGCTGATTCATTTCATTTAGGTACTCATCCAAAGATGAAATATTGGATTTCAACTGCTCCATGTTCCCATTATTTAGGGAGTTTGTTAAATTAGAAAGTTTGGTGGATAATTCATCAAAGTTTTCTATTAAAAGATCCTCGTTCTTTTTTGCTTCATCTAAAAATTCATTAGAATAGATTCCAGAAGAAACGCCTTCTTCTATAAATGATACTATATTACCGCCTAATTCCCTTTCATTTTCTTTCAGTGAAATAAACCGATCTTTAGCCTTTAAGAAATTCTCTGTTAGTTTATTGTGTTCTGATAAAGCATCGCTTATTTTTGTCTTATCTTTAGTTAAGTAAGCATCATCCAATTTTGAAGTGCTCTGTTTTAATTTTTTATAAGATTCTATAAACTGGGTGTATTTTTCTTCTGATTTTTCGCTGTAATTCGTTAATTCCTGGTTTAGCTTATAGAAATCACTGGGATTGTTAACTATTAATGCATATCCGCTGTATATTTTTGTAAAGTTTTCCCTGGTCATTTCAATATTTCCAAGTCCAGGATCTGATAAAAGAATAGTGTTATCTTTTATTTCTTTCACAGTCGTGTAGTGAGAAGTTCCATTTATTACAACATATGCTATATTGTTACTTTTAAGCTCATCAACTTGTAATTTTCTGCTAATTGAGGTTTGAGGAGTAGTTGTAGTTTTATCACTTATAATAGAAGTATCATCTGCTGTTTCATTTGAATCGCTACCTGAAGTTCGTATTGTGGGCGATTTATCTGTAGTTCGTGTATTGAATGTCTTTTTTGCGGTACTGTTATTACCAGTCTGCGATTGTGTATCCCTTACATCTTTTTTAACACTAGTTTTGGTGTAACGTTTCTCCCTAACTGTGTTAACATGGCTTTTGGAAATTTTTTTTGAATTTTCCTTATTAACAGCATTATTTGATAATTGTAAGGAAGTATTTCCGATATCGGAAGCAAGATTTGTGATATTAGAATTAGATAAAGTACTGTTTTGAGCTCCATTATTCCTAAAATCCCCAGAATTATATGTAGAATAGCATTCAGAAATTTTAAATGAGTACGCAGGAGTAAATCCAATAAGAAGAAGTATTATAATTATAATCGCGACTTTTTTAATGTCGATATACATAATCCTCACCAAGTAAAGAAGTGTTTCCTCCCACCAGAACTATGGTAACTTATTACTAACTTACTCATATTTTTAATTAAATACTATCATCATATAAATTTTTACATTTATATTAAAATAGAAAAATTTAATAATTTGGAGAAAATAAACATTAACATTTTATAATTTTAAAAATATCATGGATAAGCGCAGTTAATAAAAGAGGATATTAAGATCTTTTAACCCTTAAAACAACCACATCAATCTCAATTTTTTCTTTTTCATGAAAATCATAAATTTTAGGTATAGAAAAACTGTAATAAAACTTATGAGTAACAGAGCCACCTAAAGAACTGAAATAGCTCTCTACAAATTCCTCAGTTTCTTTAATATGGAATGAATAAACAACTGGAGCAGATTCTATGGCTTTTTCCATTAAAATTCTATCTACATTTTTTTTACCGGCTTTTTGAGCGCCGAAAGGAGGATTCTGTATAACAGTATCCGCCTTCTCATTGAAATCAGTGACATCTGCAGTTATGAACCTGGAAACTTCATCCAATCTCCTGCGATCTGCTTCCTGCCGTGCTATCTTCACCGCTTCAGGATCCACATCCACACCAACCACCTCAGCGGCGCCTAAAAGGGCCGAGCCTATGGAGAAAATTCCAGTCCCACAGGCCAGATCCACCACCTTCATGCCCTCGATATCTCCCAGTGCATGTGCATTCCACAGAAGGTCTGCTGCGATTTTAGCTGGTGTTTGATATTGTTCTAATTCAACTTTAGGGTTGGGGAATGTGGGTATTGACTGCAGAGATATTTCTAACTGTCTTTTTTTTCTGATCATTTTTCTCATACTTTAGGGTCTGTTAAATTTAATCAATCAAAATATCAATATAATATATTATAGTATATATACAAAAAAATTTATAATTAAATCCCATAGTTTTCCTTTAATATCTAATTTTACAAATGAATTAATAATTTTTCCGAGTATTAAGTAATTTAGGGAGGAATAAATTATTTATTAAGGGAAAAAAATATATCTACGTAAATAAATAGATAGATAATAGGTAAATATATGAAATAAAGAATAGGTAGGAGTTCGTTGAGTTTTTAAGCATGAAGATTCAATCTATTAAACTTTAAGGAAGTTCATTTATGTTCAATAAAATTCTAATAGCCAACCGTGGTGAAATAGCCATAAGAGTCATGAGAGCATGCCGGGAATTAGGAATTAAGAGTGTTGGTGTCTACTCTGATGCAGATAAAAACTCACTCTTCGCTAAATACGCCGATGAAGCCCATCCCATCGGAGAACCGACACCAGCTAAAAGTTACCTCAACATAGATAAGATCCTGGATGTGGCGGAAAAATCAGGTGCCGAGGCAATCCACCCCGGCTACGGGTTCCTGGCAGAAAATCCCAATCTAGGAAAAGAATGCGAAAAACACGGGATAAAACTCATAGGACCGAAATGGTCCGTTATAGAGGCCATGGGCGATAAGATAACCGCCCGGAAACTGATGAAAAAGGCCGGCGTACCCGTGGTACCCGGTACTGAGAAAGGGATAACCGATGACCAGGAAGCCTTGGAAATAGCTGAATCCATAGGATATCCAATTATCATCAAAGCCTCCGCCGGTGGCGGCGGAATAGGAATGCGCATCGTCACTGAAGAGGATGAATTACTCCGGGCCATTGAATCCACCAGATCCGTGGCAGAATCAGCCTTTGGAGATGCCACCATCTACATAGAGAAATATGTGAAGGAACCAAGGCACATAGAATTCCAGATACTGGCCGATGAACACGGAAGCATCATCCACGCTGCAGAAAGGGAGTGCTCCATCCAGAGGAGAAACCAGAAACTCATCGAGGAAGCACCCAGCCCCATTATGACTCCGGAACTCCGGGAGAAGATGGGATCCATCGCAGTACGTGCAGCTTCCTCCATAGGATACACCAACGCCGGGACAGTTGAATTCCTCTACTCCAATGGAGAGTTCTACTTCCTGGAGATGAACACCCGTGTCCAGGTGGAACACCCCATAACTGAAGCCATAACCGGGTTGGACCTGGTTAAAGAACAGCTTAAGATCGCTGCCAGTGATGAACTTTGCTGCACTCAAGATGAAATAAAGGTAAACGGGCATGCCATAGAATGCCGTATAAATGCAGAGGACCCCTTAAATGATTTCGCGCCTAACCCTGGTAAGATCACTGGTTACCGCTCACCCGGTGGTTTAGGTGTGAGGGTGGACAGTGGAGTGTACATGAACTACACCATACCCTCCTACTATGATTCCATGATATCCAAGCTGATTGTATGGGGAAGAGACCGGGAAGAAGCCATCAGCCGGATGAGAAGAGCCCTATCAGAGTACATCGTACTGGGTGTTAAGACCACCATACCATTCCATAAAGCCATGATGGCCAGCCCCCACTTCCACCAGGGCAAACTGCACACCCACTTCGTGGACAACTACAAAAACGAGATCTACGACAACATGCAAAAGGTGGTGGAAGAAGACCGGGAAATGGTGGAAAGACTCAAATCAACCTTCCTACCCTCCAAGAAGGTGGCGGCAGTATCCGCCGCAGTTTCAAGTTACATGGCCGCCCATGCAAACAGTAAGAAATAAGATAAAAAAGAATATGGGGTGATGAGGAATGACTGATGAGAAAAAATTCAATTTAATTTCAAAAAAGGAAAAGAAATACATACCTATAGAGGAGATTAAATCCAACCTTGTTCTACCCCAGGAAATTAAAAAGAACCTTAAAACTGAATTTTTAGGTAATCATATCCATTTCTTTAAGGAAGTGGACTCCACCAACGACGTGGCCAAGAAGATGGCCAATGAAGGGGCTCTGGAAGGCACCATCGTAATCGCCGACCGCCAGCTGCGGGGTAGAGGCCGGCGGGGAAAGGAATGGATCTCACCAACCGGAGGGCTGTGGATGACCATCATCCTCCGACCCAGTGTAGAACCATCCAAAGCACCCCAATTAACACTGGTAACTGGTGTTGCCGTAGCCGAAACACTGGACCAGGAATATGACCTGGATATTGGGATTAAATGGCCCAATGATATATTAATAGGATATAAAAAAGTAAGCGGAATACTCACCGAGGTAAAAACAAAAGATGGAAAGGTGGACTATGCCATAGTAGGGATTGGAATTGATATGAATGTGGATATCACTGATTTCCCCTCTCATCTGCGGGGTGGAGCTACCTCACTTAAAACTGAACTCGAACAGGAAATTGAGGGGACAGAACTCATTCAGAAATTCCTGGAAAATTTCGAAGTCCTGTACAACCAATTCGAGGAAGGGAACTTCCGGGAAATACTCACCCGGTGGCGTAAAATGTCCAGCACCATCGGCAAATACGTGGAAGTCCATAAAAGAGCACGCACCGTATACGGGGAAGCGGTTGGTGTTAACAAGGATGGGAAACTAATCCTGGAACAGGACGACGGCACGCTGCGAAAGGTAATCTCCGGAGAATGCGTCCACCTCACCAAATAAATAAGATACTTATCCAAACCATTTATTAGTTAAACCAGGCTAATTTTTAAACCTAAACCTATTTTTTTATCTAATCAACCCATTTTAAACCTTAAATTTTACCTAAATTTTACCTAATCAACCCATTTTTTACCTAATCAAACCTTTATCCTTTATTATTCCACCTAATTAACCCTTATCAATGCGGGTTCACCTAATTTTCCTTCATATTCAAAGTTACGTCCGGTGATTTTCTCTGTAACGTAGATGTTGGTAAGGGTGTGTTCGGTTAGTTCTGCAGTTTTTACCGTGGAATTTCCGGCCATGGCCATGTAGGGTATGATCTGATCACCCATATATTTATCCAGGGCTGCGTTTCCGGATATGAAGTATAATAGTTCATCTGCTGCCTGTTTACCAACTACTTCCGCTCTTTTACCTGGTTCCCCTATTGAACTGCTTCCTACTCTACTGTTTATCAACTCACCATCAGCACTACTTCCGGTTCCATCTTCTCCCTCTGTCCATAACACTATACCGGAACCCGGGCTTAAATATTCATCTGAATGCTGGACTTCTATTTCGAGTTGATAACCTGCCTTTTGCAGTGCATCCTTCGCTGCCTGGGCCTGTCTCAATGCCACATGCTCCGGTAATTTAACTGCATGGGAGATGCCCTTTATTCTGTCCACTTTTAAATCCAGTAGATTGAATGGACTTATATCCTTAACTGGATGGATAACTGCTTCTAAAACACCGCCACCCCGGGGATAGTGGCCTCTCTGGAGCAACTTCAACTCTATATTGTATCCAATGGATTTTAAGATGGGTAAAGTAACGTTAGAAAGGTAATCCGCCGGTGGAGACCAGCGCACATCACTACCTCCACTCAGGGTGATTTTAACAGGATCTCTGGCAAAAGCGGCTGTTATCAGGAAACTCTGGAGTACAAGGGTCATGCTACCAGCCGTGCCTATGTCCAACTTAAAATCACCCCCTACCAGTTCTCCTGGTTGGAAGGTAACCTCTGTAGAGCCCACTTCTAACCCCTGGCAAGA
>MVQY01000041.1 GCA_002067325.1 Methanobacterium sp. PtaU1.Bin097
TAACGTCCACAAGAAAATCAGGGAATTAATACAGGCCAAAGACACATCCTTTACTGGTGGTAAGGGAGATGAAGGGGGATGGGCACCCAACCTCACCAGCCAAGAAGCTCTGGAGATACAGTTCAAGGCCTGCCAGGATGTAACCGATGAAACTGGTGTGGAGGTAAAACCTTCTCTGGACATGGCCGCCAGTGAGATGTGGGATCCTGATAAGGAAGTATACGTATACAAGCGTGAAGGTGTAAACCGGACCACCAGCGAACAGATAGATTATGTAGAGGAAATCATAGACACCTACGGCTTTTACTTCGTAGAAGACCCCATCCGGGAGGGTGATTTCCATGGATTTGCCGAGCTCACACGGAAAGTGAAGGGCCGGTGCCTGATCTGTGGTGACGACATATTCGTGACCAACAAGGAAATCCTCCAGGAGGGAATAAACAAGAAGGCCGCCGACTCCATCATCATAAAACCCAACCAGATCGGCACCCTCACCGACACCTACCAAACAGTAGAACTAGCCCGGAACAACAAATACGTACCCGTAGTATCTCACCGCTCAGGAGAGACCACCGATGAAACCATAGCCCATCTGGCAGTTGCCTGGGGATGCCCCATAATCAAAACCGGTGCAACCGGCGGGGAAAGGATCGCCAAACTCAACGAACTCATCAGGATAGAAGAGGAAATCACCGATCCATCCATGGGTAGGATCGAGAAATACCGATAAAATCACATTTTTTTATATTATAAAATAATCAGGAATATTCAAATATGAAAAAGGTTAACAAAACAAAGGAGAAATGGAAATATGGCTAAAATAACAATAGATTACAAAAAATGCGAAGGCGCAGACTGTGCAGAATGTGTGGATGTCTGCCCTATGGAGAACTTCGAAATCGAAGGAGACAAGATCATAATCTGCAACCAAGAAGAATGCAGCTTATGTGAGGTGTGCATGGACGTATGCCCCAACGAAGCAGTAAAGGTAGAAGAAGATTAATAAATGAATTTTTCACGATAATAAAAAAGGGGATGCGAATTAAAATCGCATCTTTTTTTAATTTATTATAATAACATCCATTTAACCTCTATTTCAAACCCGTAAAAAAAACTACTATTTACAATTATAGGGGGAAAAAATACAGGTTAAAACGTTTAAAAAAATGTTTATTTGAGGTGATAAGTTGTCAGAACTTTTAATTCCACTGGACAGATATTTAGCAGCCGGATTACATATCGGCACTCAACAGAAAACCAAGGACATGGAGAGGTACATCTACCGGGTAAGAGCAGATGGACTCTACGTATTAGATGTCAGAAAAACCAACGACAGAATATTATCAGCGGCCAAATTCCTGGCCAAATACGATCCAGATGACATACTGGTAGTGTCAACCAGACAGTACGGACAGGCACCAGTCAAAAGATTTGGAGAGATTGTAGGAGCAAAGACCATACCTGGAAGATTCATACCAGGAACCTTGACCAACCCAGAATATGCCAAGTTCATAGAACCCAAAGTACTGGTGGTAACCGACCCCCGATCAGACTCCCAGGCCATAATAGAAGCCAAACAGATGGGCCTGCCTGTAGTAGCGCTCTGTGATACAGAAAACCTCCTGGGAAATGTGGACATAGTTGTACCAGTAAACAACAAGGGAAGAAAGGCAATCGCACTGGTCTACTGGTTACTCGCCAGACAGATCCTCCGGGAGAAAGGAATCATCGCCGAAGACGCCGATCTGGACGTGGAACCAACAGATTTCGAATTGAAGATATAAACTGGTTTAATCTATAAAAAAATCAAGATCTTAAAAATTTTAAGGGATTATATTAGGGATTCAATAGGAAATAGTAGGATCAAGTAGAAATTGAGGATATAATAAAAAAAATTAAAGAGGCAGTGATTTAAATGATAAGAAACCCTGCTGTAGCAGGTACTTTCTACGAAGCGGATCCTGATTCTTTAACTAAACAGATAGAAGGTTGTTTTAAACACCAGCTTGGCCCGGGAAGACTACCGGAAAACATGGGAAAAACACGTGAGATAAAGAGTATCATCGCACCACATGCCGGGTACATGTACTCCGGACCAGTGGCCGCCCACTCCTATCTGAAACTTGCAGAAGACGGACTGCCAGAAACATTCCTCATACTATGCCCCAACCACACTGGAATGGGATCCGGTGTCTCCACAGTAACCGAGGGCGGGTGGAAAACCCCACTCGGCCTCGTTGATATCGACGGAAAATTTGCAGAAAGGTTGATGGAAAACGCACCCATCATAGACCCAGAACCACTGGCCCACATCCAGGAACACAGCTGCGAAGTCCAGGTACCCTTCATACAGTACCTGGCAGAGAAAGCTGGTAAAACATTCCGGATTGTGCCCATCTGTATGTGGATGCAGGATCTACAAACTGCAACGGAGATAGGAGCTGCCATAGCAAAGACCAGCCAGGAACTTGAAAGAGACGTGGTTATAGTGGCCAGCACAGACTTCACCCACTACAAACCCCATGATATAGCCTACCACAACGACCACCAGGTCCTAGATGCAATAGAGGCCCTGGATGAGAAGGCGGTTATGGGCCTGGTGGAGGAACTTAATGTTACCATGTGCGGCTTCGGACCGGTTAACGCATCCCTGGTCTATTCCAAGCTTATGGGTGCAGAAAAGGCAGAAATACTTAAGTATGCGACCAGCGGTGATGTCACTGGAGATAGAAGCGCAGTGGTCGGTTATGCAGCGGTAGTTATCCGGTAAGAAAGTTTCCAAAGGTCTCATGAATTTAGAAAGATTCTAAACTGAATAACTTACTTAATTAAAGAAGTCTTACTCCATTAAAATTCCTAAAATGGGTGATTCTAATACAAGTTATAGCAAGAGCACCAGGTAAAGTAATTCTATTCGGTGAACACGCGGTAGTTCATGGAAAACCAGCTATTGCAGTTGCAGTGGATAGATTAGCCCATGTAACTTTAACGGAAAGGACCGATTCAATAATACACGCAGAAATATCCGGACTGGGAGTTGACGGATATCTGAACCTGGAAAATGAAACTATAAACACTCAAGGCTACCAGATTGAGATAGGCCTCTTGAAATATGTTTTAAAGGCACTCAAGGCAGTCGATCACAGAACAGAACCAGGCACTGGTTTAGATGTAACAGTGGATATAGAGATGCCGGTAGCATCTGGACTGGGATCATCAGCCGCAGTTACAGTTGCCACACTGGCGGCAGCCTCTAAATATTACCAATTAAACCTTAAACCAAAGGCAATCTCATCACTGGCTCATCTAGTCGAACTTGAAGTTCAGGGCGCGGCAAGCCCCATAGACACCACCTTAAGCACCTATGGGGGGGTGATCTACCTTTCCCCGGACGCCCAGGAAATAGTCAGGCTGCCCATAGACTGGGACCTGCCCCTGGTAATAGGCCACACCAGAAGACAGGGTAACACTGGAGAACTGGTTGAATCTGTACGCCTCAAAAAAGAATCCTACCCATCCGTCATAAATCCCATATTCGAGTCCATTCAAGAAGTAACAGAAGAAGCACGAAATGCCCTTCTGGAAAAAGATGAAAATAAGCTCGGAGAACTTATGAATATTAACCACGGCCTATTGGATGCCCTGGGGGTTAACACACCGGCACTCTCCCGTATGGTGTACCTGGCCCGGCAGAAAGGAGCACTGGGTTCCAAGATAACCGGTGCAGGGGGAGGTGGCAGTATAATAGCTTACTGCCCCAATAAAATGGATGAAGTAATAGATGAACTTCAAGAGGAAGAACAAGCCTTCCCTGTTAAGTTAAGACATGAAGGAGTAACTTGTAACGTAATTGAATAAATTCCAGATTAAAGCATTTAGAATTAAAAATTGTATGGAAAGAGAGAATCATGATCTGGAAAGAATGATAATCTGGAAATAAATCCAGGTGTTAGGGGGATCATCAAATTGATAATCTTAAAGCTTGGTGGGAGTGTAATAACCCGAAAAGAAGCGGATAAACCCACCATAAATCACGAGAATTTAAAGAGGATAACCCGGGAGGTGGCAGAATCAACCCACCAGAAACTGATAGTAGTCCATGGTGCAGGTTCCTTTGGCCATCCCCTGGCAAAAAAATACGCCATAGGAGATGAAATCCAGGATAACCTAGATTTAAAAAAGAAAATGCTGGGATTTTCCCTGACCCAACACGCGGTGAAGGAGTTAAACGGAATAGTCAGTGAATATTTAAGGATGCACGGAACTCTATCTGTATCCATACAGCCATCATCATTTATATTAACCAAAAATAAACGGATTAAATCAGCAGATTTAACCCTGATCAAAAGATATCTGGAACTGGGCTTCGTCCCGGTAATATATGGGGATGTGGTTTTAGATGCAGATGAATCCATAGAGATGGCGGTGCTCTCCGGAGATCAGATAGTCAAATATCTGGCAGAAAAGCTTAAACCAGAAAGGGTGATCCTGGCTACAGATGTAGATGGAATATACGATAAAAATCCAAAAAAATACCCTGATGCCCAATTAATTGAAACAGTATCTTCCCTGGAACAGATAGAAACAGGAGAAGAAACAAACATAGATGTCACCGGGGGAATGGGTGGAAAAGTAAGTGAACTACTAGGTCTTCTGGACCTAGAAATAGAATCTGAAATAATAAACGCCAACAAAACAGGCAACATAAAAAAGGCCCTGAACGGTGAAAAAGTAACAGGGACCACCATTAAAAGATAAAAATATTATCCGGAAAAAAATAACCGGAAAAACCATAAAAACCTTAAATTCATCGAATTACAGGTTTAAAACAAAATTTTAGAAGGTACAAAATCATGATTTCTGATAGAAAATTACAACACCTGAACCTCTGCCTGGAAAAGGATGTAGAGTACAGACAGAAAAAGACAGGTTTTGGTGATGTAGAATTAATTCACAAAGCTCTTCCCCAGATAGACAAGGAAGAGATCAGCCTCGAGACAGAGTTTTTAGGCAAAAAACTAGGGGCACCAATTATAATAACCGGTATAACCGGGGGCCACCCCGCATCCCAGGCCATAAACCAGGCACTGGCAAAGGCAGCCGAAGAACTTAAAATAGGAATGGGAATGGGAAGCCAGCGTGCAGCAGTGGAAAATCCCGAACTCGAACCGACCTATAGGGTTATAAGGGATGAAGCCCCATCTGCACTCGTAATAGGTAATATAGGAGCACCCCAGGTTGAATTTGCAGAGAAAGCTGCAGATATGATGGACCTGGATGCCATGGCAATCCACCTGAACCCCCTACAGGAAGCGATACAACCAGAAGGGGATGTGGATTCAAAAAATTACCTAGAAAATATTAAAAAAACAACAGAATTACTGGATATACCAGTCATAGCAAAAGAAACAGGAGCCGGTATAAAAAGAGAAGATGCACTCTCCCTGGAAAAGGCAGGAGTAGCTGCCATCGATATTGCCGGTGCCGGTGGGACGAGCTGGGCTGCAGTTGAAACCTACCGGTCCAAGGACCGCTCCCTGGGAGACCTCTTCTGGGACTGGGGAATACCCACCACAGTAAGCACCGTGGAAGTAACCGAGTCAGTTAAAATACCTATACTTGCATCAGGGGGAATAAGAACTGGCCTGGACATGGCCAAGGCAATAGCCTTGGGAGCTGATGCAGCGGGGATAGCACTGCCACTACTGAAGGAAGCCTACCAGGGACCGGAAGCAGTGGTTGCCCGGCTGGAGAAGTTTATGGAAGAGCTTAAAGTAGCCATGTACCTGGTAGGGGCCTCCAACCTCACAGAACTTAAAAACATTGACCTGGTTATACAGGGAAAAACAAAAGACTGGCTCCAGGAAAGGGGCATAGAAACCAGTAAATATGCCAGGAGATCACTATAATGAGCGTAGAAGTAATAGCCATAGGCGGATACGAAGAAGTGGGAAAGAACATGTCCGCCGTGAAGATAGGAGAAGACGTGGTAATATTCGATATGGGTATCCACCTCGACCGGGTGCATATACACGAAGATACAGACATGGCCCGGATGCACAGCCTGGACCTGATTGAAAGGGGAATTATACCCGACGACACCCTGATGAAGGAGGTAGATGGGAAGGTAAGGGCCATAGTGTTCACCCACGGCCACTTAGACCACATAGGGGCGGTTGGAAAACTGGCCCACCGATACGAAGCACCACTCATAGGAACACCCTATACCATGGGCCTCATAGAGAGAACCATTAAACAGGAAAAGAAGTTCAACGTGAACAACCCCTTACAGGTCTTAAACCCAGGGGAAAAGATACAGTTATCCCCGGATATAACACTGGAATTCGTGCACACCACCCACAGTTTACCCCAAACAGTAAACGCCGCACTGCACACATCTGAGGGGATAATCATGTATGCCAACGACTTTAAATTTGACAACCACCAGATGCTCTCCCCACCACCAGATTATAAGAGGTTGAGGGAGCTGGGACGACAGGGTGTGCTGGCTTTAATCGTGGAAACCACCCGTATGACCGAGAAACAGGAAGTAAAAACCCACTCAGAGAAGGTGGCCCGACTGAACCTCCAGGATATAATGGAACCCTTACTCGCCGAGAAGGATGGAATGTTAATCACCACATTTTCATCCCACATAGAACGTATCCAGGCCATCTGTAACATAGCAGACACAAGTGACAGGCAGATCCTGCTACTCGGTAGATCCATGGAGCGTTTCGGAAGCATAGCCGAGAATCTGGGAATCTTAGACCTACCGGCTACAGCCAGTATCTACGGCAGCCCCAAGGCAGTTAACCGGGCCTTAGCCCATGCTGAAGAGAAGAGGGAGGACTACCTACTGGTGACCACCGGACACCAGGGAGAGGTGGATGCATTACTTCCCAGGATAGCCAACAACAAAACCAACTTCCAGGTGAGGAGGGGAGATAACATTTTGATATCTGCACCAATCATACCCAGCCCCATGAACATCGCCAACAGGAACGTCATGGAGAAAAGGCTTAAATCCAGTGGTGCCAGAATATATCCTAACATACATGTATCTGGACACGCCGGAAGGGAAGATCACCGGGACTACATCCGGATGCTCAACCCAGAGCACATAATGCCCTCCCATGGAGATCTGGAGATGCTCGCCGCCTACACTGAACTCGCGGAGGAAGAAGGATACAAGATGGGAAATAACGTTCACCTACTGCGTAATGGACAGGCGCAGGTCTTTAATGGAGGATTATAAACTCAGGAGGAGATGGCTTGGAAATATTAGACGTACTTAAAAAATATTCTGCAGGTGTTGACAGGGAAATAGAGAAGGCTTTAGATACCGTTGACCCTGAAAATCTTTATAACGCATCAAAACACCTGATAAAAGCGGGTGGTAAGAAGATAAGACCGGCACTGGTCCTTTTAACCGCTGAAGCAGTGGGTGGCAATATAGAAGGGGCATATAAAACAGCTGCGGCTGTGGAGCTGATCCATACTTTCAGCCTTATCCACGACGACATCATGGATGAAGATGAGATGAGGAGGGGAAAACCATCCGTACACACCATGTGGGGTGAGCCCATGGCCATCCTCGCCGGTGATATACTATTTTCCCTGGCATTTGAACTGGTAGCCCAAACCCAAGTAGATGACGTACCCGCAAGCAGGGTGATAAAGGCTTTAAACACCGTGGTAGATGCCTGTATAAAGATATGTGAAGGACAGGCCTGTGACATGTCATTTGAGGAAAAATTCGATGTGGGTGAGTCAGAGTATCTGAACATGATCTACAAAAAAACAGCCGCCCTAATAGCTGCTGCTACTAAATCCGGCGCAATAATCGGGGGTGGCACTGCAGAACAGGTTGAAGCACTCTCCCAGTACGGTGAACTCATAGGTATGGCCTTCCAGATCCAGGACGACTACTTGGACGTGGTAAGCGAGGAAGAAGAGCTGGGCAAACCAGTGGGAAGTGACATAGTAGAGGGTAAGATGACCCTTATGGTAGTCCACACCCTATCTGTTGCATCCCCTGAAGACAAGGAAGAATTGATATTCATATTAAAAAGTGGAGATGAGTCCAATACCCAAAGAGCCATCGATATATTTAACAAATACGGTTCCATTGACTATACCCGGGACATAGCCTTAGATAATGTCAACAGGGCCAAGGATCTCCTGGATCTCCTGGATGACTCTCCGGCAAAAGAAGCACTATACGATCTGGCAGATTTCATGCTGCAGAGGAAAAATTAGTGTTATTAATTGAATTTAAAAACTTATCCTTATTAATTAAAATTTTTTTTATCCCCCTTCATTAGTTGATTTTTATGGATGATACAGAAAAACTCATTTACAAGTACGCCCTCTTAAATGCAGTTAAACATAAGGGCAGAGCCCAGAGCGGGGCTGTAGTAGGAGTAGTTATGGGATCCCACCCTGAGCTACGTAAGGACTCCAAGGAAATAGTGGGGTTAACAAGTAAGATAATCGAAGAGGTTAACTCCCTATCTCTGGATGAACAGAAACTGGAACTGGAAAAACTGGGTGTACAGGAAACACAGAAGAAAAAGAAACAGGAAAAAGGGGGACTGGCCGATCTACCTAATGTGGATGGTAAGGTGGTATTAAGGTTCGCCCCCAATCCCAGCGGACCCCTGCACATAGGACACGCCAGGGCAGCCATCTTAAACCAGGAATACATGAACCGCTACGGTGGTAAACTGATTTTAAGGGTGGAAGACACCGACCCCCGCAGGGTGGACCCGGATGCCTACCAGATGATACCAGAGGATCTGAAATGGCTGGGTGTCCAGTGGCAGGAAGAATACATCCAGAGCGACCGGATAGAGATTTACCATGAATATGCCCGGAAATTGATAGAGTTAGGTGAGGCTTACATGTGCACCTGTCCCGGGGAAGAGTTTAAGAAGTTAAAAGATGCCTCACAGGCCTGTTCCTGCCGGGATATGTCCATAGAAGATAACCTGGAGCGCTGGGAGGGGATGCCTGAGATGGCTGAGGGAACGGCCGTGTTAAGGGTGAAAACAGATCTAGAGCATAAAAATCCGGCCATAAGGGATTGGGTAGCCATGCGTATCGTGGATGCAGAGCACCCTCGTATAGGGACTAAGTTCCGGGTTTATCCCATGATGAACTTTGCCGTGGCCGTGGATGATCACCTCCTGGGTGTAACCCATGTGCTACGTGGTAAAGACCACCTGGCCAACAGTGAAAAACAGAAGTACCTCTACAACCACTTTGGATGGGATGTTCCTGAGTTCATACATTACGGCCGGCTTAAAATGGAGGATATAGCACTGAGCACCTCCAAGGCCCGGGCAGGGATAGAGGACGGACTTTACACTGGCTGGGACGACCCTCGACTGGGCACCATCAGGGCCATCGCCCGTAGAGGTATTATGCAGGAAGCAATTCGTGAGCTGATGCTGGAAATTGGTGTAAAAATCGCTGATTCAACGGTGAGCTGGAAGAAGATCTACGGTTTGAACCGAAACTTACTGGAAGAATCCTCCAACCGTTATTTTGCAGTTTTCAACCCGGAAAAAGTGGTAATTAAAGACTTACCAAACTCTCTGAAGGGAACAGTTAAGCGAGTTAAACACCCTGACTTCCCGGATCGGGGCTACAGGGAGATTCCATTTGATGGTGAGATTTATCTCGATAAAAAAGATATCGAAGACAACCAGAATAAAGTTTTAAGACTTATGGATGCTGTAAACATCTTTATGGGTGAAGAGATCACTTATCACAGCTCTTCATTGGGGGACGCTCGGAAAGAAGGTGCAAGAATTGTTCATTGGGTTCCTTCAGAATCCAATAATCGGGTGGGTCTGGTTATGCCCGACGCTGAGACATTGTATGGTTATATAGAACCTTCTTCAGATGTTCTTAGTGTCGATGACATCGTCCAGCTCGAACGGGTTGGATTCGCCCGGTTAGATAGTATTCAGGATGGGAAGTTGACCTTCTATTTTGCCCATAAATGAAATTTGGGTTGTTTATCTGAAATTTGATCAATCCCTTTTTTTTTAGTAGAAAAGTATTTTAATATTTTTTTACATATTCTTATTACTAAATAACCAAGGGAAAATTAGGCTTTAACTTCACCTGATGGTTTAATCGATTGTTCAAATTTTCATTTTTTTAGAAATTTTATATTTATTAATTTTTTAATAATTTTTAATACTAAAACATAGAAAAGTATATAAGCATATACTTATATACTTATGGTACATGTTGAGGATCAACTCCAGCAAATGCACCGACCTATCATGTGAACTAGAGGAACTATTTAAAGCGCTGGGAAACGTAAACCGACTACTTATAGTGTACAGATTAGCATCAGGCGAAGTTGAGCGAATCAGCGTAACAGAAATGGCAAGGATGATGGGTTTAACCCAACCAGCTGCTTCACAACATCTTAAAATATTAAAAACTGCCAGGATCCTCGACTCTACCAAACAGGGGAATCATATTTACTACACATTCAATGAAGACGCTTTAATACATCATAAAGAAAAAATTGACTTTTTATTTGGCTGTCTTTTTATTAAATGCCATAAAATTGATGAAAAACCAAGAGGGAATAATCGATTAATAATTCAATCAAAGAAATAAAAAAAATTAAATTCAATGGCCCAGGCCTGAAATATAATAGTAGACCAACGGCCCAATGGGCCTTAACCGTGATATTATGAACGAGAGAGAACTTAATCAAGAATTATCAGTGGTAATAATACCCAACACGGTGTATATACATGAAACTGATATGAACCTAAAGATCAATAAAAAAATCGGCCGGGAAATCTACAACCGGGTTTCACGTGACGATTTTTACGGAATAGCCCTGGGGGTTAAAGAAGATAATCTCCGGGGACTGTACGTAGATTCCGACCTTTATAAAGTAGGGGCCCTGATAAAAGTTGAAGATGCCCGGGAAATGAAGGACTTCTTCCAGCTGAAACTTAAGATAATAGAAAGAGCAGCGGTAAAGGAATTCATACCCGAAGATGGAGATTACCGGGCCACCTACGAGTTACAACCAGATATAGACGACCTCAAGGAAGAAGAGAAGGAAGAAATACGGGGACATATCCGCTATCTGGTGAAGGAGATAAGTGAAAACTTCAAAGGCTCCAAAGCCTACGTGGATAAGGTGAACCAGTTAGAAGACATCACACAGATCACCGGTTACATCTTCCCCTATATGAGACTCACCACCCCAGAGAAACAGGAATTCCTGGAGATACGATCCCTAAAGGTAAAGAGCATGAAGTTCCTGGATATGCTCATCGACCAGAAGGAGAACATCCAGTTCCAGATGGAACTGGCCGCCAAGTTCAACGATGAAATGAACAGGAAACACAGGGAAGCCATGCTCAAGGAACAGCTCAAGGCCATACAGGAAGAACTGGACGATACTGAAGGAAGACCCGGGGGTAGAAAGGATTACCGGGAATTAATCGAAGAAGCCGGCATGCCCGACGATGTAAAGCAGGTGGCCCTGGACGAAGTGAGCAAACTCGACAGGCAGGGAGCTCACAGCTCAGAGGAAAACATCATCAGAAATTACCTGGACCTCCTGGTTGATTTACCATGGGGTAAATCTGAGATCAAAGACATAGACATAGAGGCCGCCCGGAAGGTCTTGGAGGAACAGCACTACGGCCTGGACAAAGTAAAAGACAGGATAATCCAGCACCTCACCGTGATGAAACTCAAACAGAACAAACAGGGATCCATACTGCTCTTAGCCGGACCCCCAGGGACGGGTAAGACCAGCCTGGGAAGAAGTATAGCCGAAGCATTAGGCAGAGAATACGTTAGGATCAGCCTGGGCGGTGTTAAAGACGAGGCAGAAATCAGGGGACACAGGAGAACCTATGTAGGGGCCCTACCTGGTAGGATCATACAGGGTATGAGACGGGCCGGTACCAGAAACCCGGTATTTATCCTGGATGAGGTGGATAAACTCATGGCTTCCTACAGTGGCGACCCGGCCAGTGCCCTACTGGAAGTACTGGACCCGGAACAGAACCACACTTTTAGCGACCATTACTTAGAAGTACCCTACGACTTATCTGATGTGTTCTTCATAGCCACTGCCAACTCACTACGGACCATTCCCGGACCACTACGGGACCGTATGGAAACCATCGAGATAGGCAGTTACACCAGCCACGAGAAGTTCATAATCGCCAAGAGACACCTCATGGGAGAAGTCCTGGAAGACCATGGACTCACCGAGGAACAGTTACAGATGGATGATCAGGCCATCCAAACCATCATCGAAAAGTACACCCGGGAAGCAGGTGTCCGAGGACTTAAAAGACAGTTATCCGCCGTCGCCAGGGTGGCCTCAGAGAAGATCGTTCTAGGTAAGGTGGAATTACCCTACACTGTCCATGAGGACATGCTCTACGATTTACTGGGCCATGAACTCACCCAGTTAAGCCAGGCAGGTAAAGAGAACCCACCAGGCGTAGTCACTGGCCTGGCCTGGACACCGGTAGGTGGAGATATACTCTTCATCGAAGGTGCCTTCATGCCCGGGACAGGTAAGTTAACCCTCACCGGACAGTTAGGTGAGGTGATGAAGGAATCTGCCAAGATCTCAGAGAGCTTAATCAGATCCAGACTGGCACTCAGCCTCAAACGGGTGGAGTTCGATAAAAAAGACTTACACATACACGTCCCCTCAGGGGCCATACCCAAGGACGGACCATCTGCTGGAGTGGCTCTTTTAACCACCATAGCGTCACTGGTGACCAACCGGGAAGTGGACCCCAAACTGGCCATGACCGGGGAGATATCCCTCCGGGGAGCAGTCTTACCAGTGGGAGGAATAAAGGAAAAGGTCATCGCGGCACACCGCGCCGGGATAAAACGAGTTATCCTGCCCAAGGATAACGAAAAAGATTTAGATGACATCCCAGAGGATGTGACCAGTGAATTAGAGTTCATACTGGTTGAAACCGTGGAAGATGTTATCAAGGAGACCATTGGATTAGAACTGCCTAAACCGATGATGCTCGATATGGATGCCAGTTCCTTGACTGGCGGGGCTGGGGTTTAATTACTCCAGTTCCATTAATATGAGAGTTAGCCTAATTGGTCCTCTTAAAGTTAACATTTAAGACGATTCACCGACGTATTAAATCTGCTTTTACCATCTACCAGATTAAAGTAGGTTAATCGTTATTTTTCTTTATTTTAATGATTTTAAAAATTTTTTTACTTCTCATCTACTCTTTCAACAATTTTAATATTTATTAAATTTAGTAATAGTATGAATTGATAAGATAGGGATGATGATATGAGTTTAAATCCAAAACAACAATTGGATTGGTATTGGTCTAGAAAAGCTGAAATTGAATATAATAAATTTATGGAAGGTTTAAAGCCAAAAAAACTTCCTTTATGATAGAATTACATTATCATTATTAAGAAAATTTAGTCTCAGTAAAACGACGAGAGATAAAATAGAACATTTAAGCGGTAGAAAAAGCTTAAAAACCTTAATTTGTCATCAGAATCTATGTACTTTATTTATCGAGATCTAAATCGCAATTTAGATAGATAGATTGATGGACAAAAAGAATATGTTCCACCAAGAAAAACAACTTTCGTAATATAACGGATCTTTAACTATATAGCCATTTATTTGATCTTTTTTTAAATTTTAAGTAAAAACAGATCTTTGTATTGAATTACAATATATTTAACACAAATATTATACAATTCAAACAATATAAACCTTTATAAATATTTGATGATAAAAGTTGAAAACTTGAAAAACCTGCTTTTTTGGAAAACAAAATATAAAACTTAGATAAAAAAGGTTAGAGTTTATTAAAAAAAGCTATCAACTCTCAAATTTAAAAACTAAGCTGATGCAAGGCGCATACCTTCAAGTATTGGAATATTAGATTCATTTGGAGCTTGAACTTTGACATCTTTTGGTTCTTTTTGTCTCCATACTTGAATTACAAAAGTGGCTTCTAATTTTATGTAAGTCTCCTCAACATCAATATTTATATCTACATCAATTGTACGTGTTAAGAAAATTGGTTTTACTCCAAAAAGTTTTGAAGCATGTAAAATTTCCATAGCCATAGGTACATTGTTTTTATCAAAATCTAATATTACTTTTTCATCCATTCTAACTGATTTTTTATATTCATAGTCCTCTATGGCATAAAAAAATAAGGTATCATTTTCTATATCATAGTCTTGATCTACCGTAATTCTTTTAGCGTACTCTTCTTTTGGAGCCATTATTTGTCACCTTATACATTAACCAATATACACAGTTACCACTCTTATAAGTTTCGGATTCTTACTTTTTGGCGCAACAATAATAACGATATCATCCTCAATTTCTTTATTTGGGTGATTATAATGAATTTCAAAATCGTCATATTCCCCTTTCAATACCAATCTATAGTTTCCTTGAGTTAAAAAATCTTTTATGGTTTCTTCATCTATATACCTTTTGTTGCCCCTTTGCGTCCATGCAATAACTTCAATTTCATCTCTTTCTACACCTCTCAGAAATTCTGTCTTAAATTCCTTTGTAGATATATCAATATAGTCGGTAATTAGTATCCCAAAAGTAAATATATCAATTCAACTTAAAAAGATTTCGAGGATAACCAACTCAATTTAACATCCTCTTGTACCAACGCCCTTACAAAACCTATTTTTTTTAGCTTTTGTGGAAATTTCATTTTCTTAGGCAAAAACACCAACCATATAGTCCAAACAATTGATAATAAGGGTAGTTTGCGTTTTTAATAATTGTTTATGGATTTTTAGGATTTTTTATTTCGTTATAGTCCCATATTACGAAGTAAATTTTGGGTTTAATTTTAAGTAGTGGTACTTTTCATCAAAACTTTTGAAATTCAAAAGATCCCATTTTTTACCAGATAATCTATTAAGATCAATCAAGTGGTAATAGGTGCCAGTCTATAAATTTGATATAATAAAAATTACAAATAGATATTCAATACCGATATTTATTTGGGCAGCATTCTATTAAACAGCCTGAAAATATTTGATGTAAGAGGGTTATTATTTACTGATTAAAGCTAGGGGAGGTTAATATATGTCTTCGGTTAAAATTCTTTCAGTTACACTTGTACTCATCATGCTACTTCTAAGTTTCTCACCAATAACTGCTCAAAATTCTTTTGTAGAAAATTCGAACGTTGTAAACGGTAATTTAATAAATTCCGGGGTGACGGACTCAGATCTGGTGAATGTTAATCTGGAAAATGAGAATGTCCAGGATACTTATAAGCCTGGTGAAACCATAAATTCAACAACAGAAGATTCAGAGGCCATAAATACTAACTTAGTAGATTCAAATCTGGTTAATTCATCGGTAATCAATGCTAATGTTGTTCTATCAAATATAAATTCGTCAACAGTTATAAACGGAAACCTGGCCGCTGTAACATCCATTTTTTCGAGTATAATTAACACTAATATCGCCGGGTCAAGTGCCACCAACTCCAGCATAATTAATGCTAATATTATTGGTTCTAATATCGTTAACTCGGATATATTAAATGTGGATTTCTTCAATGTCAACCCGGTCAACTCTACCATAGCAAATGCTATTTTGAGGAATACAAATCCAGTTAATGCAGTTATAATCAACTCCAGACAATATAATTCAACTATAATTAACTCAGTATATGTAGATTCAAATATTATAAATTCTATTATAATCAATTCAACTATAATGTATGCTAATATTGTCAATGCTTATATAGTGAACTCAATTATCATAGATGCCAATATCGTGAATGGTAACATATTAAATTCAAATATTACCAATTCCAATGTGTTAAATGGGAATTTGATCAACGCTCAAATAGTCGAATCTAACCTGGTGAACGTTAACATCGTAAACGGACAACCAACTCCTCCAAACCCCCCAGAACCAAAGGTGATCCCTATGCAAAACACAGGAACACCTCTAAATATGATGTCACTTGCCATTCTTCTGCTTCTAGCTGGTCTGGCCGGGGTGTTCCGTGTGAAGAAACCTTAATATGTCTTTAAACCACTGATGACCTGTAAATCACAGCAAACGTCCGGATTGCGAAGATGTAAAGGTAGGGGATTATGATCAGATATTTTATTATAGTTACAATCAAAAAGGGATCAATCCAGCCTAAAAGATAATTTAAAGCAGTCGATATGTGATTAGGGCTTATATAAATGATTCCAAGTATAAAATATAATGCTATAAAATTACCCCAACCTATATCATCTATATCATCCCGGATTTCACTAGAACTAAAAGCAGATGATAATTTACCTTCAAATGCCATATTTGCCAGTGATAAAGTTATTATTGGAATAATTACGACAGTGCATATGGTCATAAGTAACGTTGTAAGTCCAAAAATATCATTTGAACTGTACCCATTTGCTCTGAGAAATAAAGCAACCCCTAAAAATAAGATGGAAAAGGGGATTGCATAAATGATAATAACTAAAATACCTTTAAAACCATCGACAATTATATTTAGCAATCCATTAAATTTAGGGAGTACATTTTCACAGTCCACTGTTGATTTAAAGATTTTTATCAGATATCCCAGGGATAAAATTCCCGTTACAAGTTCGACAATTATCACACCGAATGGTAATCCGGCATTAGGATAGAATGACCACCAAATTTCGATATATAAACTTGTAATTATTAATATAACACCTAAAATCAGATAGCTCTTCCAATTTGTAAGGGGATAACTTAATGAATCCTTTACTATTTCTCTTATTTCCACATTACACCCCCAGAAGCATCCTTCAACAAAACATTAGTCTGACCGGAATTCCTCAGGTATGACCGTTTCTGCATCCCCGGCTGAACAGTAGGGTATAGCAGCGATCAGGTTATGAACCCGTTCATAGGGCACAGATAAGAAGATGACGTCCTTTTCGAATCCCTGATGGCTCCTGGCAGTCCAGTCCCCCATGGTTATGTTGGTGTTCCCGCTCATTATGGTGTGGACGATGGCTGAGTAACATAATGCACCTATGAGCTGCTGTTTTGGTGATAACCCATCCCAGTAGGTGTCCAGTGTTATGAGGCGGCAGACCTGTTCGGCGTTAGCTAGAAACAGGATCATGTCGGGGCGTATCTCTGCCTTCTCCAGGGGTGTTATCACTATTTTATCTGCCAGGTCAGTGGCGAAGGGTACTCCGGTTTTGGTCATCCTCTCGAAGGTGACTATGGAACTAGTGAGCTTTTCGCCCCTGGTTAGGAAATTCTGCACCCTCCTCTTTTTAGGCCCGGAATGTGGCTCATTGAAACCACAGAACTGACTGCCCCCGGGACATATGGAAACTTCCTGGTCGATTATGAAGCTTTCCCCCTGACTCGCCAGTTTCATGGCCTTACATATGGATGTTTTTTCGTACCTGCCTTCTGAAACTTCGTCGTTTGTAAAAGAAATAGCCATAGGCTCATATTTTAAGTCGAAGGTAGTTTTAAAAATCTCTGCCTGTTCTTTATAACTCATTAATCCCATCTCCTCTAAAAATAAATATGTCATTTCCGTTTTAGGTTATAGGCAATAATGGTTAATTAATTTTTCCAGAACGAGTTCACCAAGTACTCCCTGGTGAGGTACGGTAGCACCTCCCGAACATTTCAGAAGGAATACCAGGACCGTCTAATCAACATTCAGAGTTCATCGTGAGCATGATAAAGGTGGAAGACGAGAATAATAGACAAAAAAATACTAAAGAGGAATATAAGTGAGTCGTGTGAAAAATATGGTACTGGGAGCAGTTATAGTAATAGTCGCAGCGTTCATCATAGGCGGCCTATTTTGCAATGGTATAATCTCCCTTTAAATTAATAAATTATCTGTTTAACGGCGTAGATGCTTATGTTATCATAGTTGCATCCTTTTTTACTATAATATTTTTTCTAATTTTCGGTGAAAATTAATTTTTTTAATATTGATTTTAATTATATTGAAGTAATTATTGAAAAATTCAATATATTTATATACTATAACTTAATTATATTAAAGAAGACATACGATATGTTGAAGATCGTAAGTTATTATGTGAGGTGAGAAGTTGAATCGTGAAGTACCAGGAAAGTGT
>MVQY01000042.1 GCA_002067325.1 Methanobacterium sp. PtaU1.Bin097
TTCACCCTTTCAAGCTCAGCTTCATCCACTTCTAAGGGGTATTTCTGGATGAAAGGGTCGAAGGAACAACTGGTCTTTTCTTTTATCTCATCCCGGGCTTCTTTAATGACTTCATCGAATATCTTCTGGATTTTCCCGGGCATATCCTTATTTAAAAGGTCTAAAATTTCTTCTCCCTTGAGATCCACATTTTTTATCGCCGTTTTAAGCTTTAAATCAGCTTTATTTTTTGCATCATTTACGGCTGTATCGAAGATCTTTTCATCGAATTTTCCAGATTCAAGGGAATCTAAGATATCTAGGACGTATTTAATATTTGAATTCCAACCTAATATCTCTTTAATCTTTAAAATATTTGATAAAAGGGTATAATTTTCACTGAAAAATGATATAACAATATCCGGCACTATTTCATAGTCCTGTGCTTCATTGTTCACCATGGCCACATTGGCGGCATCGCCTAAATCCATCAATCCGTCACTGTAGAGGTAGATGATGAATTCAAAATCATCCTGATTGCCAAGTTCATCCCCACTTATTATGGGCAGGTAACTGTTCAATCCAAGCTCCATTAAGTTGTTATAATCTTCCCTGTTTTCTACGAGTATGGCCTGCGAAGGGTTATATTTTGGTTTAGGATTATTAACAGTGCCTATTCTTCTAAGCAGACCTTTTATTTCATCTATAGGCAGCTTTTGCACTGTGTTTTTCATTTCCATTACAAAATCAATACTAGTTTTAATCTCTTCTTCACTCTTACCAGGGTTCAGGAGCAGTATCCTGTTTTTACCATACTGGGTGCTGGCGAACTGGAGGATTTTCCCTAATATGTCCTGGTAAATCTCAAAACAGGTGTCTGTTTTTAAAAATTCCCGAGAAGGATTTCCTAAAACAACATTTACTATTTCTATTGCTTTCCGCTGGCTTACCCCATCTATATTTGCTATGCGGTCCACTTCATAGTTTCGGGCTGCCAGGAGAAACTCTTCCTCTCCCCCGAAATGGTTCATTATCTTATCGAAAAGACGGTCACCCACCCCACGGATGTTTCTGATATCCCCGATATTATCACTCATAAAAATATCATCCTGTGTACATTCACAAATAAACTGCTATATTTACTATGTGAAACTTTTTATAAATCTATGCAAATCTGGGATGCATCGGTTATTTGGGGGGTTAAAAGATTAATAAAATATTAATCCGGCCTATCCAGGAAATTCCCTGTGGTTATACCGCCCTGTGATATTTTCTTTACTTTAGCTTTGAGTTTATTTAATTTTGCAATGTTTCCTGGTGTTTTCTCTTTATAATTCAACCCCTGTCTGTAGCTGGTGACCATGGACTCTGCGTACTTGCTGGTTTTACCTCGTGCATCTATAACTAAATTTTGAATGCCTATTTCATACAAAGCAGGGATGTAATCGATTAAACATAGTTCGACCGAGTTCAGTATATGGGTTCTTGTGTAGTCGTCAACTATTAAGGGGAAAATTCTGCCCTTCCCGTCTTCAATACCCCAGGGAGGATTTAAATAATTTCCAGATATATCTACCCTTCCCAGCAGGCAGTCTTCAGAAACCAGGGATTCCAGATTTCCCTGGACAACATATTCCCGGGGAATATTCCTGTTATGGGCTGCTATGGAGGTTAATTCTTTTTTGGAAAGCTCATTTGATAACGTTACCCTGTTTAGATCCTTTGAAAATTCCCTGAGAGAGCAGTGGTTCCAGATGTTCAATGCTGCCGAACCAGAAATCTCTACTGGTATATTTAATTTTCTAATAGCCTTGAAAGCCCCCATATTACCCACCATAATTTCCTTGAGACCTTCATCAAAAAGAGGGCCGACCAGATTTGATAAATATTTTAGAGATACATTGGGGGTGATGGATGGCCATTTCCAGACTAGGGTAGATCCACTCGCTGTGCACAGCTCCTGGGCATCCAGGATGAGTTCCTGTATTTTCTCGCTGTAGACTGCCCAATCGGTGGCCTCACAGGGATGCTTTCTGTTGAATTTTTCCCATAGAAACGGTTCAAAATAGATCCGTTTGCAACCACCTTCAATAGCTCCAGTTAAGGCCTCTATGCTGCTGGTGTAAATTGCAATTTCCATATGGTGTTTAATTTTTGGATCAGGTAGGGAGGAGATAGATTTCAATTCGTGCCTGATGTTTTCTAAACGATTTCCTGCAGACTCAACAGATTCATTTGGAGGTTTATTTGCCTTCAAGAGTTCTGATTCTGCTTTTTCTATAAATTCCCGTCTGAAACTATTCAATTTGCCCAGTGGGATGAATAGATTACCGGGATACTCTATTCCAATATCTTTAACAATGAAGGGGGTTCTTCCTGTCTTTTTAAGCTGATTCAGGATTTGTTCCTTACTGGTGGGTCTTTTTCGAGCGGCTTCCATCTTAAAATCTGCCTTATATTTGAAATGTAGTTCTCTGTTATCTTTTCCAGTAAATTTGTCCTTTAAAATTTTACCCTCTAAAATGGGAGTATTCTGGTCCCATTTCATGGTTATATCCAGGGGGATGCCCGACTTTTCTCCTGGTCCTTTGATAATGTTCTTAGCTTCCCTGGTTAAGGAAACATCACGGGTTAAATAGACTTCTGACCCGGGTGGGATCTGCTTTTTAGTCTTTAAAGGTAGTTTACGGGGGTTTAGATATTCTGGGTCTTGTTCTAAGGCCATACCATATCTTTGATGTGTATCGGGATGCTGAAATACGACACCGTCACCCTTCTCCAGCATAAACTCGGGTAAATTAGAATCAATTCTTATTACTATTTTATCGGCTGATTTCTTCTTTTTATTCTCCCGCACTACCTCCCCCAGGTAAAGCCCCCTATTTCCCGGGGCTTCCCAGCCCATCACTGATTCTTTACTGGCTTCCAGTAAATGTCCGCTGGTAAAACCACGATTAAAAGCTAGCTTTAGTTTGGATAGTTCGGCTTCATCGGGAGTCCAGTTATCATCAGACAGTTTATCTAACGCTTTCCTGTAAATTGAAACCACTAATGCCACGTATTCAGATGAACGCATCCTTCCTTCTATCTTAAGGGAGGCCAGGGGTATCTTGGAGATTTTATCCAGTTCGGGATATAATGCTAAATCCCTGGTTGATAAAAGATAATCTGCATCGGTAGGGATGGGGATGGAATCCACCAGTTTACCATACCTGCCTCTATTCCCCTGCAATAACTGGTAGGGCTTCCTGCAGGGCTGGGCGCACCTGCCCCGGTTGCCACTGCGTCCCCCAATCACAGATGAAAGAAGACATTGTCCTGAATAACAGTAACAGAGGGCTCCATGGGCAAATATTTCCAGTTCAATTTCTCCACCCATCTCATCCACTATTTCCTCTACCTCAGGGAGACTTAACTCCCTGGCGAGGATCACCCGTTTAAAACCAAACTCAGAGGCCCATCTGACCCCTTCCCGGTTGTTTATGGTCATCTGGGTGGAAGCGTGCATATCCAGATCCGGAACCAGCTCCTGGCAGAATGAGGCAACCCCCACATCCTGCAGGATCACCGCATCGGCACCGACTTTGTAAAGCCAGAAAAGATAATCTGCCACCTCTTCCAGTTCATCATCGAAGATGAGGGTGTTAACAGTGACGTATACCTTCTTATTCCTTAGATGAGCATAATCTATAGCTTCTTCCATCTGGGTTTCGTTGAAGTTGTCTGCGTAGTATCGGGCTCCGAAATTTTTCCCGGAAAGGTATACTGCATCGGCCCCGGCATTAACCGCGGCTTTCAGTGCGTCTATTGAACCGGCAGGTGCCAGTAGTTCTGGTATCGATCTCTTATCCATACTATTACTATATATTTAAAATAAGATTAAAAAAGAGTGGTTAATTCATCCAATTTCCAGGGTATGTTTTACAGATTCAACCAGGATGTGGCTGTCGATCTCTCCCTTCACCAGGTATTCGTCTGCACCTTTTCCCACTGCACTTTCAGCGAATATTTCATCTTCCAGGCCGCTGAGTACGATGATTGGGGTATCCATGGCATTATAATTCATAACATTAAATGTTTCGATTCCCTTGCTGTCTGGTAGGCAGAGATCTAGGAATATCACATCAAATTCCTTGGTAACCAGATATTTTAGTCCTTCATCCAATCTAACCACATGTGACACGTCGAAATCGAGTTCATCGGTTTCCTTTAACATTTCTATGATCAGACGTGCATCTCCGGGATTGTCTTCTACCATTAGGATTTTAATGGGTTCCACTTTTCTCATCTACGAAATATTTTTTCTATATTATTAGTAAATGGATTTTTAATATTCTACGTGATAATATATAGTATTTGCTATACTTTAAATTTTTACGTCAAAAACCCCGAATCGATTAAAATTTTTTAATAAAACCAGGAAAATCATATCAATTTTTTTATACCAAAAAGATAAATCCATATTAATCAAAAAAAATTTAACACAGCCTTTTTACAGGAAAAATAGTATGAATCCCTATCTAGAAATAATAAGACCTGGAAACGCTATTTTAGCGGTTATAGCAGTCTTGCTTGTGGCATTTATAAGTGGAGTTTTTACCATAGATGTTTTAATAGCATGTATCGTGGTTTTTATGGCCACGGGCTTTGGTAACGCGGTGAATGATTATTTTGATCATAAGATCGACGCGGTTAATAAACCGGAAAGGCCCATTCCCTCTGGCCGGATGTCCTTGATGAGGGCTGGATATTATTCACTGGCATTGGCCTTATTAGCCAATATCCTGGCAATCTTATTCCTTGGTCTGGTACCGGAATTAATTGTACTGGCCAGCACCCTGCTGATGTTTTATTACGCCCACACCCTTAAAAAGAAACTGTTAATTGGTAATTTTAGTATTTCATTTTTAACTGGGCTTAGTTTTGTATTCGGGGGTGTTGTAGTGGGGGCAACCATTGATTCCATTTATCTGGGCTTTTTCGCCTTCCTATCCACCATGATGCGGGAGATAGTTAAGGATATGGAGGATGTTAAAGGAGATGAGATGGAAGGGGCGGGTACACTGCCCATAGTTTATGGTATGAAGGCATCATCTATCCTGGGTGCGTCATTCATGATCTTCGCCAGCCTCACCAGCCCCGTCCTGTACTTCTTGGGAATATTAACCATATGGTACCTACCCTTTCTGTTTGTCGCCATTTTGATCTTCTTATCCTCTGCAGTGTCTATATTGAGGGACCGGTCAACTGAAAATGCCCGTAGAATCTCAGGGAGGGTTAAAATTGGTATGGTGGTCACCCTTATTGCCTATGCTGCTGGTTCACCCTTCTTGCTTTCCTTGCTTTAAATTCTTAATCATAAATTAACGGATTTAAAAATCAATAATCACTCTTCCCAATCACGTACAGGTAAACACGGTCTTTCCGGTCAACTTCAAGGGGTGTCCATCCACCGAATGTCCATATATGGGAGACCACCCGGGTGCCGGGTTTAAGCTCCCTTTGGAGTTTTTCCTTTAATTTTTCGTTGGTCTTCTGCCAGAGAAAAACAGTTACCACCGTAGCGTCGCTTATGTCCTGGTTGAAGATATCTCCCCAGATGATCTGAGTCCGCCGGTTAAGGCCCAGTAGTCTGAGTTTCAACCTAGACCAGAGAACTCGGAGTGGGTCGGCTTCTATACCAATTCCTATGGCACGGTATTTACGGGCTGCCTCGGCAACTATCCTACCGTCTCCTGATCCCAGATCGAAGAGCACATCCGGGGAATCCATCTCTGCCATCTCCAGCATCTTATTTACCACTTTTTTAGAGGATGGTGACCAGGCAGCCCCTATGATAAGGGGCCACATGATTGAAATGGTGACAAGTATGATTATCGCCACTATCAGGGGCAGGATTATATCTATAAGATTGATCAAATTCTGTACCTCTTAGATTTTTATAGAGAGGATTACTATAAAAGCTATTGATTCCATGGGTATCTTGCATGTGGAGTCCTTTTACGCAGTGGTATCAATAGGGAAAATACCATTCCCAGTAAAAGCACCAGGCTTATCACGTCAAAGGCATATTTCATGGTGTTCATCTTACCTGAATCTACCGTAGTAACTGCTGAATTTACTTCAGCCGAACCCGAACCAATTCCCAGCTTTCCCGGTATATCTTTAAGTTGAACCTGGTAATCAGTAGTGTGACCTGTGTTACCCATTTCCAGGCTACCAAACCCGCCAAGTATTAATATAACACCCAGAACAGCGGTTCCCATTGCAGAACCCAGGTTTATTCCGGTGTTCATTATACCGGAGGCATCAGGCTGCTGATCCTGACGGGCCATGGCAAATATCACGTTGGTAGAGTGAGGGAAAACGATACCCATACCAACACCTAAAAGTAGAATTCCAGGCATCATATCCAGAATGGTAGTGTGGGGACTGAAAGTTAAACTTAGATATATGCTTCCAGCCATGGCCACCAAAAATCCTACAGAAAGAATGTAACGGGCCTGGAACCTGGAAGATACCTTACCCGCAGTAAAAGAAAGGGCGAATATTCCAAGGCTCATGGGAATTAACGTTAAACCAGTTGTCAGCGGGTCAATGCCTAAAATTAGTTGAATAAATACGGGGATAACAAAAAGCACACCCCCAATTACGAAGTTCATTATCAACCTGGCTATGTTACCGAAACTAAAAGCCCGATTATTGAATAGGGCGATATCCAGCAAAGCTGATTCACCTTTACTGATTTTCCTCTTCTGATGGAAATAGAAAAAGGATAAAAGGATCAAACCAGCAATTATCATGGGCAGTGAAATGTTCCATGTTTGGGGATCGTTGAGGAGTAAGATTCCCTCAACCAGGAGGAAAATCCCCGAGGCAGAATATAAAGCACCGGCCACATCAAAATCAGACCATTTGATGGTAGCCGGGAATGAGGATATCTCCCGGGAGAGCAAAAATATAGCCAGGATAACCACCAGTTCCAGTGCAAAGGCATAACGCCAGCTATAATAAGTGGTTAAAAAACCACCGATGATAGGGCCTATGGTACCGGCTCCTGATGCCATGGAACTGATTATACCCAGTGCAAAGGCTCTTCTTTCACCACTATAGGTTCCAGAAATGATGGAGGTAGTGGCAGGCATCATGAAAGCCGCCCCCATACCCTCCAGTACAGACCACCCTAAAAGAAGCATAGAACTGTTGATACTTAAAGAGGCAATAACAGCCCCCATACCGTAAATAAATGCACCTAACAGGAAGGTTTTCCTCCGTCCCAGAACATCCTGGAGCTTACCGCCAGGTATCATTAAAGAAGCCATGATCAAAGAATAAATGGCGATTATTGACTGGATAGTAACGATGTCCGTATGTAAATCCGTTATTAAGGTGGAAATGGCCACATTTAAAAAAGTTTTATCGATGACGATGATGAACATAGAGAGAGTAACCACTATTAACGTTAACCAGCCTGTTTTTGATTCTTCCATGAAGTTAACTCCCTTATAAAAATTAAATCTAGATTGAAAATAATAAATATAATTGGGTCTTTGTTTTAAAAAAATATTTTGAAATTATAGATAGAAATAATACCTGATCTTCCATTAAAAATGCTCAAGGATTAAATTAAATCAAAGAACGTACAAATAATATTAAATTAATAGTGAAATTCAAAGGTTAAAAAAATTAGTGTAATTTAAAGTTTAAAAAAATTTATTCCAGCATCTGCAAACAAACTTAGGGCTGGTAGCTCAGGTGGTAGAGCGTTGCCTTCGCAAGGCAGAGGCCGCGGGTTCAAATCCCGCCCAGTCCACTAGCTTATAATATGGAGGATAAAAAAGATGTCTGAAAAACGAATAAAAGTAGTGGAAAACGGACCATATCTTGTTAAAGGCAATGTCTCACTTTATAAGCAGATAATAGTAACTGATGAGGCAGGTCATACCAAGGAATTTAAGGATGAAAAGCAATATCCAGAAAAAGAAACTTATATCCTCTGCCGCTGTGGTGAATCAAAGAACAAACCCTACTGCGACGGTACACATAACGATATTGATTTTGACGGTACTGAAGTAGCAAGCAGGAAACCATACGTGGAAAAAGCAGATATTTTTGAAGGGCCCGAGTTAAGATTAACCGATGTATATGAATTCTGTGACCATTCAAGATTCTGCATGCGGGCTGGGGGAATCAGGAAACTCATAGAAAAATCAAATGACCCCGAGGCCAGGCAAACCGCCATAGAAGAAGCCATGATATGTCCCTCTGGAAGACTGGTTCTATGGGATAAAAAAACGGGTGAACCCTTTGAAAAGGAATTTGAACCATCCATCGTCCTGGTTCATGATGAACAGAAGAAGTGTGAGGGACCACTATGGGTTAGGGGGAAGATACCCATTGAATCCGCTGATGGCAGCGAATATGAAAAACGTAACAGGATAACCCTGTGTCGCTGTGGTAAATCAGAAAACAAGCCATACTGTGACGGTAGTCACTGGATGAACGCCGAAGAGAAGCTTAAGTTCCAGAAGAAATGGGGACTCGACAGAAAGACCGACTGAATTACATCTATAAATATTATAAAAAATTAGAGAAAATATGGACCTATCTTCTATACTCGGTTACTTCGAGTCTTTAATTGAAACTAATACGCCCTTTATTGTAAACAATGCACCATGGGCAGTATTTTTAGGATGCATAGTAGAACAGGTGATTGCCCCTATACCGGCCAGTCTCATAGTTTTAACCGCCACTTTCCTGGTAATGCAGGGTGCTGCCTTTTCTTTAGCATCTCTCGCAACTTTAATAGTTAAAATTGTAATCCCCGCATCGCTGGGCATGACTTTAGGGTCATTTTTCTACTACCTATTAGCTTACAGGTTTGGTAAACCTTTCATTGGAAAAACCAGCCGCTTTTTAGGAGTCACTGTAGAAGATGTGGAGAACGTTGAAAGGCAGTTTAAGGAAAGTAGATACGAAGATATCTTCATGTTTTTAGCCCGGTGCTTCCCAGTGATACCCAGTATAGCTTTAAACCTGTTCTGTGGCCTGGTAAGATACGATCTAAAGAAATATGTTATAACCATCTTTTTTGGGTCAGTAGTGCAGATGTTAGGTTGGGGGATCGTGGCATGGTTGTTCGGAAGCGTCTACGAAACACTAGAGGATACAGTATACTTATTAGGTAATGTTTCAGTACTTTGTATAGTCTTTCTCCTTATTTGGTTTGTAGTTATGAAAAAAAGAGGCAATGGTAAAGAGAATAGAGATAAAGAGTAATAAAGATAGGTATAAGCATGAACCACCAGTCTTACTATACCAGTGTTAAAAGAATCCTAATCATAGTACTCGTCCTTAACATCGGAGTTGCCCTGGCCAAGATAATCTACGGATACTGGACCAATTCCTTAAGCATAATCTCAGACGGATTCCACTCCCTGTTTGATGGCACATCGAATGTCATCGGAATCATAGGTATCACCATAGCTTCCCGTCCCCCGGATAAGATCCACACCTATGGCCATGAAAAATTTGAAACCTTCGCCTCCCTGGGGATTGCATTTTTATTATTTATAACCTGTTTTGAGATTCTACAGTCTGCCGTTGGCCGGTTTTATCACCCGGAAATCCCTGAGATCACCATATTGAGCTTCCTCATCATGGGAATAACCCTCATCATTAACCTGGTTGTATCCTGGTATGAAAACAGGGAGGGGGAGAAATTAAAAAGCACCATACTGGTAGCTGATGCCAGACACACCAGGAGCGACGTATATGTGTCGATAGCTGTTATTTTAGGATTTATTGCCATTCAAATGGGTTTCAGCATAGTTGATCCCATCATCGCAGTTATAATAGCAGTACTAATTGCTAAGATGGGAATCCAGATAATCAAAAGCAGTTCCAGTATCCTCCTAGACACTGCACCCCTGGATGAGGAGACAATTAGGAGCATAGTCAATAAAGTTCCAGAAGTTAAAGAATGCCACCGGATACGCTCCCGAGGTCCGCCTTCCCACATATTTGTAGACCTCCATGTAACTCTGGAATCCTCATCATCCCTTTCAAAGGCCCATGAAGTAGCGCATATAGTGGAGGATAAATTGAAAAGTTCCATCCCTGAAATTGAGGATGTGGTGGTCCACGTGGAAGGTGAGTCAGATAACTTTTAAGTAACCCTTTGAGATATTAAGATAAAGGTTAAAAACATGTACATCTGTTTAGAAGGTATCGATGGTTCTGGTAAATCCACCCAGATTACGTTACTTGAGAAATGGCTTAACGATATTGGCCAGGAGGTCCTGCAAGTCCGGGAACCTACACAATCTGATGTGGGGGTTTTGCTCCGAAAGATGCTGGCCAGTTCCCAGGCGACAGAGGAAAACGTCCAGAGAACCCTGGCCCTGCTTTTTGCAGCGGATCGAACCGTTTTAATGAAGGAAATAGAGGAAGCAAAATCTGCAGGCAAAGTGGTGATAAGTGATCGATGCTTCTATTCCAGTATGGTGTATCAAAACGATGTAGAATGGATATCCCAGATAAATAAATACGCGAAAAGGCCGGATATAACCATACTGCTTGATCTGGAGACTGAAACTGCACTTAAAAGATGTGAGGGCAAAGATCACTTCGAAAATATCGATTTTCTAAAGGATGTCAGAGATAAATACCTGGAACTGGCAGAAAAAGAAGATTTCTACGTTATAAATGCGGGTAATGGTGTAAACAAGGTACATGATGATATAAAGAGGGTTCTCTCACCTAAATTTGGAGTCTGTATCTAAATTACCTTCGTTTTAAAAATAGTATCAAAAAAATTTAATCACCATAAAAAAAAATTTAAGTACTATTTTCACCATAATAATCTTTGATTAGGCTTAAATAGGAAAAAATTGGAATATCAAGAGATATGGAATATTTAAAGGTAATACACATGATCAAGAAAGGGGAGTGTTCTTTTAGATGATGGACAAGGATGAACTCATAGATATGATAGTAACCACGCCTATAGAGAAGATTGAAGGTCCTGAGGATGTCTGGGAAGCACATATAGACCTTGAAGATGATAAAACACTGGTGGTTGGTTATAAGGGAGAGGAAGATTTCTGTGATGAATCTGATGAGGAATGTGTGGTGACCTATTCCTGGTACTGGGAACTTCGTAACTCAGACAGTTGGGATCTTATACAGGAAAACCGCGATGGCGACCTAACTTTCTGTACACCTTCACAGAAGGAGCCCTGGAGTGATGAAAGCACCTTCGAGGAGATAGGTGATCTATCCAGCTCAAAGATATGTACATTCAGCGACCAAAACCATATAGAGGATATAGCTCCAGATATAGCCGATGAAATCACCGACTGGCTGGAGAAGGATTGATAAAAATCTAATACTTTTAATGATAAAGGATCCTTTAATGATAAACGAACAATCACTTATTCTTATTTTCAAAAAAAAGAGTTAAGGACCACCACTTAATTCCTTAATCCTTTCATTTAATGCCTTGACGATATAGTCCCTGGCTTCTTCCAGCTTTTCTTTTTCCCCCAGTAGAAGGGGACCATTATCACTTTGTTCAATGCTGATGTCTGGATATTCCTTCTGTAACTTGGCCAGCATCTGCATTGTTACTCCTGGTGGAATCATCATTTCATACTTCATATCTTCATCCATGGGAATCACTCTTCTTTTAACATAATTACAGATTGATTGTCTATTCATATACGCTCATTAATTATCCTTTAAATATTCCCGTACAGGTTCAAATATTTGGGTAAGCTTACCGGCCACCGCATTTTTAAGGTCCAGAGGATGTAATTCCTCCTTCTGGTAGGTGTCCTTCAACTGTTCCTGGGTTAATTCCAGGGTCCCCCCGAATTTGGGTGGTCTTTCTATGAGCAGGGTGTGAGTTTCAGTGAAAATAAAGTGTTCAGCTATCTCTATGATGGGATTACCTTCTATCTGGCCCTGTGGGCAGTAGCTTCTCTTAATTTTTGCTTTTATTTCATCAGGTGTATCATCGATGGCTATGAAATTTTCTTTAGAGGAAGACATCTTATCTGATCCATCGGTGCCATGTAACAGGGGCGTATGTATGCAGACGGGGGGTTCATACCCCATTTTGGGCAGGTTCTCCCGGGCGAGCATGTGTATCTTACGCTGCTCCATTCCCCCCAGCGCCAAGTCTGTTTCTAGAAACATCATGTCTATAACCTGCATGAGGGGGTAGATGACCTCGGCCACCTTATGGTCCTTGCTTTCCCTGGTTATTTGGGCCATGCTCCTTTTAGCCCGGGCCAGGGTGGTTGATAGGGCTAATTCGTATACCTTGTAGGTGTAATCCTCCCGTGTCTGGAAGGTGGAGCCTAAAATGAACTCGGTATCCTCGCCTAAACCCAAGGCACGGAAACACCTTATGTTATAGTCTGAGATTTCTTTGATCTCCTCCAAACTTCCCTTACCATTTAAGTAGGCATGGAGATCGGCCAGGAGGATTTTGATTTTAAAGCCAGCTTCCTGGAGGTCTATCATCTTTCGGATGGTGATGGCATGTCCTAAATGGATTTTACCAGAGGGTTCAAAGCCGATGTAGGCCGTCTTTGTTTCCTTTTTGATCTTCTCCTCCAGTTCCTCCCGGGTTACTATTTCCAGAGTGCCTCTACTTATCAGTTCTATTTTAGATTCTAATTCCATTCTATCACTATTAGTTTGAATATGAAAAATTTACCTTATTTGCATCTATTAGTTTAATCTAATAAATAAAAAACGTTACCTATCTCCACCACTTCTACCTCTTCTCCAATGGTGATGGGGGGAGAATCCTGGTGGAGGGCGATATCCACCGGTTGATAAGTTTCGGGGTGTAAAATCTGGACGGATTCTGGTGTTTTAGATGAGACCAGGACTGATTTGACTTCATCTTTCCTGGCCACCACTTCCAGTTTCCCAGCGGACTTCCAGGGTATCGATATCCTCTCTGAGGATTCTAAATCCTTTAAATAAATTTTACTTCCATCGTAACCAGTTACCTGATTCGGTAAATCATTGTATTTAACGAAATCACCCTTCAGAAAGTGGGGGAGTCTTAACAGTATCCAAACCCTGTAGAGATCCTTTCCCGCGCTTTTATCACGGCCCATTAATCGGGGCGATTCGTTAATCATCCCTCCCAACTTGTTTTTAAGTGATTCAGTGAGTTTCCGGGCGGCCTTGTAAGAACCGATGTAGTAGTCTACTCCCTCTTTTATCTGGGCCCTCTGGGAGATGTAGGCCATCCTGTTTTCCTGGGAAAGCTTTCCCAGTCGTGTCCTTAAATCTTCATCGGCAGCTTCAATTTCCTCTGCAGAAAGGCTCCTGTCATCTGCCCTTAACTGTATAACCGCCTCATAGTATCCGGATGCATACTTACTGCACTCGCTGCACACGGTCTTATCTACTTTAACCTTCACCAGGAATTCCTGAGAAACTTCTCCACCTAAAACATGTCCAGTTACTTTAATTAGAAATTCAAGGATTGAACCACGGACAGTTCCAAGTTCAAGCACTATATTGACGTCTGATGCTAATTCAGAAACTTCAATATGTTCCAGGATAGTTTCTGCTGCCTGGTCTTCAAGGAACAAATTTGAATCGTACCATCTGCCTTTTTTCTGGACTGATCCGCACTGGGTGCAGGTGGTTAGATTTATTTTATCGGGTACGGTGATTAAACTGAAATCTTCAATAAAACAAGAGCGGCAGAGACCATTGAAAAGTTTTTTATCTGTCTTTCCACACCGGGGGCAGAATGCTTTACCTTTCAATCTCATCTCTACTCAAAAAATTTTTATTAAAAAAATTCTATTTCCTTAACCCTATAAGTAATATCATTTGGTGGCAAATCCCAAATTTAAAGGGTTTTAAGGGGGGCTTTAGCACCGCAGGCTTCACATTTAAGTATGAATATGCGGTCTTCCCTTATTATGCGGGTGTCCGGCCGGTTGCATTCATGACACATGATGAATCTTTGCACGTAGTCATCTATCCTGTCGTTTATGAGATAGTGGGTGAATTTTCCCTGCATTATGGCCCGGCTGCCCTCCAGGTTTCCTGCTGTACCCAGCTCCCTTAGAAGGAACTTCAGTATGTGCTGGGGGTCCCGGTTAAGGGCGTCAGCGATCTCTGAAAAATTTTGGATAATGGTCCGATTACCCTGTATCATGGAGTATGCTTTAGGAACCTGGAATCTCTTAGTTTCCAGTACTTTCTGGGGCAGTTGGTCTATGGCCCGGTCTAATAATTCGTCATAATCGCTCATTGTAAAAAACCTCCTGTAAATAAAAATAAACTGTTTAGTAGTGAGATAAATTTAGATATTAATAGTTAAACTTCTGGCTATATATATTATTTCCC
>MVQY01000043.1 GCA_002067325.1 Methanobacterium sp. PtaU1.Bin097
GCTAAAATCAGACTAAATTAGGATTGAAATGAAGGAATTGTATAGTAGTAGTAAATTTAAGATGACTGCTAAAATCAGACTATTTTAGTGAGATTTATATTTTAATCACCTAATTTATGACCCAGGGATTCAAGATTCCTCTTGATTCCTTTTTTAAAACCTTTTCTGGATTCAGTGATAGTTTTTTCGATGTCCTTTGACGAGTCCACCATCTTATCAGTTAATTCATCAAGGGTCATTAAAATCCACTTACCATCCGCTTTTACAAAAATCACCCTATTCACCTGCTAGATTTTGAGATCTTCATTAATTTATTTGGGTATGGGATACTTAATTGTTATCATATTTAATCTTTTGATGCATATATTAAGTATATAGTATTACTACTCAAATGCTCTTTACCCCAAACCCTAAGTATTAATTTTTATCCATTAATTATTATATTTTTTGTTAACAAGTGAATGATCATGGTAAAAATGAAAGAAAAAACTGTGGACATAACAGGCTGGGAATACCTCAAGGGAAGGGATGAATACATCATAACGTTTAGAATAAGCGATTTAGAACCTGAAAAAAGAGAGGTAATACTTGGAAGGTATAAATCTGGTTTTTTAAAATCCCAAGGAGCAGAGATTGAGGAGATAATAGAAATAGGAGAAGATTTATACGTTAAAGAGTATTACGAGAAGGAATATTTTGAAAATTATAAATCTCTAATTCCCTTGGCGCAGAAAAGAGTAGTCCCTGAAAGATTGGATCCAGATAATTTGGAAATTGAGGTGGAGATGTGTATGATGGAACAGGAGATGAAATACAGAATGGATCATGCGGCTGAATGGTTTGATGAACTTAAAAAGGGAACATAATAATCACATCATGTACAAAAGATAGAAATATCAGCTTTTATGAGTAGTATCTATAATTGTTGTCAATTGAGATTCAGGTTGTATTTTACGAAAGAAAAATGATAAAGGAGTTAGTTTTCAGACTTCGTTTTCTCGATCCAATCATTTAATGCGTCTGTAAGTGCCTTACCCCTATACCCATGTTTCGGCCCGTACTTATTAAATGCTAGATTCTCAAACTCCTTTGCTAATTCTATCGGTACGAATCCATCAACTTGAACTTTTTTGAGTTTATTTTCCATAATTACCGTTTTCAATTATGTTTATTTTTTATATAAATACCAAATGCTTCATCATCGAAAAACTTAAGTAATGTTTATCCTTACTTAACCACATAATTACTTAAGTTGTTAGGTAATTAAGTAGGGGTTAACATATGGTGAAAGCAAAAAATGTGGATATCTTAAACTGGGAGTACATAAAAGAAGAAGATAAATATGCTATAACATTCAAAATAAGGAATTTAGAACCTAAAAGAATACAAAGGATCATTAAAAGACATAAATCTGGTTTTTTAAACTCTCAAGGAATAAATATTGAGGAAATTGCAGAGATAGATTGTGATTTATATATAAAAGAGTATTATACTAATGAAGATATTGAAAATTACCAATATATAATCCCATTACTACAAAAAGGCATAATTCCCGAAAGATTAGATCCCCATAAATTAGAAATTGAAGTGGAAATGTGCATGATAGAACAGGAAATGAGATACAGAATGGAACATGCTGGTGAAAGTGTTGATGAACTAAAAAATCTATAGATGATGAAATCCCCGAATAAAAATTCTCATCATTGCCTTCTCATATTTTTGGGATACCATCCCTTTTTAACCCTTTCTTCCTGTTTAAAAAGTTCATGTATACCCCACAACAGTGAAAAACCCAAAACACCAATTAACGCTGTAATTATTACACTTTCTATGAATAAAGACAGCACTATGAAAAAAAATCCCCCAATAAGGAATACAGGCCAAATTCTCTTTCCAATATAATATTCGGCTTTGATAACCACAGGATGAAGTATTCCTATGATTAAAAATGCCCCGATTCCAATGATGATTCCTTCAAAATTCATAAACTTTACACTCCAAAATATATAAAAATTCAAAAAAAAGGTAAACTAACGTAATAGATCCCAAATCCAAAGTCAAAACACTATCTTACAGATATCCAGATCCTTTATACTTCTCATCAAACCTTCTCCATGCTTCAGCTATGGAAGGTTTGGTTTCATCCAGTTCCACTAGGATATGGTCCCGTATGGCATCCGAGTTTATCTCAATTTTCTGGTTGGCCATCTCCAGTATCTTACCTGTTATCTCATCTACTTCATCTGAGATATCATCTAAGGTGTAACCAGCATCTATACCTGCCTTCTGGATGGATCTTTTAAGTTTTACTTCATCGAATGGTTCCTTATCACCACTTCTTTTCCTGACAACGGTCATGGTTAATCCCCTTTATAGTCTTATATAATTATATGTTACATGAGTAATCAATCTTATTATATCAGAACTTTCAAAGGATATGCTTGGTTGGTTTACCAATTAATCCACTTTTTTGCTCATGAATAAACTGATAACCACTCCCACTCCGCTGAAAGTTGCGAAGATCAAGAATGCTATGTTTAAACTGGAAAGGAATAAATGGTAGTTTGCAGGTGTTATCTGAACGTTACCCATGAACCCGGAGATTATGAAGAGGAGTATCCCCAGGGAGAGTGTCTGGCCGGCGTAGATCATGGTGGAAAGTGTGGCGGAGGCCATTCCATAGTGGGCCTGTTTCATGCTACCCATAAAAGTATTAGTAGCAGGAGGTGAGAAGAGGGCTATACCCACACCCACCAGAACCAGTCCCAGAATTGTAATCTGCAGGGGTGTGGTCAGGTTGAGAGTGGATAGGATAAGTAATCCTGTGGTGGTAACGAACATGCCTGAAACTGTGAATATCCTGTTCTCCCTTTGATCAGAGAGCCGTCCCACAGCCGGTGAAAGAAGCGCCACCATCAATGGCTCAACAGATACTATCAAAGCAGTTATCTGGGGCCCTAAACCCAGTAGATCCTGGAAGTATAAACTTAAAAGGGTCCACATGGCCGTGGTGGATATGTTAATAAAAAGCAGTGCTAGTGCAGAGGAAGCTGAAACTCTCTCCAGCAAATCCTCCAGTCTTAAGATGGGATCTAGAAATACACGCTCCCTCCAGAGGAATATGATAAATCCCACCACACCAACTATAAATATCATCTGCCCTATACTGTTTCCCACGTCGGTGAACCCGTACAACAGGGCAGCCAGGGATGGTATGTAAATGGCAGAGCCAAGTAAGTCGAACTTCACACCTGGTGCCCCGGTCCATTCCCCTTTAAATCGCCAGAATATGAGGGTTAAAAGTATTAATCCCAGTGGGACGTTGAAGAAGAATATACTCCTCCATCCCAGGTTTTGAACCAGGAAACCACCCAGAAGTGGACCTAAAAAAAGCCCTACATATACGGCGGTGATGAAAAATCCGAAGGCAGCGCCCCTATGGTTTGCCGGGTAAACCGAACTCAACAGGGCCGTTCCGGTGGCGAAGATCAGTGCACATCCCAGTCCCTGGAGGAAGCTCCCTAAAATTAAAAATTGAATCGTAGGCGAAAGGGCCGCTAATAAAGAGGCTGCAGTGTATATCACCACCCCATAGGTGAAGATTCTTTTCCGGCCGTGGATATCAGCTAACTTACCAAATGGTAGCAGGAATGCCGCATTGGCCAGTACGAATACCGTGGGGAGCCAGCCTAAGAGGATCAGGCTGCCGGTTAGATCATCCCCTATACTGGGAAGTGCGATGTTCAGGGATGATCCCATAAACGGTATCAGGAAGGCTCCCAGGGCCACCAGTATCAGGGCGGTTTTTTCCTGGTTTATACCCGTATTTATCATCAAAAATTAATATGGTGTTTATACAAATTAAATGATAGACAATTACTGGATGAAAATAGAATTTAGATGGAATATATTTGGTATGAAAAGTAAAATTTAGATAATGTGTTGGGAAAGAATAGGAATTGGATTAAACAAACTAGGTGAAAAATATGGCCCCCTATAAAGTGGTTATTGAGAGAGATAAATGCACTTCCTGCGAGAACTGTGTAGAAGAATGCCCAGAATATTTCGAACTCGACGACGAAGGATTATCCCACCTGATAGGATCTAAAAGAGTTGATGACAACGATGAATTAGAACTCGAGGACGCGGACTGCTGTTTAGATGCCGCACTTAGTTGTCCAGTGGTCTGTATCCATGTCTACCAGGACGGTGAAGAGATAAGTTAAGGGAGATGCTATATGGATTTAGATGTAACTGATTTAAAACCTTCCTATTGTACCGTAAAAGATTTCAAATTCCAGTCGGGTGAGAAACTGGATGAACTTACCATGGAATATTTCACCACGGGCCAGGCCAGAAGGGACGCAGATGGAAACATAGTAAATGGCCTGCTCTTTATACACGGCTGGTCCGGTGATTACTCCTCTTTTAAGCGTTTCCTGGATTTCACCAGGTCTGGTGAACCCTTCGATAAAGATAAGTATTTCATAATATCCCCCACCAGCCTCGGTTCACCAGGATCATCTGCCCCCTCCACTTCAGGGTTGGGGATGGATTTCCCCCAGTACACGGTGGGTGATATGGTCAACGCCCAGTACCACCTACTACAGGAATTGAAAATCAACCATCTGAAGGGTGTCATCGGCACTTCTATGGGTGGATTCCAGAGCCTGGAGTGGGGTGTGAGTTACCCTGATTATATGGATTTCCTGGTTCACATCGTAACTGGCCCGGCTGTTTTAGGCAGGAACCAGGCCATATTCCAGTTTCAAAACAGTATCGTAGAGGACCATCCTGGTTACATGGGTGGTAACTACCAGGAAAATCCTCATGATGCAGTTAAAAGTGTCAGTAAATTCATGTTCCTCTTCGCATTCACCATACCCTATTATCATAAGGCATTTGGGGATAAGAATATATTAAATCAAGCTTTCAGTGGGGATGGTGCAGGAGGGATGGAAATAGACGCCAGAGATATTGTATGGAGGAACAATGCAGCTTTATCCTTCGATGTGAGGGATGATTTAGATAAAATCAAGGCTAAGTCACTGGTGATTGGGATTGAAGGTGACCAGTATTTTCCACCAGAGATAGAAGCCATTCCCCTTTCAAAATCCATAAAAAACTCGAAATTGTTGGTTTATAAATCTGAACTGGGCCATCTGGGTGTAAATGAGATAGAGAAAATGAGGGATTCACTACTTGATTTAACGGATGAGTGAACTGTTGTAATTTAATAGTTGGCGTATTCAGTTAATAGCCGGTGCATTCCACGAAAATAAATATTTTTTATTCCCCTTTTTTAGCTAGTATCTCATCGATGGCCTCTTCCATATGCAGCCTCACGTACCATCTCTCATTCTGGTACGCTTCTTTTAAAGGTTTTAATGCTCGTTCATCACCGATCATGGCCAGGGCACCAGCTGCGTGTTTCCGGACGCTCATATCATCATCCTTCAGGGCATCTATTAAGGGCAGTACTGTTTCCGCGTCGGAGATCATCCCCAGTGCTTCCGCCGCTGCAGATCTGAAATCGGGATCCCCATCCTGTAATGCCCTGATAAGTGATTCCACCGCTCTTTTATCTCCAATCTTACCCAAAGATATGGCCACTTCATTTCTAATTTTTTTATCATCTAAAAAATTAATAAGGGGTAGTACACCTCTTTCATCACCGATGTTACCCAGTGCTTCCACTGCATGCCAACGGACGTACCATTCCTCATCCTTCAAGAGGATAAGTAACCGGGGAACTGCCGCTCTATCCCCTATCTTACCCAGGGATTTGGCCGCATTCCATCGTATATCACTGTCTCCATGGGCCAGGAGTTCAATCAATGGTTCTACTGATCTCCTATCCTTTATCCTGCCTAATGCCTGGGCTGCTTTCCAGGATGTATCCTGGTCACCCTCCACAAAGGCATTTATCAACTCTTGTACGTTTCCAGCTGATTCCAACTTTTCGATGCTGTCTTTAGAGTTTCCAAACAGGCTCATTTCGTCTCACATCCAGTAGATGATTTTAGATCTTTGATTGATCGTAATATTTGTTTTTTATCTGCATAATAATTTTTTCATATATATAAACCGATTATTAGAAAATCTTTTATTAGATGCCTCGTATATCATGTTTTGCCTCAAAAAATTCCAAAAAAAATTTCATAGACTAAACACCTATTAAGGAAGTAAGACAAAACATCTAGTATCAGAAACCATCTACTATCAGGTGTTTATACAAATCAATTACTAAATTAATACTAATCATCACACAGGGAGTTAATAATTTATGGCCAGTTTAGAAACATCAGTATTCGTCAGTGTACTCATCGCTTTGATCCTGATATTCGTGGACTATTTAATATTACCAACGTTATTGGTGACTGTCCTACCTATCGTGGTGTTTACCGGATTTATAGCCAGCGCCATGGCCGGTTCTGAGGGAAATAATTACCGGGTTGGTGGAATTGCTGGTGGTGTTCTGGCAGTTTTGTTCTTCCTGGTTAAATTCTTCACCCCGCCCACTTTAACCTTCAACCTTTACGGCCTGGATTTCAATGTTTTCCTCATGTTTGAAGGATTTATCTATCTCATTTTAGGTTTCGTGATATCACTGGCTATATTCATGTTATTAGGGGCTTTTGGTGGTATGATTGCCCAGGAACTTTTCGGACCTGATGAAAAAGAACGAGATAAACAGGGTAACTCCAAACCTTTAAGGAATTAATTTTCTAAACCTTAACTAACCTTCGTTTTTGATAAAGTTTAATTAACAATTGTTATATTTCATTTTATGTAACTAATCATATAAGATAAAAGTGAAAATATTTAGAGGCTAAAAAATGTGTCCAGTGGTTAAAATAGACATAATAGAGGGAAAATCAACGGAATATAAAAATGCAGTTTTAGACGGAGTTCACCAGGCTATAATTAAGACTTTTAACGTCCCTGAAAGTGAACTATTACAGAGGTTGTACGAGCTGCCCTTCAACAATTTCGAGTACCCCAAAGACAGAACTGTAAACGCCACCATCATAGAGATCACCATGTTCCCGGGGAAGAGTCTTAAAATTAAGAGGGAACTCTACCAGAGAATCGTAAATAATCTAAAGAAAAATCCAGGTATAGATGGTAGTGATGTGATGATCATCCTGCTGGAGCCTCCCCTGGAAAATTGGAGTGTAAGAGGCGGTAAACCAGCCGGTGAAGTTGACTTTGATTTTTAATAAAAAAAATAGCAGAATCCTGAAGCACATATATGACTCCAGGATCCTTTTATACGGTCAGTTCTTGGAGGCGGTAGACCATATAAATTTCAAGTTGGTAAAACATCTCTTCCATGTGTTTCGTTTATAACCTCGGCCAGTCCAACGTATGTAGCGCTTAATCCCGTTAATATTCCTTCATAACCAGCTATGAGTCCTATCATCTCATTTCCAGTTATATCTGCCAGTGCCAGGAGGAAGAACAGTATGGCCAGGGTGGCGAATATAACCTGTAACCCCCTGCTTATTTTAAGCGTTCCAACGAACATCACCGCAGTGAAAACACCCCACATGAAGAGGTAGGCTGTAAGTGAAGCTGCATCTGGAGCTTCGGCCAGTCCCATCTTAGGCAGTAACAGTAGAATGGCGAATGAGTACCAGAACAATCCATATGACCCGAAGGCCACTGTGGCGAATGTGTTCCCATTCTTGTATTCCATTGCACCTGCTAATATCTGGGCAGTTCCCCCGTAGGCGAGTCCCATAGCCAGTATCATACTGTTCATTGGATAAAATCCGGCATTGTGGAAGTTCAAAAGAACTGTGGTGAGTCCAAATGCTATCAGTCCCAGAGGAGCAGGATTAGCCGCTATATGTTTTGATAGCTTACGTCCATCTATGGTTATGGTGGCGTATTCTTCTTCCATTTTTTTTATTCCTCCTAATTTTTCAGTGCATTATCTAACCTGATCCAAATTTTACTTCCTAAATTCTCTATTTTCCTAATATTTCTTCTTTATTCGCTTTTTCAACTCTATTTTTACTCTTCAAGAGTGGAGGTGTCCCCTAAATCCTCACCAGCTTCTCTGGCTCTTAACACCCTCCTCATGATCTTTCCGCTTCTGGTTTTGGGCAGTTTTTCCACCTGTTCTATTTCACCCAGGACTGCCACTGGTCCCAGTTCGTATCTTACATGTTTCTTTAAGTCTTCGATAAGTCCAGTTCGAAGTTTCTGTTCTTTTTTGAGTATTAAGAAGGCTTTTATAACCTGTCCTTTGATTGGATCATCTTTACCAATGACCGCTGCCTCCACTACTAAGGGGTGGCTTACGAAGGCTGATTCCACCTCTGCGGTTCCTATCCTGTGGCCTGCTATCTTGAGGACGTCGTCGGATCTTCCCTGTATCCAGAAGTATCCGTCTTCATCTTTTCTGGCCATATCCCCTGCTTTGTAGTATCCGGGGATGTCTTTCCAGTAGGTTTCGATGTATCTTTCATCGTCTTCATAGAGGGTTCTGAACATGGCGGGCCATGGTTTTTTAATGACCAGGAATCCTCCTTTTCCTAATGGTACCGGGTTTCCCTGATCATCAACCACATCGGCCTCTATTCCCGGGAATGCCTTTGTTGCTGAGCCTGGTTTGAGTGGTGAGCAGGGCAGTGGTGTTATTAGGTGCATTCCAGTTTCGGTCTGCCACCAGGTGTCCATGATGGGTATCTTTTCATTTCCAATGTATTTGTAGTACCACATCCAGGCTTCTGGGTTTATGGGTTCTCCCACTGTTGCCAGAATTTTTAGGGACTCCAGGTTGTAACGTTTTGGATATTTGGTTCCAAATCTCATGAGGTGTCTGATGGCTGTTGGTGCAGTGTAGAATTTGGTTACCCCATATTTTTCCACTAAATGCCAGAAGGCACCAGGGTCCGGGTAATCGGGAGCGCCTTCATAGACCAGGGTGGTGGTTCCCAGGAGGAGTGGTGCGTAAATCACGTAGCTGTGTCCAGTGATCCACCCTATGTCTCCAGTACACCAGTACAGATCACCATTGTGAATATCGAATACATTTTGCATGGTGGTGGCAGCACCCACCATATATCCGGCTGTGGTATGTAAGACACCCTTTGGTTTTCCTGTACTTCCCGAGGTGTACAGTATGAAAAGTGGATCTTCTGCATCCATCTCTTCCGCTTCACATTCGGCTGGCTCCCCTTCAATGAGCCGGTCATAGAATATCTCTTTACCACTTAATTCTGAGATGTCTATGGGGCTTCCGGTGTGTTTGACCACCACTACAGTTTCTACTGTTTTACACTGTAGCATTGCTTCATCTGTGATTTTCTTTAAGTCTATGACCTTTCCTCTTCTGAATGTCCCATCGGCTGTTATTAGAATTTTAGCTTTAGCATCGTTCATTCTTTCCACGACTGCGCCTACGCTTAGTCCGGAGTAAACCACACTGTGTATTGCTCCGATTTTGTTACAGGCCAGCATGGAAATTAGAAGTTCCGGGCACATGGGCAGGTACATGGAGACTCTGTCTCCCTTTACTACTCCCATGTTCCTAAGGGCATTGGCGAATTTATTCACTTCCCGGGATAATTCATAGTAGGTGAGTTTCCTCTCATCACCCCTCTCATTTGCATAGAGAATAGCCACCTGGTTTCTTTTATCTGTTTCTACCCAGCGGTCTACTGCGTTGTGTGCCAGGTTGATTTTTCCTCCTACGAACCATTTGTAGAACGGTTTGTTGCTCTCGTCTAATACCTGGTCCCATTTTTTAAACCATTCGAACTGTTCGGCTTTTTCGGCCCAATATTTTTCTATATCCTTTCCTTTTCGAATTTCTTCTTCCCAATTTTTAATAAGGGCTCTCTGGATCACATCTTCATCAGGATAAAAAATCCTCTCTTCCTGAAGAAGAACATCTGTATCGCGTTCCATTTTTCTCCCGCCTTTTTGCTCTTTCTAAAATATGATTAGTTCTAAGTTCCTCCTAATATATAAAGTTAACTATTAATCATTATAAATCCTGATTAATCATGATAATATAGTTTGGCTGGATAAGAACAATTTTAGGGTTCTGATTATCAAAAAAAATTTATTTTAAAAGTAACAAGGATTATGTTAAAATAACAAGAAATTATATTCAAAAATAAAAAATAACTACTAAACCTTTCAAAAAAAATAAAAAAAGGAGATAGAAAGGGAGTTTTAACCTTATTCTACATCATAGGTGGCATTCCACCCATTCCTGGGGGCATACCTTCCATTCCTTCCATGTCAGGTTCCCCTGAACTAGTGGAAGCGATCATGTCATCTATACGCAGAATCATCTCTGCTGCCTCAGCAGCTGACTGGATGGCCTGTTTCTTCACCCGGTGTGGCTCGATGACGGATGAATCTTTCATGTCGGTTACTTTACCCTGGAATATGTCCAGTCCCATGTAAGGGGAGTTTTCCTGGGCAGCCCTGATATCCACCAGTACGTCGATACTGTCCATTCCTGCATTTTCAGCCAGGGTCTTAGGAATCACTTCCAGTGCTTCGGCAAAGGCAGCGACTGCCAGTTGTTCCCTGCCACTTATGGTGTCTGAGTAATCTTTGAGTCCCCGGGAAATGGCCATCTCTGGGGCGCCTCCACCGGCTACTACTTTGTGGTCTTCCATAGTAGCAGCAACAACACCTAAAGCATCTTCCACTGCCCTTTCCACTTCTTCAGCCACGTGCTTGGTGCTTCCCCTTAGGATGATGGAAACTGCCTTGGGGTCTGGGCTTTCTTCCACGAAGATCATGACCTCGTCGAAGATTTTCTTCTCATATACCCGTCCTGCTCTTCCCAGGTCTTCTGGTTTAAGGTCCTCTATGTTGGTCGCGAGATTAGCTCCAGTCGCCTTCTCTAACCTTTCTATATCGGATTTTCTAACCCTTTTTACTGCGAATATACCTTCACGGGCCAGGATATGCTGAGCCAGGTCATCTATTCCCTTCTGACAGAAGAGTACGTTTGCTCCGGTGGCTAATATTTTATCGACCATGTCCCGGACCATGGATTCTTCCTGTTCAATGAAGGCCTGCATCTGACTGGGGTCGGTTAGTTTGATCTTGGCATCTGTCTCCAGGTCTTTAACTTCCACAGGGTATTTCAGGAGGGCTATTTTAGCATCTTTTACCTCCTTAGGCATGGTGGTGTCGATCCTGCTTTTATCGATTACCACACCCTTTATCATCATGGATTCTCCAACTGTGGCGCCCTGGATCCGGTGTATGTTTATGTGATCCTTATCCACTTCACCATCTTCTTCCACCTGTTTAACCGCGTCTACAATGAGTTCCGCCAGTGGTTCTCTGGCTTTCTCTGTACCTTTACCAGTCATGGCGGTCATGGCCACGTCTACTAAAGTATCCCTATCGTTTCTTTCTATGGAAATATGATCAAGGATTTCCAGTGCTTTGGCAGCTGCCCTACGGTAACCCATAGATATCACTGTGGGGTGGACTTCCTGTTCCAGGAGATCTTCCGCCTTCTTGAGGAGTTCTCCAGCTATCACAACTGCGGTGGTGGTTCCGTCTCCCACTTCATCTTCCTGGGTTTTAGCCACTTCCACCAGCATCTTGGCTGCAGGGTGTTCGATGTCCATTTCCTTGAGGATGGTTACTCCGTCGTTGGTCACCACGATGTCCCCTAAGGAATCCACCAACATTTTGTCCATTCCCTTGGGACCAAGGGTGGTCCTGATGGTCTCTGCTAGTACCTTACCTGCCATTATGTTCATTCTTTGAGCGTCTCTTCCTAAAAGCCTGTTTGTACCTTCAGGTAGTATTAATATAGGCTGGCCTTGCTGGCCCTGGCCTCCTAACTGTGCCACATTTATCACCTCTAATTTTTCACTATTCGTAATTTATCAATGGGTTAGAGGTTATATAAATAATTTATCAATAGAATGATCCATAAAAAAAAGATGAAAATAGCTTTAAAGCAGCTAATTATTATGAGTCATTAATTTCATAGCTAAAATCCCATAAACACTTGCGTTCTTCGCCTTCTGATTCATTTAAGTGGTCCATCTCATGGGAAACTCCGTACGCAGTTGATCCTTCCAGAGTTAAAGGGCCTTGGATATGTTTAACTCGTATCTTCAACGAACTGGGATCAAGTACGGCTTTTATGATGTCTTCTCCATCGATCACTACTTTGTAAGGCCTTTTAACGATCTCTCTCTCCTGTTTTTCGCTGCATTTTTCCAGGCGCAGCACCCGTCCCTCTTCCTTTAGGACCACGGGGTTTGAAAATAGGTAGATGGTCTCCAGGGTGTGTCCCAGTTTCTCCTCTGGATCATACCTGGTCACCTTATCCTTTATAGCCATCAGCCTTACAGAGTCTTTTTTGGTTTTGTAACTCCAGTTTCCACCGAATTTAAGGGAGAATAAGAGAGGTAGGAAGACTTCGTGTTTTATACCTAGTTTCTTGATTATCTCCTGTTCCTGGAGGTTGAATTTCAGCTTCTTCTTAAGTTCTTCCTCTAAAAAGTCCAATAAACCACCCTGTGTATTAATTAAAAAAAGGAATTAGTATTTCATTTTGTTTTTAAAAGAATCTATAGCATCATCTACCACGTCTAGTATCGCCTGGGAGAGTACTTCATCGGTTCCATCCACCACGATGGGTATGTTGTCGCAGTACACCACCTCGAGGCCTGCTTCCAGGGCGTCCTTGGTGGCCACATCCACTGCAGCTGCCTTGAGTTCGGTGAGCATCATATCTGCCTCATCGATGTGTTTCTCTATATCCTTCTGCAGTAAGGGCCGGTTGGATAGATGTGAAGTAGTCCCCACGACTTTACATCCGTAGTTGTCCTCGAGATACTCTACTAAAACACTTTGTATAGATTCCGGGGCTGTGGTTGCAAATAACACGTTTTTACCCTTCACATCATCTAAAGGTTTGGGTCTAAACACGGTGCTGATGACCGTTGCCTCTGGATTTATTTTCCGTATGAATTTCTCCAGGCCCTCCACCTTCTCGGGTGTTGCCATGGGCATCTCGCACATGGTTAAAACCACCAGGTCTGCCAGTTCCACCCGAAAGGGTCCGAAGAACCTTTCTATATTGATCAAAGGTTGGTTGGCCCCTACCAGTACTATATGTTTATCCGTCCTTACCGGTGGTATGGCTGCCCCGCTCCCTTCGAGTATCACGAAGTCTGCGTCGACTTCGTTGGCCAGTTTAGCTCCCTTAACCATGTTAGTGATAAAAACTTCACCCACCATCCCACCGCCGCATCTCCTGCAGCCTATGGTTAATATCCTGCTCATCAGGGCGTCTTCCCAGTGGTCTGATGCCGCATGGATCCCCTTATCAGACTGTTCCATGAGGAACTGGGGTGTTATCTCTATCTCGTCCCCTCTGACTATCTCCGGTTCTTCTGGTCCGCCCCTTCCCATGGCCACCACACATGGGTTGTAGTTATGTTGATGTATAACCCGGGCGGCATAGGCTGAGACAGCGGTTTTACCGATCCTCTTACCAGTACCCAGTATCTTCAGGGAAGGTTTCTCCAGGATGTCATGCTCGCCCAGGGGGAAGAATTTAAAATCAGGCCCTTCATAGGGTACTCCCCGGGAGAGGACTATATTTGCTATTTTAAACCTTTTAGAATAATCGACGATGGGCTCGTCGCTCAGGTCCATCACCACATCGGCGTCATATTCAGCTATCTTCTCATCTATGAGATCGTAAGGGATTTTATGGTGATCCGGTCCAAAATGAACTTTTCTTTCCAGTTTCTCTGTAATATCCTCTTCAGATACTTCTCGTAACTTTTCAGTGCCGCCAATAAATATTACAGCCACGATCTCATTGTACTCAATACTATCTAAAGTATCTAATGCTGATTTTGTAACCGGTATGTAGTGTTCTCCATCCACCAGGCAGATCATCCTTCTCAAGCCATCCACAAATAAACCCCCAGAAAAAGTTGCTATAATCAAAATAGAACGTTTTAGATTAAAAACGGTTTTATAATTAAAAATACGATAAATTATTAAGGTATTATTTCATCAAGATTTAAACTAGAAATTAAGAATATAACTGTCATCATTTACAGATTTGAATACGCGTCCGAATACTTATCTCATGCTCATTATTTTTGCATTTTGAGTTTTTTCATACTTCATCGTGTCGTTATCCTGTACCTTGATTAGTTCCCTTTTTGATCTTTTCACCAACTCGTTGAGCCCGTTAGAAATGTTAGAAGACATTCCTCCATTGTTGTTTGCGAGGACTTCGGATATAGTATTGGACAAGACAAAAATAGCATATTTATGTTCGGCTTTGGTACGGTGAATGTGGTGGGGGCTTATGTTAAGGCCAAGATAATCTTTACATTCCTCCTTTAACTCGTATTCTTCATCCATATTTTTTAACACGTATACCAAAAATTGATGTAGCTGAATGAGTTCATCTTTGTACATATTATCTGACACCTTTACTAATTCAAGTTCTAGTGGGCATGTTACTTATATTGTAGGTGGTGGTTCATTACAGATAAAATAATTTAAATACGGATTTTGTTATAAATCAAGTATTTGTTATTAACAAACGTTTCACATGCCAAAGTATAGTATCGATGATCTGCTAAATAAAGGTTTTGACCGATACCAATAAAATTCACCAAAACCTAATAAGTTATTAAATCATAAAATTAATAAGAACATTAAATATTTTACCGTAAAACTCTGATAAACTGTGATAGGATGAAAATCTCTAAATTAAAACAAATGAAAAAGGAAAACAGAGATAAACTTCTGGGAAGGTCCCAAATTGGGGCCGAAGTAGTTTTAGATACTGTAAGTAAGATTATTGGTGATGTACGTCACGATAAAGACCAAGCACTGATAAGTTTTTGTGAAAAATTTGACGGGGTTAAACTGGAAAATCTTCAAGTTCCACAGGTCGTATTAGAAAGAAGTACCAGCCAGGTGGATAAAACCCTGTTAGAAGCACTCAACCAGGCAGCAGAAAATATCCAAAAATTTCACCAGGCACAGCTACCACCAGAATGGATATGCAACGTAACTGAAGGAGTCTCCGCCGGCCAGATAATACGACCAGTGGAAACCGTTGGCTGCTACATACCCGGAGGCAGAGCAGTATACCTATCCACTATACTCATGACCATCATACCCGCCAGGATAGCCGGAGTCAGCCGGATCATCTGCTGCACCCCGCCGGATGAAAATGGACAGGTTAAAAAGGAAACACTCGCCGCAGCCAGACTGGCCGGTGCAGACGAAGTATACGCCGTGGGAGGAGCGCAGGCAGTAGCCGCCATGGCCTACGGAACAGAAACCATACCCCAAGTAGACAAAATAGTAGGCCCCGGGAACATATACGTCACCACAGCCAAAAAACTGGTCTACGGAGACGTGGACATAGACTTCCCAGCCGGACCATCAGAAGTGCTGATCATAGCAGACGCAACTGCCAACCCGGAGTACATGGCGATAGACCTCATGGCCCAGGCAGAGCATGACCCAGACGCAGCATGCGTACTGGTAACCACCTCCCAAGAACTGGCAGAATCTGTAAACAACATCATAAAAGACGAGGTAGAATCCTCATCCCGGAAGGAAATCATCGAAGAATCCCTGGAGAAATTCGGGCAGATCATACTGGTAGAGAATCTGATGGAAGCAGTTGAATTCTCCAACCAGTACGCCCCAGAGCACCTCATCATCATGACCCGCGAACCAGAACAGATACTGGAAAACATCACCAGTGCCGGTTCCATATTCCTGGGAGAGCTAACTCCAGTAGCAGCTGGGGATTACGGCTCAGGAACCAATCACGTCCTCCCCACATCGGGGTGCGCCCGTTTCTACGGGGGCCTATCAACTGAATCGTTCCTTAAAAAGCCAACGGTACAGCGCCTCACAGAAGAAGGGCTGAAAAACCTGGAGAAAATGGTAATCACCCTGGCCGAGTACGAGGGGCTCTACTCCCATGCAGAATCATTCCGTAAAAGGTTGAAGGATATTAAATAAATAAATGTCATAAAAATATTTAATCCAGATTTACAGATTTATATAAAAATTAATCCAGGTTTATATAAAATGGGAACATAAATAGGATGGAATACTCCCCCCTCATTTTAATTTTAACACTTAACCGACTAAAAACGGTTCAATATTTTATTTAGAGGTGAATTAGAATTGACGCAAACAGAACATAAATGTATGAGAACTCACTATTCCAGGGAAATAACCCCAGAACTTAATGGAGAAGAAATCATAATCCAGGGCTGGATACATGAAATCCGGGACCTGGGCGGCATCGTATTCGTACTTTTACGTGACAGGGACGGCATCACACAGGTCACCGCACCCAGTAAAAAGGTGGAAGGTGAATTATTCAAACAGATACAGGGATTAAAGAAGGAATCAGTGATAACCGTAAGGGGAAAGGTACAGGAATCACCCAAGGCCCCCGGCGGTGTGGAAATAATACCCATCCGGGTCCGGGTCCTAAACGAATCCAAACTACCCCTACCCCTGGACACTACGGAGAAGGTAAGGGCAGAGATAGACACCAGACTGGACAGCAGATTTTTGGACCTGAGAAAACACAACGTAAGCAGCATATTTAAGATAAAAAGCAGGATGCTCCACTCTGTACGGGTTTTTTTGGAAGAGAATGGTTACATCGAGATCAACACTCCCAAACTGGTGGCATCAGCAACCGAGGGGGGAACCGAGCTATTCCCCATCACCTACTTTGAAAGGGAGGCCTTCCTGGGGCAGAGCCCTCAGCTCTACAAGCAGATCATGATGGCCTCCGGGTTCGATAAAGTATATGAAATAGCGCCTATCTTCCGTGCCGAGGAACACGATACCCTGAGACACCTGAACGAGGCCATATCCATAGACCTAGAGGCTGCCTTCTGCGACCATGAGGACGTGATGCAGATACTGGAACAGCTGGTTTCAAATGCTTTAAAGGACGTGAAAAAACACTGCCAGAATGAACTGGAAACCTTGAACATAGATCTAGAGGTGCCCAAGACACCGTTTGAAAGGGTGGACTACGACGATGTGGTGGATCTGGTCAACTCCAAGGGAGTGCCCCTGCGCCACGGGGAAGACCTCTCACGGGCAGCTGAAAAAGCAATGGGTGAAATAAAGGACGGATACTACTTCATCACCGGATGGCCCACCGATATAAAGCCGTTCTACGTGATGCCCAGTGAAGAAGACCCGGCTAAAAGCTGTGCCTTCGACCTGATGTACCGTGACCTGGAGATCTCCTCCGGGGCCAAGAGGGTCCACCTGCACGATTTACTGGTTGAAAAGATCAAAAAACAGGGACTTAATCCGGACTCTTTCAACAGGTACCTGGCAGCATTTGAATACGGGATGCCGCCACACGCCGGATGGGGACTCGGAGCGGAAAGGTTCACCATGTGCATCACCGGTGCTAAAAACATCCGTGAAACTGTACTTTTCCCCAGGGATAGGCGAAGGCTTACCCCTTAAATTTATTAATTTTTTTTATCTAACTAAATTTTTTTTGAAATATGAATCCTAATAAAAAGAAAGAATACTCATTTTAATAAAATAAAAAAAGAAAGACTGGGGTTTACTGATTCTTAACCTTCACATACTCCTCCACAGCCCGGGAACCGAAGTAGAATATAACTACAGCACCCACGATCCAGGTGAAGTTGGTTACAATGGTCTTTATCGGCTCATCAGCCGGCAGGTTTATACTACCAAAGGCTACCAGGGGTACGAAGGCGAAGTATATTATTACAAAAGAACCGGTAACTGCTTTTCTTACCTCACCAGTGTTCAGTGGAGATGTACCAGACATGTAGCTTGTAATTAGGAGTAATCCGAAGAAGGTGATTATTCCCAAACCTATGAATATCCAAGGGGTGGGGATTTTCAACGCCCAGACCAGGAGGGGTAATATGATTAAGTCAATTACAACCAGTGCCAGGACCATCCTGAGGGCGCCGGACCATTTTTTCCCCCGGAAATTTTTCACCTGTTTCCGGAAATTATCCCTCTCTTTAATAGCCTTTATCCTCTCTTTATCCAGCCATTCAGCCTTCCTCTCCAGTTCTTCATTGGACTTCTCCAGTCTTTCAATCTTCTCCCTATCAAGCCTTCTGATCTCCTCGCCCAGAGTATCCTTCTCCTGATAAAGATGTCCAATATCCTTATTTAAATCGAATTTTCCCTCATCTGGCATGTTAGTCCCCTCCTATGACTTACGAGATAATTTTGAATATGAAATTCCATAGTATAATTGGATTTACATACATATTAAAGTTTTCAAATCCCTGAACCCCATTTGAAAATTAAAAACAAAGACCATAATGGAAATCAGGGAAAGGAAAGAGTACCCATAAAAATAGGGATTAGTTTTTTATATCAGCTAATGTAAATCCTCATACAGTATCAATTGTAACATTTTCTATTAATTGAATTCATACTCATGGGAGGAGGGTCTTATGATAGGTAAAAAAATTAGAATAGAAAGGATACTCGACCGAAAAACAGGTCGATGCGTAATTGTACCTATGGATCACGGTGTCTCCGTGGGCCCCATAGATGGGATCATCGACATGGCAGAAACCATCGACGAAGTGGCCAGCGGAGGAGCAAACGCCGTTATAGTACATAAAGGAATAGTTGGAAGCGGGCATAGAGGATACGGAAGGGACATCGGACTGATAATACACTTATCAGCCAGCACAGCACTGGGACCAGACCCGGACAACAAGGTACTGGTAACATCCGTGGAGAAGGCATTACAAATGGGTGCCGATGCAGTTTCCGTCCACGTGAACGTGGGATCGAAGAAGGAGCCAGAGATGCTCAACATACTGGGTACCACCGCCGAGATATGCGACGACTGGGGAATGCCACTCATCGCCATGATGTACCCCCGGGGAGAAAAAATTAAGGACGAACACCACGCCGACGTGGTTAAACTAGCCTCCCGGGCCGGGGCAGAGTTAGGGGCAGACATCATAAAAACCAATTACACCGGAGACCCAGAGACTTTCCGGGAAGTTATAGAGGGATGTCCAGTCCCACTGGTAATAGCCGGCGGCCCCCGGGTTGAAACCGACCGTGAACTACTGGAGATGGTTAAAAACTCGGTAGATGTTGGTGGTGCAGGTGTGGCCATTGGCCGGAATATTTTCCAGGCCAAATCACCCCGAAAGACAACCAGAGCCATCGCTGAAATCGTGCACAACGACATGGAAGTAGATGACGCCCTGAAGATACTCAACGGTTAATTTAAAGCTTACCAAATGAATTTAGAGCTTACACGATGAATAAACACTAGGAGGTATAGTAAGATGAAATTCGCATGGGTCATGGCCGAAGGCATGCCATGGAATAAGAAAAAGGGATTCATAACCACCACCCTGGAATCAGGAATAGACCATATCGTGGACTTCACCGACACAGAAAACATCCAAAAACTGGGCAATGTAAAGATAATCTCGGATGTGGAAGATTCAGATATCTTCCTAGTGGGTAGAAATGGTGAAGGAGACGGAACCATACCTTTACCAAAAGTTTTATCTGAGTCCAAGGATTTATCTACGGTTAGAAGAATTAAAAGTAAAGAAGAACCAGTCACCGCCTATGTGGAGATCACCAGTAAAGAACATGAACAACTGGCCGCTTTACTGGGTAAATATGCCGACTACCTGATTCTTTTGGGGAAGGATTGGAAGGTAATTCCCCTGGAAAATATCATCGCCGAATTACAGAAAGAAGATGTTAAATTAATCGCCGCAGTATCTAATTATGAAGAGGCTAAACTGGCCCTGGAAACCCTGGAATATGGTACTGACGGCGTTCTATTATGTCCCAGTGAGGTAAGCCAGATAAAGAAGGTGGCTGAACTGGTGGATGAATTAGACACAGAAAGCTACAAACTCAAGCCAGCTACCGTCACCCGTGTAGAACCAGTTGGTTCTGGAGACAGGGTGTGCGTGGACACCTGCTCCATGATGGGCATAGGAGAGGGGATGCTTATAGGATCCTATTCCAAAGGGTTGTTCCTGGTCCATAGCGAATCAATGGAAAGCGAATACGTAGCCTCAAGACCTTTCCGGGTAAACGCCGGCCCAGTACACGCCTACATCATGACCCCTGGAAACAGAACCAAGTACCTCTCAGAGATCGAAACTGGAGACGAAGTCCTGGCCGTAGATAAGGAGGGTAACACCAAAAACGTCATAGTCGGACGGGTGAAGATTGAAAAACGTCCGCTCATGCTGGTGGAAGCTGAATATGACGATGTAACTTTGAGGACTCTACTTCAAAATGCGGAGACCATCCGTCTGGTCACCGAAGAGGGCAGACCAGTCTCTGTCGCCGAGCTTAAGGTAGGCGATAAGATCATGGTATACCTGGACCCCGATGCCAGACACTTTGGAATGGCCATCGAAGAAACCATAATCGAGAAATAATTAAATTAGGTTTCTCTTACCCTAAAAATTTTTTTTAACTCATTTACCAGTGATTGAGGATTAATCAGGATAGGATATCTCATATAGGCGGTATAATAATGAGAGCGTTTCTGGCAGTAGATTTGGACGAATCCCTACAGGATAAAGTGTTAGAAGTACAAGACAGACTTAATGAGGCAAACGCTGCTGTTAAATTTGTTGAAAAGGAAAACCTGCACTTCACCTGCAAATTCTTTGGTGAAATCTCCCAGGTTAAAAGGGATAAAATAAGTGAGATAATAAAAGAGAAGATAACCAAGTATGACAGCTTCCCCATCAATATCAAAGGGTTGGGGGTTTTCCCACATCTGGGTTACATCCGGGTAGTCTGGTTAGGCTTAGAAGACTCAGAAAATTTCTCTAGAATACTCATGGATTTCGATGAAGAATTCAACAAACTGGGCTATAAAAAAGAGCGAAGTTACACCCCTCACTTAACTATGGGACGGGTGAAGGGTAAGAAGAACAAGGAAGCCCTTGTCGCTAAAATTAAAGAACTGGAAGAGTCAGAGATCGGCTCCATGAAAGTGGATAAATTGATCCTTAAAAAGAGCGAACTAACCCCAGAAGGACCGATTTATACCATGGTGGAGGAATTTAAGCTTAAATGATAATCAACCTTATCCTTTTATCTTTTAAGCTTAAAACTTGCCCTTGAGTCTGATTATAACGTCTTCATCTGGTCGCAAAAATCATACGGCAACACCTAAAATGTGAACCCCCTGTTTCATCAATTATTTGCTGTTCATTTTTTTTTATCTTCTATTTTAGTTATTTAAAAAAATTTAAAAGTTAAAGGGATGAGTTTTTTCAAATATATAAACATACCATTGTTCCGTAGGGACTCCTTTATTTTTAACCCATAATTATTTGTAAATGGGTTGTTATACCTGAGCTAGGAGGAAATCAAAAATTGTATGATGTAGCAGTGATAGGTGCAGGGCCTGCCGGTTGTATGGCTTCAAAAAGGATGGCTGAAGCAGGTTATAAAGTTTTACTCGTAGAAAAGATGAAATTACCCCGGGAAAAGTCATGTTCAGGTATCCTCATACCAAAATCAATCCAGATGGTGGAAAAGGAGTTTGGAGAAATTCCCGACACTGTCTTTTCACATCCCAAGATAAATCGAGGCATTATCCTAACGGGTGAAGATGGGCAGGTGTTCAGCTTCGAAAGTGAAGGTTATAATATTTGGAGAAACCTGTTTGACCAGTGGATTGCCCATAAGGCAAGAGATGCTGGTGTTGAGCTTAAGGATTTAACCTTGGCTAAAACTTGTGAAGAGATAAATGACCATGTTATGCTAACGTTGAAGGAAAGGGGAAAGGTTTATCATGAGAAAGCAAGGATGGTGATTGCCTGTGAAGGTGCGAGGGGTATAATTAGAAAGAATATAAGGAAAGCATCAGGTGATTTTATTGTTACCTATCAGACTTTTTCTGAAGGTACCATTGATTTAGATACTGATTTTTTCCATGCTTTTTTAAATCCCCACTTTTCCGAGTATGATGCCTGGTTTAATGTGAAAGATGACCATTTAATAATTGGAGTGGGAGTGAAAAATGCTTCAATGATGAAGAGTTATCACTCCAAATTTTTATCATTTCTTAAGTCGCATTATAACGCTCAGATAGGAAAACCTGAAAAAGTGGAGGTTGGTATAATCCCTGAGATCAGACCAGGTTATACTGTGGATCTTGGGGAGGGAAGGGTACTTTTTGCTGGTGATGCTGCTAATCTCCTGAATCCAATGGGTGAAGGAATATCCAGTGCACTGGCCAGTGGTTATGCTGCAGCTGAGGCTATAAAATCCAATATTCATGGTAACGATATAAATTCTGGTAATATTTTAAAGTCATATGAAAGTAAACTTAATCCCGAGATTGAATACATGATAAGGCAGTGGAAGTTTTTAGGTACGATTTCCCCAAATTTTGGTTAACAATCTATTTCTATAAATAAAATAAAAATAATCAATTGTTTAAAAATTTACAGGTATTTAATAAGGTGAATTTAGTTGTCTGAAATCAACTACCATGATATCATAGAGGAAATCAAACCCGGGAAATGGGAAAAAAAGGCAATCGAAGAGTTTTCAGATCATTTAATAGGCATAATTAACGCGGTTGCCATTAGAGAAGGTATCGATGCCGAGGCTGTCCTGGTGGGTTCGGTGGCCAAGGACACCTGGCTTTCTGGTAAAGCAGATGTGGATATATTCATAAAATTCCCCCTGGAGACCAGTGAAGATTACCTGAAAGAAAAAGGCCTCTACCTGGGAAGTGAATGTATAAAAAATATGGGCGGTACAGCTGAATACCGTTACGCATCCCATCCCTACGTCACCGGACTGGTAGGTGAATTGGAGATAGATTTCGTCCCCTGTTACGATATTAAAAATACCAACAAGATCAAATCCGCCGTAGATAGGACCATACCCCACACCGAATACGTGAAGAAACATTTAACCCCAGAAGAAACTCTTGAAGTACTGCTTTTAAAATGTTTTATGAAAAACATCGGTACCTACGGATCAGAATTCAAGGTGGGTGGATTTGCAGGATACCTCTGTGAACTGCTGGTAATACACTACAAAACCTTTCTGAATGTGCTGGAAAATGCAGCAAAAGAATGGAAACCCGGCTACCAGATAGATCTAGAGGATCATGGCACCGTAAATCTCTTCACCGAACCCCTAGTGGTGGTTGATCCCGTAGATCCAAACCGGAACGTGGGTGCGGCTTTAAGTCT
>MVQY01000044.1 GCA_002067325.1 Methanobacterium sp. PtaU1.Bin097
GGAAACCCCTGCAAGTCGTAATATTTCCTGACACATGGGTGTGGTGGCGATTTTCATCATATCTACCGGGATTAATCCTTTATGTTTATCATTTGTAATATTTATTATATGCCTAATAAATTTAATAAATTAACCACCAATACTGGTTTGCTAAAATTTATTTATGGTAAATATTATTTTCTACTTTAAATCCAATAGATGCAAAAAACCGACTGAGATAAAATTTTTTCCCGGGAATTGCGATTTTCACCAAAGACTTATATATTTTGTTTAACAAAAAAGTAATACAAGACCGCTTTATGTTGGTCTAAGGATGTGAATGAATTGTTTAGAACAGATGAAGGTCCGAAGACTGCTCCTATACAGGAAGGAGAAGAATACGAAGTAAAAATTGAAGATGTAGGTAAAGAAGGCGACGGCATAACCCGAATTGAAGGTTTTGTTGTATTTGTGCCTGATACAAAAGTAGGTGACGAGGTAAAAGTAAGGATAACCTCTGTAAGAAGGAGATTTGCTTTCGCTGAGAAAGTGTAGGAATTATATAACAGTTTAGCAGTATCTATCGAATTTTCATCAAATTAACCAGTATCCAAGTACAGGAAATTAAAGTTTTTATTTTTTTTTTAATTCTATTTTATTTTGGTGTCTTTTATGAGAGTTTCCCTAAGTTTAGATAGGTCCTATTCTGAAGATGTAGCAATTATGGTAGATGCACTTCGAGCCAGCGCAACCATAACCACCGCACTCGAGAGTTTCAAAACAATTATCCCGGTCAGGGGAATCGATGAAGCAGTGACCCAAGCAAAAAAACAGGAAGCGATCCTAGCCGGTGAAAGAGAAGGGGCGAAGATAGAAGGATTTGATGTGGGCAATTCTCCTGTGGATATAAGGAATTTCCAGGGAGATGTTTTAGTCCTCACCACGTCCAATGGGACCCGGATACTGGAGGACATATCTGCTTCCACCATACTCATAGGCTCATATTTAAACGCCCAAGCAGTAGCATCTAAAGCATTAAAGCTTGCAAAAAACCATATAGAAGTGGTGATGGCCGGAGTAAATGGAAAATTTGCCATAGAAGATTTTTTATCAGCTGGAGAAATAATCACCAATTTACAGGACCATGAACTGGCTGAAGAAGCTTTAGCAGCCGTGATGGCATCTACTGACCCGGAAAAAGTGGATGATGCCGTGTTAAACTCCAGCTCTGCCCTCCGCCTCCGTGCTTTAGGACTGGAAAAGGACATCCAATTTTCACTCAAGAGAAATATATATAAGACAGTTCCCATCTACAAAGATGGAACCATAACAAAAATTTAAAAATGATCGTATGGAATTTGAATCGGATAAAAAAGATCACAAGGAACCTGAATCGGGTGAAAAAGATTATATAAAATTTGAATCTGGTAACAAAAATTACACGAAACCAGGATCAGGTAATAAAGATTACACAGAACCCGAACCAGCCAAAGAACCATCACTCAAGATTATAGGCACAGCACACGTTTCTGATGAAAGTGTAAAGGAAGTAAGAGAAACTATTCTTGAAACCAGGCCGGATGTGGTGGCTGTTGAGTTAGATCTAAACCGCCTGCAAAACCTCAAAATGGAGGCAGCTGGCCAAAAGCCGGATAAAGAATTGAACATCAGGGAAATAATAAAAAGTGACCAGTTAACTGCGTTTCTCGCCAGTGGTTTCCTTTCCTACATGCAAAAAAAGATCGGTGACGAGGTGGGGGTTAAACCCGGGGCAGAGATGTTGGCCGCAGTTTCCGCCGCTGAAGAAGTGGGGGCCAGTATCGCCCTCATAGACCGGGACATCCAGATCACACTTAAAAGAGCCCTCAACCAGATGAGCTTCTGGGAGAAGATGAAGTTCGCCTATGGCCTCATCGCCTCATTCTTCGCCAGTGACGAAGACCTGGAAGACATCGAAAAGATAAAAGAGGGCGACACACTGGCCGAGGTTATGGAATACTTCAAGGACATGTCCCCCCAGGCATACCACGTGCTGGTGGATGAAAGGGATGCCTACATGGCCCGTATGCTACTGGATTTGCCCGAAGGACGGGTGGTTGCCGTGGTAGGGGCCGGGCATCAAAGTGGAATTAAAGATTATATGAGCCACCCCGAGAAGATACCAGAAATAACCGAGCTATTAAGAATTGAAGTACCCAAGGTATCCATCACTAAACTATTGGTATTTGCCATACCGGTAATATTCATCGCCATATTCCTCATGGCCTTCTTAAACGGGATAAATATCAACATGGGCCTCCTACAATTCGTACTATTAACCGGGGGATTGGGGTTTATAGGTACCCTAGTTGCCGGTGGCAAGATTTATTCTGCATTAACCGCTTTTGTCGTGTCACCTGTAACTGTTATACACCCTTTACTCGCTTCAGGATGGTTTGCAGGTATCGTGGAGGCTAAATTAAGGAAAGTTTCCATGGATGACCTGGTGGAACTCCCTAAATGTGAAAGTCTCCGGGAGATGTGGGAGAATAAACTATTCAGGGTGCTACTGGTGGTGGTGGGGGCCAACATCGGTACCAGCATCGGCACATTCATAGCCATACCCAACGTGTTATGGCCCCTTATAAGTAAATTGATAGGATATTAACTCAGTTATATAGAGACCATGTATCCACTTAAATTAGGTTAAAACCATGTATCTGATATTCAGATGTAATTGTGGCCGGGCAATTTATGCCAAAGAAGGTGCCAAGCAGAAAACATGTGTCTGTGGGAGGACTTGGAAAGTGAAAGACAGGAAGATCTTGAAAAAAGCACCTGATGCTGAGACTGCTGCAGAAATGGTCAGAAAATTACAAGAAGAGAAATATGGTGGTGGAGTTTTCACCACTGCCGATAAAATACGTTGATTCTATTTTTAGTAAAACAAATAAATAGTTTTTTAGTTACTGAGATTCCATATCATAACCACAAACCGATTTTGAACTCGATAGTATGAGCGTTGATATTTACGATATTACCAAGTATGGTGAACGGAGAAATATCGAATTTAAGGAAAATCTTGAAATGGAATACCATCTTAAAAAGGACCGAATTCAACGCCTGGCATCCCAGATGAAATACAGAATGGAAAAGGGGGATGGAGAAGCCGTTTATTTTTTAGGTGTTGATGATGATGGGAACCTGGTGGGTCTAACCGATGATAAAATGGATGAGTCTCTCTTTGTACTGGAGAAGGTAGTCCATTCAATAGATGCTAAAATAAACGATATTCAAAAGCAGGATGCGGGTGAAGGTACGGTGGCCAAAGTCCTGGTTGGTAAAGAAAACAGCCAGCAGAAGAAACACCTGCTAGTGGGGGTGGTCGGGCATGTAGACCATGGTAAAAGCACCCTGGTGGGTACTCTCACCTCGGGATCTCTGGATAATGGTTCTGGAAGAACCAGGATATACCTGGACGTCCAGAAACATGAAATAGAGCGGGGCCTATCTGCTGATCTTTCATTTGCCGTTTATGGATTCCGGGAAGGGAAACCGGTTCGTATCACCAATCCTCTGCATAAAAAGGAAAAATCAAAGGTGGTGGAGCAGTGCGAAAAGGTGGTCTCCTTTGTGGATACCGTGGGCCATGAACCCTGGCTTAGGACCACGATAAGGGGCATTGTAGGTCAGAAACTGGATTTTGGACTGCTCACCATAGCCGCTGATCAGGGCCCTACCGCTATAACCCGGGAGCACCTGGGAATTGTCCTGGCCATGGAAATACCTTTACTGGTGGCCATCACCAAAATAGACATGGTAACCGAGGAGCAAACCCGGGAAGTTAAAGATGAGGTGTTCGAACTCCTTAAGATGGTGGGTAAAATTCCATACATGGTCAAAACCGGTGATGACGCCGTTTTCGTGGCGGGTAATATGAATCAACATTTGGTACCGGTTATAAAAGTATCACCAGTTACTGGTAATGGTCTAGATCTCCTGGACAAACTGTTTTACCAGTTGAACGTAGAATCCAATCCCCAAGACGGGAAAAAACCGTTCATGATGTACATCGATAAGATATACACTGTTACGGGTGTGGGAACTGTAGTAAGTGGTACAGTCAGACAGGGCACTGTGAAAAAGGGTGATAAACTTCTTTTAGGACCTACCAGTACAGGTAAATTCATCCCTATCACTGTCCGTTCCATAGAGATGCACTACTATAAAAAAGACAGTGCAGAAACCGGTGAAGTGGTGGGGATATCCCTGAGCGGTGCTGATGTAAGTTCCATTAAAAGGGGCATGATCATATCGGATTTACTCTACAAACCACAACCGGTAAGGGAGTTTGAAGCAGATGTCTCCATACTAGTGCATCCCACAACCATCAGAGAGGGCTACGAATGCATAACCCATATAGAGACCATTTCCGACACCACCATATTCCAGCCCCTGGATAAAGAATACCTATCCGCGGGTGATACTGGTAAAATCAGGATGAAATTTAAATACCGCCCCTACGCTATTCGTGAAGGACAAAAACTCATATTCCGAGAAGGCAGGAGTAAGGGTGTGGGTAAGGTTAGTAAGATTTATTAGAAATTGAATTTGAATCTTAAATTTTCTAGATTATATTGATGGACCGCATTTTAAATATGGGTTGAATCTGGGTATAAACCTGGAAAAAACTTGGAAAAATTATTTTTATATTTGAATTAGGTTTATTTTATTGTATGAAATTAGTTTTTATTCTACGAATTTATCCATTACATATTAAATTATTTAGAAAATGAGGTTCCATAATGAGTTATGAAGTTTTAACACTATCTCTACCATTTATTGGTGGTTATCTACTTACTTATTCACTTTATAAATTTAAGATAATAAAAAAAGTTTTACACATCAATATATGGAATTTTATAATTGGATTGACCTTTTTAATAGGTGGAGGTGCTGGTTTTTTACTTCTCATCTTCTTGGAGTTAGGAATGATAACCCCCATAAATCATGTACTAATGTATTGGCATGTGGAGGTAGGGATCAGCCTAACTTTAATCACCATATTCCATATCCATTGTTACTGGAGATCTACTAAAAAAATGTTTATTCCAGCAAAAAGGAGGGTTAAATCATAAAAAAACGAGTAATCAGTTTTTTAGCATCGGTACCCATTTTAGCTGCTTTATCTTTAAATGAAAATTCATGTGCAGCCAGCTGTCCCTATGGTATGGTTAATGATCCTTACCCCGGACAATGTGGACATTACATTGACACAACAGGAGATGGTATATGTGATTTATCCCAAATTACATCATCTACTGTTGATTCAACCTCAAACGACCAAATTGATACTAATAATGAAGTTGCTGATGGTAATCAGGACCCCAATAATGGCAATACTACAATTGACTCCGGGAATGACCCAGATGGTGGTTTCCTTGGAGATGGAGATAATTACTTTATCATACCAGTTAGCCTTCTTTTAATTTCTGGTTATTTATTTACTTACTATCTCTTTAAAAAGGGTATTTTAAAAAGGAATAAACATAAAAGGATTTGGAATCTTCTATTAACTGCAGGATACCTGGGGAGCAGCGGTACAGGGATGTTGATGATTTTATTTATTAATTTAGGAATAAGGACAGCTTTAAATCCTTCGTTAATATTCTGGCATGTGGAATTGTCAATTTTAATGGTTATTAGTACTTTAATCCATATCCATATCCACCGGAAGTCCTTTAAGAATATGTTCCGAGTTCTTTTCAGTTTTAAAGCCACAGGCACCAAAAATGAAGACGCCTGAAATAAAACTGTTAATTTAAATGAAAATAATTTTTTCCTTTTATTAACTCCTTCTTTCTTTTCAACTAATCCAATTTATTCTTTGGTAACCCATACCAGCATGATGAGGGCGAAAAATTCAATTATATTTAAAAAGAATATGGGAGTGCCCATATCTGGTCCTCTAAAACCTTGATTTAAGAGGAGAAATGAAGTAAATAGGATATTCTGCAGAAGCAGAAGCAGAACAAAGGACAGTAATCCAAAGGTGAATTTGGATTTAAATTCCCGGTAACTACCCAGATACATGTACAACAGTACCAGTAAGAGGATTATATTGGCCATTCCGATCACTATATCGATGTTTATTATTTGGGAGTTTGCCAATCCCCATCCCGCATGTTGACCTGCTCCTTGTCCTGGTGTTGGATTTCCAACCGAATATTCATATCCTCCTACCATTTCATCACCTCTAAAGAAATATTTAATGCGATTTTTTTCTCATTTTACTCAAAATTTCCTGGAATATATAATATTTTTCTTCCATACGATTGGATAAAAAGTACATGGACCCATATCTCTTTTCATCTGAAGAGTTAATTATATCATGATTCTTCAATACATCCATATGATGTTTTATAGTCTTATAATCTAAATCAAGCTCTACAGAAAGCTGATTAACATTGTAAGGCCTTTCATATAAGGCTTCGATTATTCTGGCTCTATTCTTACCACCTCTGCTTCCAGCTATCAGCCACCATAAAAGCCTTTTCATGATAATCACAGATAATGATTAGATTGTTTGTAATTTTATTAAAGTTTTTGACTTGTTTAACCGTGATATTATTAAATATCTGAATTTATATTTTCCAGCATCTCACACGCCTTACAAACATCTAAAGATGACGGTTCACCGCAACGCTGGCATTCCACCAGTTCAACTGGTGTTTCCTGATTTTTAAAGGTTTTCTGGAAGGATTCCATGATGGCCATCTTCGATCCGGGGTGATCCTCTTCCAACTGGTTTAAATAATTCTTAATTTTACCCCTTAAGGACAGATTGGCGTAGGGGCACTCTGCAAAATGTACTGGTATTCCATTTAGAACTACCCAGGCTCCCACATCCTTTTCCGGGATTTTCCATAGGGGTTTTATCCTGGGAATTAACCGGGAGTGTATCTGTTCCAGTTTCGGTCCGAATTTAGAAAACCGCCTGAAATCAGCCCGGGCAAAGCTCATGAGAAAGGACTGAATTTCATCATCCATGTTATGCCCCGTGGCTACCTTATCTGCGCCTAACTCGTAGGCTGTCCTGTTAATGAGGTACCTCCTGAATACACCGCAGGGTATACAGGCACTCTTGTACTTACCCGCCACCTTATCGAGTTTAATACCGAATTCACCCTCAAATGATTTTTCAACCAGCTCTACTCCGAGTTTACGGGTGTTTTCCCGGGCAACTTCAATGCCCTCGTTTCTATACCCTTGAATTCCTTCATCTACCGATATTGCCACCAGTTGGAGGTTGTATTCATCCTTAAATCCATTTAATAGGTGTAAGGTTAAGACGCTGTCCTTTCCACCGGAAAGGGCTATTGCTATTTTTTCTCCATCAGTAAATAAATTATATTCATCTATTACGCTTCTAACCCTCTGGATTATGCTCTGATTGAATTTTTCTCTTTGCAAGGGTTCCATAAAAATTATATGAAAACAGGGGCATATATATTATGTATGATATCCGCAGAACTCACCATCATACCCATCGGAACCTCAAAAACCAGTATAAGCCCTTATATAGCTGCTGCACTGGCTGCTCTGGATAAAACTGGTATTAAATATGAAATCAGCGGTATGGGGACTATGTTAGAATCAGATGATCCTGAAAAGCTCTTTGATGCTGCTAAATTAGCACATGAAGCTGTTTTTGCCCTTGGAGCTGACCGTGTAGCCACCAGTTTAAAGATAGATGACCGAAGAGATAAAGAAAAAAGTTTAAAAGAAAAAATAGTTAGTGTAAAGGAAAAATTGCCCTGAAAACTAATTTTTAATTTCAGTTAGAAGAATTTTTCTGACGCTTCTTCCAGTAAATCAACTATCTCAGTTAAGTCTTCAGTTGAGAGTCCCGGGTGTACTGGTAATGAAAGCACCTGGGATGCTGCTTTTTCTGCTTGGGGGCAGTTTCCACCTATGCCCAGATCCTGATACAGCTTCTGATCATAAATGGTCTTGGGATAGTGCACTCCGGTTCCTATGCCCAGTCCGGTCAGGAAATCCTTAACATCGTCTCTTTTTCCATTTTCCACCCTGACGGTGTACTGGTGGAATACGTGCTTCACCTTATCCAGGACAAATGGGGGTGTAATGCCTTCTATGGTGTTTATATGTGTGGTAAGGTATTCTGCATTTTCAATCCTGCTTTTTGTAAAATGATCTAAACGTTTAAGCTGGACTAGTCCTATTGCTGCGGCTATGTCTGTCATACGGAAGTTGTAGCCGAGAATTGTGTGGTTGTACCTTTCACCTTCGCCGTGGGATCTTAACATGCGGGCTACGTCTGCCAGTTCATCACTGTCTGTGGTTATCATACCGCCTTCCCCGGTGGTCATGTTCTTGGTGGGGTAGAAACTGAAACATGCCATATCACCCAGTGATCCTACCATTTGGTCCTGATATTGTGCTCCATGGGCCTGTGCTGCGTCTTCAATTATCCATAGGTTGTGTTCTTCTGCTATCTTCCTTATGGGGCCCATATTCGCTGGTTGTCCATAAAGGTGGACGGGCATTATGGCCTTGGTTTTATCTGTTATGGCTTCCTGTATTTTCTGTGGATTTATATTATAGGTTTGTGAGTTTATATCGGCGAAGACTGGGGTTGCACCGGTAAATAGGATTGAATTTGCTGTGGCTGCAAAACTGAATGGTGTGGTTATCACCTCGTCGCCCTTTTCTATTCCCAGGGATAGCAGGGCCAGGTGTAATGCTGTGGTTCCTGAAGTGGTGGCCACCGCATGCTCCACTCCAATATATTCTGCGAATTTTTCTTCAAACTCGGCTACTTTAGGCCCCTGTGCAATGAATCCTGATTTTAACACTTTTACAACTTCATCTATCTCTTCATCCGATATAAGGGGCTGTGCAATTGGTATCAATACTTATCACCTGATAAAATTTTATTAATTCTATTTTTGAGTTGGGATTGAAATTAATACATTAATTCACTTTCATCAAATATATATAATTAAACCAAATCAAAATTTGTAAATAAATTATCTAATAATTTGTACAATGATTGATTTTAGTGGTGAATGATGAACAAGATTACCGTAGATGAAGGACAGGTCAAAGTAGAAATCCCGGTTTATGATAAGGTATCAGCCAAAGCACCTGTTTTCTACAATCCAGTGATGGAACTTAACAGGGACCTGTCTGTAATTGCCTTACAGGTTTACCAGGAGAAACAGGGTAGGGATATCCGTATCTGTGATGCCTTCGGTGGTAGTGGGATCAGGGGAATCAGGTACTCTAAGGAAATATCTGGTGTAGAATGTGTGGTTGTAAATGATTTAAATCCCCTGGCCGTGGAATTTACCAAGGAAAATATCCGGAAAAATGGTGTGGAGAATGTAAGAGCATCTAAAGAGGATGCCAATATTCTACTGCGCCAGTGCCGGGGTAAGTTCGATGTGGTGGATATAGACCCCTTTGGAACACCTTCACCCTTTGTAGAATCAGCAGCCACTAGTTTAAAGGCAGGTGGACTATTATGTGTGACTGCAACCGATACCTCAGCGCTATGCGGGACTTATAAAGAACCCTGTGTTAGAAAATATGGTGCCATGCCGCTTAAAACCGAGTACTGCCATGAAAACGGTTTGAGGATACTGGCTGGTTTCATCTCCCGCACCTTCGCCAAGTACAAAAAGTATACAACATCGGTCTTCTCTCATAGTACGGAGCATTACCTTCGGATCTACCTGGAAGTGGGTAAGGGTGCAAAAAGGACTGATGATTCCCTTAAGAACCTGGGATACATCGCCCATTGTCCTAAATGTCTTCACCGGATGACCATCCCGGGATTAGCACCCCAAATACCAACAAAATGCCCCAAATGTAATGGTACTTTAAAGGTTGGGGGTCCCTTATGGCTCGCGAATCTGATGGACAGTGGATATGTTAAGAGAATGCTGGATCTGCTACCAACAGAGGTAAATACTTATAATAAAGCTTTGAAGTTGCTGGAGAGGTGTTATGAAGAATCCTTCGGCCCGGCCACCTTTTATGACCTCCATAAGGTCTGTAAGGTGTTGAAGACCAGTGCACCACCAATTACAGATGTCATTGAAAAGCTCCATGAAGAGGGATATTTCGCCTCCCGTACCCATATTAAACCTACCGGTATTAAAACCAACGCCCCGGTGGAAACCATAAAGGAAATCATTTTAAGTTTACGTGGTTAAATACAAATCAAAGAGCCTTTAAGTTAACGATTGAATAGAAAACGAAATGGATTGGGGAGGACGAAAACATCGATATAAAAGAGATTGTACTGGATACAGTGAAATATCCAGCCGACGATTGGATGAAAGTAATCCTCCTGGGTTTTTTAACGTTGATAGCTTTTATCGGAGTCCTCACTGAAATCAACCTATTTACGTTATTGTTCCTGTTAATGTTACCATTGCCTTCAGGTTACCTGTTTAAAATAATTAAATCATCATTTAAAGGTTACGATGAGCTTCCTGACTTCGATAACTGGAGATCTATGTACCTGGACGGCTTTAAGGTGATCTTAGTCCTGATAATTTATGCTTTGCCCGTATTGGCTGTCTTTCTATGGTTTAATTATGAGATATTCTATTCCAGCATACCCAGTTTTTCCCTGTATACTTTATGGTCCTGGATTTTGGGTTCAAACATTCAGATAATAATATTCTTATTAATTGGACTGGTGGAATATGTTGGTATCGCTAATATGGCCCTGTATGATGGTGAAATCATTGCAGCCTTCAGATTCAGGGAGATTTTTGCCAGAATTTCCATGATAGGTGTTAGAAAATATTTACTTTCCTATGCCATCATCTGGATTCTGGCAGTTTTAACCGCTTTAATTTCTCTTTTTGCACAATCAATACTCATTGGAATAGTGATTATTCCCCTTCTAATTGTCCCTTTTTTTGCAATTTTAAATGCCAGATTTTGTGCATTAGTTTTTGCTTCTAGTGAATTATAATCGAAATTTTTATATGAAATTGGATACTAAATGTTATACATTGAAAAAATGGAGGTGAAAATATGGAAATTGGAGAGATAATATCAGACGCAATAAAATTTCCGTCTCAGAAGTGGAGCAAAGTCGTGATTCTTGGTATTATATTGATCATTCCTATCGTAAACTTTATAGGTGCAGGATATCTTTTTAGAATCCTTAAAGCAACGTTTGCAGGTATTGACGAATTACCAGACTTTGATGAGGTTGGTGAGTTATTTATTGATGGTCTAAAAATATTAGTCGTGGGTATAGTTTATGCCATTCCAGTCGTTATCATTGGTGCAATAGTTTCAATAATCTTGGGTTTAGGTGCTCAAGCCACAACAGTTAGTTCATTTGATATGTTTGCAATTGTAGCTGGATCATTGGTATATGTGATTATAGCCATTATAATTGGACTTATCGAATCAATAGCCATTGCAAACATGGCATTATATGAAGGTGATCTTGGAGCGGCCTTTAAATTCAGTGAAATAATGGAAAGGATATCCTTGATCGGATGGGGAAAATATATCGTCTGGTACATAATAATGGTGTTATTAGGAGCGGTAGTTTATGCAGTAGCCGCCGGAATCACCATAGTCACATTCGGTATTGGTATAATAGTAGCTATCTTAGTCATATACCCCTACTTCTCAATATTCGGTGCAAGATCCCTGGCCCTGCTATTTGCATCCAGTGAAGAAGGCGAACCAGTACAAGAAACTGAACCAACACCAGCAGAATAAAAACTAAAATTCCCCCTTTTTTATTTTTTTTATTTATTCAAATCCATTTAGATGCTAATTTTTAAATATCAAATATCCCCATATCCATCTTCAGGTGAGAAATATATGGACGCTGGTGAAATAACTTCTAACGCATTAAAATATCCTTTAACTGATTTTAAAAAGGTCCTGATCCTGGGTATATTAACCATTCTATCTTCCCTAATCATCCCCGGGTTCTTGGTACTGGGATATATCTTTAAAATTATCAAATCCACTATGAAAGACTCATCTGAGCTTCCAAATTTTAACCAGTGGACTTCCATGTTTATAGATGGTTTAAAAGTATTTGTCCTCTTCTTCATCTACTCTATTATACCCTGTATTCTAATTCTAATAGGAATATGGGGTGCTATTCTGCCCATGCTCACAGTCCCGGGGGCCGGTTCTCTTCTGAACTCCCCCCTCTCACTGAATATGTTGGGAGGCATAGCATCCATCGGTTTAATACTCCTGGTGGTGATTAGTTTCATAATTCCTGTAGCACTGGCTAACATGGTTTATCAGGGAAAACTAGTAGCTGCATTTAGATTGAAAGAAATCATAGGCAAAATAAAAGAAATCGGATGGGTGGACTATCTGATCTGGTTCATCATCATGCTCATCATCATCTGGGTGGCGTACTTCGTATCATCCTTCCTGATCCTCCCATTCATCATTGGGATAGTAATCGTGCCTTTAATAATTTCACCTTACCTGAGCATCTTCTTAGCCAGATCCATAGGTCTGGTTTATAAATATGAAGGATCAGACCATGAATATTACAGACACAGTAAACAGATTAAATAAGGATGCTATAGAAAGAATACCGGATAAAAAAAAAGAAAAATTAGGGAATATAAACTTTTTTTAATAACCGATCAACCTTAAACCGGTTATTTCTGCTGTGTCGAGATTCAAAGCCCTCAGATCATCAGGGGTGAAGTCCCTTATATCTGAGTGGCCGGCCAGCATGGCAAGCATCTTGGTCTCTTCAGTCATGGATTTTATGTAGTTGGCAACACGCATGGCCGCCAGATCAACATCCAGTCTTTCGCAGAGGAGAGGATCCTGGGTTGCCACTCCAACTGGGCATTTTCCAGTGTAGCACATACGGCAGGCCCGGCATCCCATGGCGATCATGGCACCGGTTCCAATGTAGACTGCATCGGCACCCATGGCCATGGCCTTAGCCACATCTGCACCACTCCTAATACCACCGGTGATTATAAGCTGGACTGTGTCCTTCATACCCATTTCGTCCAGGGTCCTTACCGCCTGAACCAGGGAAGCCAAAGTAGGAACACCGGTGTGTTCGATGACCACTTCCGGGGCTGCTCCGGTACCCCCTTCCATTCCATCCACTGATATCACATCAGCACCGGATTCCACGGCTATCCGGACATCTTCATCCACTCTTCCTGGACCCAGTTTAACTATGATTGGTTTCTGCCAGTCGGTGACCTCTCGTAGGAGTTCTATGTGTTTGGCCAGGTCTCCGTCCTGGGTGGCGTCAAGGAAACGGCAGGGGCTTAGAGCGTCTGTCCCTATAGGTAAACCTCTTATTTCAGCTACTTTAGGGCTTACTTTCTCTGCCAAGAGGTGGCCTCCCATTCCTGGTTTGGCTCCCTGTCCTATTTTAACTTCGATGGCATCTGCCACATTCAGGTAGTCTGCGGAGACCCCGAACCTACCCGAGGAATATTGTACAGTCAGGTTATCAGCGAATTCTCTTTCCCCCGGGAGCATTCCTCCTTCACCGGTGTTGGCCAGTGACCCAACCAGTGAGGTTCCCTTGGCCATGGCTAGTTTACACTCCTCACTTAAAGCACCGAATGACATTCCAGCTATGAGTACTGGTGTTGCCAGATCCAATGGTTTCTCTGCATACCGGGTACCCAGGATTACGCTGGTGTTACAGACTTCACGGTACTTATCCACTGGTGATACTGAAGCCTGTGCAGGTAGTATTATGATATCATCGAAGTTAGGAAGTCGTCTTTCTGTACCAAATCCCCTCAGGACATATTTCCCTGCTTTGGAGGTGAACCTGATATCTGCTATTGTACGGGGGTCCCATATGCTTCCCGCCCCGGTTGGTATGAGGACTGGACATGCGGCGGTGCAGGATCCGCACATTATACATTTACTTTTATCTATTTCAGCATGATCACCGACTATTTTTATTGCATCGGTGGGGCATACCACTTCACAGGTACCGCAAAATACACATAATCCCTGCGTCGAGGTTGCAAGCTGTGCTGAGGGGGATAACGGTTTAATGGACGATCCGGTAACTGAGTTGTTCATGTCGATACCCTGTTGTAGTCCAGATGCAAATTCCTTTACGTTCACTATCTCCAGACAACCAGATTCACATGCATTCACACAGGCCGGGGTTTCTTCACCATTCTTCATGCACTGCTGTTCGCATTTAAGCATCTGCTCTTCTGTATAGGTGATGCTGCCAATAGGACACATGAGCATGCATAATCTGCAGCCGATGCAGCGGTCCTGGTCTATTTTCACCACTCCATCTTCCCGGTAGATGGCATCCCGGAAGCATCCTTTAATACATGAGGGATTTATACACTGCTGACAGACTATGGCATGGTATCCACTGTCCATTTTATGCAGGAATATGCTGCTTTCATTGTTTACATATTCACAGGCCTGGATACAGTCGTTGCATCCGTCGCATTTTTCTGGATCAGTTAAGAGGATCTGTTTCATACTGTCACCTCCTCGTTATGGTTTCCATAGAACGGCCTTAGATCCTTGGGTTTCAGCTTTATGAAGCCTTCAATTTGAGTCTCAATTTCATATTTTTTAAATAGTTCAGCCAATTTTCTCTTATCTGAAGGATCCAATTCATGGACCTCTGCATTGGTTCCAGTTTCGTAATTACCACCTATGTAGATGGTGCCGCCTATCATCCAGTCCCCGGTATCTGCACCGGCATCTCCAGTGACTATTATGTCGCCACTGAGCATGTAGAGGCCTGTCAGATCACCAATATTTCCATCAATAAGGATGGTTCCGCCCTTATTTAGCTGGCCAACACCGTTGCCGGCATCACCATAAACAACTATGGTACCGTTATATGTGCCGAAGCCCACTCCGTCTTGGGCTGAACCTTTTACTACGATCTCTCCAGTGGTCATGTTGTCTCCCACGTATCTTCCTGCGTTTCCCTGAATTTCTATACGTGCCCCGTTGTTAAGGGCGCCTACAAAATCTCCAACGTCTCCTTCCAAAGTTACATTTGCCTCTTTACCTAATCCCACAACTATAGAGTCTAGCTTACCTGTTTTTTCCAGTATGATGTTATTTTTTTCCTCAGACAACGCTTTCCTTACCTGTGTGTTCAATCGGCGTGTTGAAAAAGCTTTTGCGTTAATGGTTTCTGATATGGTCGTGTGTATCCCTCCAGTTTAATCTCTAATTTTGGTAGGAAGAGTTCAGTATTTAAAGGTTGTTCTCCATACAACTTTCCAGGTATACAATTATATATTGAAGTGAGACAGAGTATTTATGGTGATCCAACTATGAAGACTTTAATCAGTAATTTGAGGGGACAATGTCTCTTCGATGCCTCGGTTAAAATACAGGCAGATGGGATAATAAGTTTACATGAGGGAAAATATCATAGATCCGAAATAGACTCATTCCTGAAGGGTGGGGAAATTCTAATTGAAACCGATGACCCTAAAGAAGCCTGCCAACGGATATCAGAAGTAATAGAAGGTGCTAAAAAACATGGTGAAGTCTTTGTTGCTTCCAGTAATGGAGGTGTAGGCCCATTAATTAATTTCGTGGCCAATAAAAATGGGGTAGACGGTATCTTCACCTGTTACCAGGACAAAGTAATCAGGATACCTCCCCTTAAACTGGATATCTCCAAGGGTAAACTGAAGATCATAGAATCTTTATATAAAGAAGATTTAACAGCTGTAGAAATAGGAGAAAAAGTAGGCATATCCCGAGCAATGGTGTATAAACACTTAAATAGTTTGATTGAAATGGGCCTGGTCAAGAGATCGAATCTCTTTGAAAAATACGGCATAACCAGCGCGGGTATTTTAGCGATAATTTGATGCATGGAAGAGATAAAATGGTGTTTTGAGTATAAATATCTGAAAATGGTGGGAAAAATAAGATAATTCTATAAATGTTAGAGAAATAAAAGATATTATTGAAATATTTAAGAAGAAAAAGGGAAAAATATTAAATAATAAAAAAAAGGACTAATTAAATGGTTAATTGGCTATTCCATGGGATATTCTACACGTAACTTATAACTGGCTTTGTCACTCAACAGAACCGTGCCTGGAACAAAACTATCTTCAAACTCCTTGACTTTTCGCTTGACACACGGATCAATATCCATCTTTTTGGTGTAGGATCTACATTCGTCGTCTGCAATTACACCCTTCTTTACCAGGGCTATATATCTCATCTTGATAGCTTCATCATTTAAACTCATTATAACCACAATATACTATAAATCCAAACTTGTATTTAAACTATTCCTACGATTTAATGGAAAATGTATAATTATTTACGTGTAAAAATCAGTATTAATAAACATTGTTCAAATGAGAGGTGTCGGGTATGAAGGGTGAAAGTGAAGAAAAAGGTAAAAGTGTCATCGATGATGTCGACCGGAAGATGATCAAGATATTCCATGAGGACGGGAGAAAATCCTACCGGAGTATTGCCAAACAACTGGACATATCCATAGGAACCGTCCACAACCGTATCGAAAAACTCATTAAATCAGGTATCATAAAGCGATTCTCCCCGATAATCGACCATGAAAAACTGGGTTACTCCCTGACCACCATAATCGGTGTAAAGGTAAAGGGCGGAGTACTTAGAAACTGGGAAGACAGAACGGCCTACCACAAAAACGTACTGTGTATGTACGATGTAACTGGAGAATTCGACGCCATACTCATCACCAGATTTAAAGACACCAAGGAACTGGACAACTTCATAAAATCCCTGCTTAAAGAAGCAGACGTCCAGAGGACCTACACCCAGACAGTGTTAAACATCGTAAAAGAAGATTTAAATGAGATAAGTATGCTTTAATCTTAAACAGTATCTAAAACATAGGGGTACTAAAAACCAATAGAACTTATTTTTTCCAGTATCCTCTCACTCAAAAATTCCTCAGAGATATATTCCGGATAAACTGGAAGCCTTTCCACGAACTGGAAGCCTAACTCTTCAGTGAGTGATTTTAATCTACTTAATTCTGGCCAGGGTGCTTCTGGATTAACGTAATCCTTGGTTAAAGGTGAAACACCACCCCAGTCATCTGCACCGGCCAGGAGAAACATCTGGGCACCATCTATATTCAGATTAGGAGGTACCTGGACGCTCACATCCGGGAAAAGCAGTTTGGTGACGATCACCATTTTAATCATCTCCATGAGGGAAGGTTCTAGTTGATTTTCCAGTGGAATGCCGGGTTTTGGTTTGAAGTTCTGGATTATTATTTCCTGTATGTGCCCATACTTATCATGGAGTTTACGGATCTCCAGGAGTGAATCTGCCCTTTCCTCCACAGTTTCCCCCACTCCTATTAACAGACCGGTGGTGAACGGTATTTTGAATTTACCAGCACCCCCTATGGTTTTGAGTCTCAACTTGGGATCTTTACCAGGGCTTTTTGAATGAACAGCTGTTTCCATCAATCGTGCACTGGAATTTTCAAGCATCAACCCCATGGAAGCATTTACCTCCCGTAAAAGTTTTAGATCTTTCCTCTTAAGTATCCCCGGGTTACTGTGGGGTAACAGGTTGGTTTTATCCAGGGTCTCACTGCAGAGGTGGTACAGGTAGTCCACCATGCTACTGTAACCCTGCTTATCCAGGGCCTGTCTTACCTCGAAAAATTCATCCGCCCCCTCACCAAAGGTGAAAAGAGCTTCGTGACAGGCGTATTTATCCGCCTTCAGTACCATGGCCATTACTTCATCTGTTTCCATGAGGATGGTGGCCTCATGGCTTTCCGGGCTTCTGCGATAGATACAGTAACCGCACTCATTCCTGCAGATATTGGTGATGGGGAGGAAAATATTCCGGGAATAGGTTACCCTGGAATCCTTATGTGAATTTAATTCTCCCATCAGGGATGAAATTTCCATGTATCCCGAATTAAGGTGGTCAACTATATCATCTTTTGAAAGTTCAGGCAATTGCATTCTTCCCTTTTAAATAAATTTCCTTGATAAGATTGAAAGGAGGGGATACTCCACCTGTGATAAAAAAGTTTTAAATTTCCAGATTCACAACCACTATTTCAACGAATTTAGGGCCGAATCCGCTTTTATCCATCCATAACACCATGAAAATGGCTAATCCATCCAGTAAACCTAATGCATATTCAGCATGACAGTTCATAGCCTCAAAAGAGTCTTTAAGCCGGTATATCCCGTAAATATCAGTTTCTCCCTGTATTTCCACCTGGCCTCTGATATTTTCGTCCATAACACCAATCACATCCTTGGCTTCTTCGGAAAATACCTCGATTCTTCGGGCGCCGATTTCGTCTAATACATCTGATATCACTTTTTCCAGTTCTTCAGGTTGCATTTCTTTACGGGACATTCCCCGGACGATGAGCATCTGTGGTGTGTCCATGGCGGGTCTTGAACCCTCAAATGCTTCCAGCATACCCATTACATTACCGGCAACCTCATGAATCTTCATTGTGGTCGTCTCCATTGAGCATTTCTCTTTTAAGTTCGCCCAGTGTGGCTACTTTCTCTGCAAACGCATTGTGTCGATGGATGCTTTCTTCGTTCACCTGTCTCACCGTTACCAGGGTGTCATCTGGCAGGTGTGAATATTTATTTACGATTTTCTGCACCATGGTCCGTACGCAATCTTCCACGAATTTAGGATTCTCGTGTGCCTTGACCACCACTGCGTTTTCATCCACCCTCTTAAGCAGTTCACAGACCGGGGAGCTCATGGAGTTCTCGATGATCCTGATTATATCTTCCCCTCTTATTACATTCTGTTCAGGGACTTCTATCATGATCATTCCCCTACCTCGCTGGTTGTGTGATGCGAAAGGAACTTTTTCCAGGACTTTTTCAGTTGTTTCCTCATCCAGGAATTCCAAGAGTTCCTGTTTTGTTGATTCGCGTGTGGTTTCCAGTGCACAGGGGCAGACGGTCATTCCCACTACTTCTGCTCCGATCATCTTCCTTATCACCACACCTTCACCATTGCGTGTGCCGCTGGCATCAGCCATTATCTTGGTCATCTCCTGGGTTTTAAGCCGGGTGACGGGAGACTCCTTCATGATGATGAAATCGCTCTTCATACTCACTTCCGCCTTTTTAGCATACTTATGCTTGTTAAGCAGGCAGGTAACGATTTCAGCACATAATGACTCAATTTCTACTGCTGATTCTTCCACAGCCTCCTCGAGAACCTCGGTAATAGCTTCCGGGTTTCGGGACATGTGTATTCCCCTTTTGGTGCTGGGTAAATCCACGAATGCATCGAAGGTGGGGATGAGTATTATCGGTCTTTTTCCAAATCTTTCAATTTTTAGAAGCTTTTTTACACCTGTAACTCCCACACGAGTTAAATGTACAGGTATAGTGGGCGTATTGTCCTGGGTGTCAGGGAAACATGATCGGTCCATCTTTTTTCACCACATAGGTTAATCTACAATAGAACTAACTTGATTAAATTCCAATCTAGAAGAAAAATTCATACAAAATAAAGTAAAGTCATGTTGTTTGCATTTCTCGAGTGTCAAGTACATCATATCCTGGGTACATAAATTATACAAGGAAATTGTGAATACTTCACCAAATTGTGAATACTTTACTCACCTATATAATATTTGCTATTTACCATTTCCAAAAGTTCACAAAAAGCAATTTATTGATCCTGATCTTTGAATAAAAATTGATTTATTCCATTACAGAGCTGGTTTAAATTAATTTTAACCAGTATCAAAGCCCGGATAAAAGTTTTAAAAATTCTTCAGGAGTTATATCCTTAAAACTTTCGAGTGTTATGGTTTGGGCATTGTACAATTCTCTGACTCTCTCGGCAAGTAGTTCACCAGATTCATCATCTTCCACTATTACCAGGACATTTTCCAGGTTGAACTGCTCCTTTTTCCTGGTGATATCATTTTTGACGTGTGATATCTTCTTTTCAATAGATTTGAGTGCGGCATCTGGTAAGTTTGGGTTCAGCCTCTTCATATCATCTGTCTCCAGGGGCACTCCCGCGACCACGATCTTCTGGGGATCCACTGTAAATTTGGTTAAAACCTTTTTAAAATTGCTTTTAGTAGTTAAAATTAGATATTTATCCGATAATGTCTTAATATCCCCTTCTGCATCTGCTTTTTCAAGGACGCCGAAGTCGCCCAGTATACTGTCCAGTTGTTTCCTGATGGAGATGATCTGCTCACAGAACTCCTGGGCCTCGTCCTTTTTAAGGTAATGGGTGGGTCTGCTATCGAGTAAATAATCCTCTAAATCCATCATCTCATTTAAAATCTCACCAAATAATTTTGTATCGATTATGCCTTCCTGGGGCTTTTTAAAGACTTCTTTAGTCCCTTTAAATTTTCCTGCTTTACCTATAAGCTCTTGGGCCTGCCTGTAACGGATTTTATCCATTTTTAATCACCGGTTTATAGTATACATGTATTTAGATGAGTTAAATATCATTTTAAATATATTCAAGTTTAAATATCGGTTTAAATTTAAAATCGTTCAGATTCAAGTTTAAATATCGAAGTAAGGAGAGAATATATCGGAGAGACTTTCGTATATCTTTTTGGTTTCCCTGTTTACCATGGAGTTGTCTATGGGTTCCTTACCTTTCTCATATTCCCACTTCATGGTTTTATAATTTTCGAGACCCTGGATTAAGTTCCGATTACACCGGGCCAGAGCATCCAAATCGTATCCCCCTTCCAGGATCAAGGTTAAAGACCGGGCTAGATCCATCATCTCCACGGCTATCCAGGTGAAAAATTCATCGTCCAGACGTATACTGGAAAGGGGATCATCCCAGTGCCCATCGAATCCCACATCCACCAGATAGAAATCAGGGGAGAAACTCTGTGCAACTGGTCCCAGTATATTCTCCAGGATATAGCGGTAATCATGGCTGTTTGATCCAGGGGGCATGGGAATACATAGATTCCTGCCTTCCCCTTCACCGCTACCTATCTCCTCTACATTTCCTTTCCCCGGGAATAACGTCCGTGGCTCCTGGTGGATGGAGATATACATCACATCCGGGTCTTCATAGAACATATCCGCCGTGCCATTTCCGTAGTGAACATCGAAGTCGAATATGAAAAACCTTTCTATCTTCCTTAACTGTCTTAAATATTCCAGGGTGATGGCTAGGTTGTTGAAGATACAAAAGCCCATAGCCCGGTTACGAGTGGCGTGATGTCCAGGAGGCCTTCCCACAGAATAAGCACTTTCACATCCATCTAAAACCAGTTCAGCCGCTTTTATAGCTCCTCCAGCTGATAATTTAGCAATCCTGTAAGACTCTGATGATACCGTGGTGTCAAAATCCAGGTTACCGCCGCCCATCTCACAGAACCTTCTAACGTGCTCCACATGGTCCTTGGAGTGTACTCTCAGCAGGTCTTCTTCACCAGCTGAAACTGGTTGGTGGATGTCCTTCGAGTCCAGTAAACCATTTTCCTGGATAGCTTCCATTATGACCTGAACACGTCTCTGATTCTCCACATGTACACCGGTATCGTGAAATCTGTAGTCTTCAGAATAAACTACCGCTGTCAGGCAAACCCCCCATTCTTATTTTATTTTAGTATCATATCCCTTACCATCTATCCCTTACGGATCCAGGCATCCACCACCACGTGGTACACGCCAGGGGAATACTTCTTGATGATCCTCTTATTTAAAATATTCACTTCAAAGCCCTCTACAGCTTCTTTTATCCGGTTAACCGGCCGGATGAACTTCAATTTGTCCGGTACAGATTCGTGATAGTGTATCACTCCCCCCTCATCCTTTAAGGCAGAAAGTGCCACATCCAGGTAATGGTGGGTGTTGCCGATATAACCCATTAAAACCCGATCGGCCACTCCAACAGGCGCTAATTCCCGGCAATTCCCATATAATGGTTTTATCTTACCTGAAACATCGTTAAGGGTGATATTCTGGCATAGATAATCGTAAGCAGTTGGATTTATCTCGACGGAGTAGATCTTATCCACCATGGAATGGACGGCTATGGGGATGGAGAAATAGCCGATGCCAGCGAAGAGATCCACTACAGTCTCCCCTTTTTCCACTACTCCGGCGATCCTCTTCCTCTCTGTGGTGTTGCCCTTGGACCACATTATCCTGGACACGTCCAGCTTGAAGAGGCAGTGGTTTTCCCGGTGGATGGTTTCAGTACCATCACCTAAAAGCACTTCCACCTCGGGTTCCCGTTTTAAACCCTTGATTCTGCCTAACTTAACCACCCGGTTAACTCCAGGTAGTTCCAGAAATGTTTCCGGGTTTTCCACGTCTTTTTTAACTACGAGGATGTCTCCTATTACTTTCCCTTTCATGTTAATATATGAGTTAAATGTGTAGTTAAATATATTATCTCTGAAATTTCAAATAGTAAGATCAAAGACCGGTGAATTTTAATACAAGATATTCTGATTTAGTCCGATGGAGCATTCTGATGCATAAAGATTTCGAGAAAATTAAATCGGCCTATCAAGGTACCAAATCAGAGATAATACCCATCCTCCAGGATATACAGTCCAGGTATGGATATTTACCTGAAGAAGTCATGGAAGAGGTTTCTGGTTTTGTGGGAGTCTCCAAGAGTGAGGTTTTCGGTGTGGCTACCTTTTACTCCCAGTTCCGATTCACCCCCCAGGGACGTAAACACGTCATGGTGTGTAAAGGAACTGCCTGTCATGTCAGCGGTGCTGATAAGATAATGGAAGGTATAGAAAGACATCTGCAAATTAAGGAGGGTGAAGTAACCTTCGACATGGAATATTCACTGGAATCGGTGGGATGTCTGGGTTGCTGTGCCCTGGCACCCTGTGCCATGGTTAATGGGGAAATAAAATCAAATATCTCCCTTAAGGATGTGAAACGTCTCTTTAAGAGGAAAAATTAACCGGCTCCACCGTCACTGGGATAAACCTTTTTTTAAACAAAATTTATGAACTTTTGTATAAATTAAATAAAGAAACCTTTATAAGTATCCTAGTTAAAATAGGCCTATGGAAAGTTTAAAACCTTTAAAAACTTTCTAAATAATATCATAGTAAATATTTATATAATATGAATTAAAGATTAAAATTTAGTAAAACTTTGAAACTATTTTTTATCTGTTGTTTTTTTCGAGGTGTATTTATGAACGATAAAGACCAATTGAAAGGCACAACTACCCTTGGTTTAACCTGTAAAGACGGAGTAGTTTTTGCAACTGAAAGAAGAGCAACCATGGGTAACCTTATAGCCCACAAAGTGGCCGATAAGATATTCAGAATAGATGACCACATAGGGGCTACCATTGCCGGGTCTGTTTCACACGCACAAACACTGATGAAATTCATAACCGCCGAATCAGCCCTTTACAGGCTTAGAAACGGCGAAGAAATTGGCGTGGAATCCCTGGCTACCTTAACTTCTAACATTTTACGCTCAGGACCACTGTACGTACAAACTCTCCTGGGGGGAGTTGACACTAAAGGACCATCCCTATTTTCCTTAGACCCTGCTGGAGGAGTGATCAAGGATATGATGATCTCCACTGGTTCCGGATCCATGGTAACCTACGGTGTCCTGGAAGACAGATACAGTGAAGACATTTACGTAGAGGAAGGAGTAGATTTAGCTATTAGGGGTATCAGGGCAGCCATGGAAAGAGATGCCTTCTCAGGTAACGGTATCCGAGTAGCAACTATTACCAAAGATGAGGGTTTCGTGAAACTTTCAGAAGAAGAGGTAGAAAGGAAAATTAAAGAAATAAACTAGATTTTAAAACATTATCTATTTAATTTTTTAAATTTATTATTTTACTGCTGAGTTTGGAAAATTTAAAACTTAGCTTAATTCAGATTTCTCATTTTTAAGATGTGATGGAATGGGTTCAGAGATTCAAGAAATTAAAAACATAATAGTACAAAGATTACCCGATAGAGTACAAGTTGCCAAAGTAGAGTTTGAAGGTCCGGAAGTGGTTATCTACACCAAGAATCCGGAGATAATAACTGAAAATGGTGACCTAATCAGGGATCTGGCTAAGGACATACGAAAGAGGATAATCATCCGCTCAGATCGTTCTGTCCTGATGGAACCAGAAAAGGCCATTCGTAAAATCCATGAAATAGTACCGGATGAAGCTAAAATCACCAACATCTCCTTCGACGAGGTAACCTGTGAGGTTATAATCGAAGCCAGAAAACCAGGACTGGTCATAGGAAAATACGGTGTTACTTCAAGGGAAATAGTTAAAAAAATAGGTTGGGCACCTAAAATACTTAGAACACCCCCTATAGCCTCTGAAATTATACAGAGGATCAGGAGAACCTTAAGAAAAAACAGTAAAGAACGTAAAAAAATCTTACAAGACCTGGGTAACCGTATACACCGACCTATGATCCATGAAAACGAGTGGACCAGGTTAACCTCCTTGGGAGGTTTCAGGGAGGTGGGAAGATCCTCACTATTTTTACAGACCTCCAATAGTAAGATACTCCTGGACTGTGGTGTAAATGTGGCTGGTTCCGATGATAAAAGCTCATATCCCTACCTTAACGTTCCAGAGTTCAGCTTAGACAACCTGGATGCGGTGATAATTTCACACGCTCACTTAGATCACTGCGGATTCTTACCCTACCTGTACCACTACGGCTATGAAGGCCCGGTGTACTGTACCACACCCACCCGGGACCTGATGACCCTGCTGCAGCTGGACCACATCGACATAGCACACCGGGAAGATAACCCCCTACCATTCAATGTCAAACACGTTAAAAAAAGTATCAAACACACCATAACCCTTGATTACGGTGAAGTAACTGATATAGCCCCCGACATAAGATTAACCTTACACAACGCCGGGCATATACTGGGCTCTGCCATCACCCATATGCACATCGGTGACGGTCAGCATAACTTCGTCTACACCGGAGACTTCAAATTCGAAAGAAGCAGGTTATTAGAACCTGCCGTGTCCAAATTCCCGCGTATAGAATCCCTGGTAATGGAAAGTACCTACGGTGGACATGAAGATGTACAGCCCTCCCGTAACGAGGCAGAAAAGGAGTTAATAAAAACCATCTACCGCACACTGGAACGTGGCGGTAAAATATTAATCCCTGTCTTTGCTGTGGGAAGGGCCCAGGAACTCATGATAGTCCTGGACGAGTACATAAGACACGGTATAATCAACGAAGTACCCATATACATCGACGGTATGATCTGGGAAGCCACCGCCATACACACCGCCCGGCCAGAATACCTCAGTAAAGACCTCAGGGATCAGATATTCCACATGGGCCGAAACCCCTTCATCTCCGATGTATTCCACAAGGTAAATGGGATAGAGGAAAGAAGGGATATAGTGGAAGGTGACCCGGCCATAATCCTCTCCACCTCAGGAATGCTCACTGGGGGAAACTCGGTGGAGTACTTCAAATGGTTATGCGGAGATAAGAGGAACTCACTGGTCTTCGTAGGATACCAAGCAGAGGGCTCACTGGGTAGAAGACTGCAGAAAGGCTGGAAGGAAATACCTCTTAAGGAAGAGGGTAAGACCAACGTTTACAACGTGAAGATGGAGATAAAAACCATAGAAGGTTTCAGTGGACACTCTGACCGGAAACAGCTGGTGGACTATGTAAGACGCATGTCACCTAAACCAGAGAAGATACTCATCTGCCACGGGGACAATTACAAGACACTGGACCTTGCATCCACTCTGTATCGACAGTTTAAAATCGAAACCAAGACCCCTATGAATTTGGAGACAGTGCGGATACAGTGATATTTTTCGAAAAAACTTTTCTTCAATTTTTTAACAAATTTTTTTATTCAAATTTCTTTTTAATTCTTCTTTTCCTAATTTATTCTTCTTTTTGCTGATCTATTATCCTGTTTTCCAGAGAGAATTTTTATTTCAGAACGTAATCGACAAGTTTTATTAAGGTAGAATCCAATAGCCTATATTAGTAATCTTTTTAATCCGAATTTTAATTACAACACCATACCCAATTTTATAAACCGGTGATTTAATGACAACTTATAAAGAATCAGGGGTAGACATCAACTTAGAAGAAGTTACCATCTCTGCTTTAACCTCAAATCTTAAAGAAACCCTCAAGTTCAGGGATGTAATAACAGAATCCGGCCATTTCGCCGCCCTCCTCCGCCTGGGAGATAAGGCCATTGCCATGAGCACTGATGGAGTGGGCAGTAAGATCTTAGTGGCGGAACTCCTGGATAAATACGACACCGTAGGTATCGACTGCATAGCCATGGTGGTTAATGATATACTCTGCGTCGGAGCCGAACCCCTGGCCATGGTTGATTACCTGGCCGTGGAAAAACCCGACCCCGAAGTAGCAGCCCAGATAGGTAAAGGCCTCGCTGATGGAGCTAAACAGGCCGAAATAGCCATGATAGGAGGGGAAACCGCTTCACTACCAGAGATCGTGAACAACTTCGACCTGGCCGGAACCGGTGTTGGGGTAGTAAATATCGACGACATAGTCACCGGAGAGGATATTCGGGAAGGAGATGTTCTTATCGGGATTTCTTCCAGTGGAATTCACAGTAACGGTTTAAGCCTGGCCCGGAAGGTGTTCTTCCAGGACGCTGGTTTGAAGGTGGACGATGAATTACCCGGATTCCCCGAGACAACGGTGGGTGAAGAACTGCTCAGACCAACCAAAATATACGTTAAACCGGTCATGGAACTTTTAAAGAGTGATGTAACAGTGCACGGCTTGGCCCATATAACTGGAGGTGGGTTCCGCAACCTCAAAAGATTAAATGAAAGTGTGGGTTACCATATCGATAACCTGCCCCGGCCGAATCCAGTATTTGAGTCCATGTACTCTGTAGGAGTGCCCCTGGAGGAGATGTACCGGGTATTTAATATGGGCATCGGTATGGTGGTGATTGTTCCAGAAGAAGACAGCCAGGTCGCATTGAAGATTATAGAAAAACATGAAGAGGCTTATGTAATAGGGAAGGTTACCAGTAAACCAGGGAAGGTAACTTTACAGAGTTTAGAATATAGTCTGATTGAGATTAAATAATCTGATTGAGATTTAAACCAAGAATTAGAAAACATTTATCTAGATTTAAGCTACGGATATTAAAAAAATTAACTAATTGAAACTTTTTTGGGGATTTAAATGAAGTTAACCATACAACAGGAAAGATCAATAATCACTGAAATACTCACCAGGATGAATGTATCACTGGAAGACACGGAAATAATTGCTGATGTAACTTTAGACGCTGATCTAAAGGGATTTACATCCCACGGATTAGGTAGATTTCCACAATACATAACAGGCCTCCAATACGGGACCATAAAAACCGACACCCATATAGAGATAGAAAAAGAAACCTCTTCAACCGCTCTTTTAAATGGTAATCATAGATTTGGCCATGTAGTTGCCTACTACGCCATGGAATTAGCCATGGAGAAAGCCAGAGAAACTGGTATCGGAATGGTGGGTGTGCATGACTCCAACCATTTTGGTGTGGCCGGATACTACTCTGATATGGCGATAATGCAGGACTTAATCGGTGTGGTATTTGCCAACACCGAACCTGCTGTGGCCCCTATAGGTGGAAAAGAACCCATAATAGGCACCAACCCCATTGCCGTTGGAATCCCTTCCAACAAGAATTATGTGTCCGTGGATATGGCCACTTCCGCCACAGCCCGGGGAAAACTCCTGGAAGCCATGCGAAAAGGAGAAAAAATACCAGATAACGTGGCGCTGGACTCAGAGGGAAACCCGACCATTGACCCTCAGGCTGCACTTAAAGGGTCAATCCTGCCCTTTGGAGCCCATAAAGGCTACGCACTGGCGTTTATGATTGAAATTCTCGCCGGTCCCCTGGTCAGGGCTGCCTTTGGTAAAGCAGTTACTGGAACTGCCAATCCCAAGAAGATCTGCACCAAGGGTGACCTGTTTTTAGCCATCGACCCCTCCACATTTGGGGATGTGGAAAATTTCAAGGGTGAAGTGGATGATTTCGTTAAAGAAATTAAAGAATCAGGTAATGTCTTTATTCCAGGAGATATGGAAGTTATGAACATTAAAAAGGCCATGGAAAACGGACTTCCAGTGGACGATGCTCTTTACCAACAGATTAAAGATATTGCACGTGAATTATCACTTGATCTAGCTGAAATTGTTGAGTAAATAGGATGATCAGGTTTTTAACATGTGAAAATGGATGACCAGACCTGTTAACAAGTGAATAGGATGACCCGGCCTTAACAGTGCAAATGAGTATAAAAATAAATTTCTTAATTTTTTTTTAAGATTTCTCAATGTATTATACCTATGGCCAATAGAAATATACAACCTAACAGCACTATGATCAGGTAGTTAAGAATTATTTTAAAACCAACACTTCTAAGATTATTGTCAGATTTTGGTATTGGTGAATTTTTAAAGGCGAAGTACAGGTAAACCATTGTGGAGAATCCGGAAATCATATAGGCGTAGTCGAATGCAATATCCAGTAGTATTATATTAGTTACTACGAATATTATGGTTCCTACCACGATTAACTTCAATTCAATTTTAGATTTGGGATTAGTACTCAAAATACTTGGTTTTTTATGGGTTTTTAAAGTATTTTTACAGTTATAGCAGATCTCAGCTGTTTTAGCGTTTTTAGTTTTACATCGTGGACAGATAATTGTGGATACCAAAATATCACCTGTTATATTCCTGTATTTCTATTGCAATGGCAATTTAGATCTTTAATGGCATGGCAATTTAGATCCCTTATCCTGAGAATTATCAGATGTTGTTAGGATTCTTGGTTTCGTAATTGCTAAACTTCGTATTCCCCTTCCTATGAGGTTATACCATGAGTACTTATAAAACTTTGTTGATTGAATTTTCGTAAATACATTTTATTTGAGATTATATGATGTTGGTAATAAAGTTAATGATCGATCATAAAAATAAACAAAAAGATTTATTAACATGTAAATAGATTCTAAATATCATAGCAAGAGGGGTTTTACAATGTCTGAAAAAACTGAAAAGGAAATACGCAAAGATGTTAAAGCTAAGTTAGAAACCGATTATGATGAGCAACTAAAAAGGCATATGAACTGTGAATTAGAAGATGAGTTGCAAAAGAAGTTATTCGATCATATAATTGGAATGTGCGATGCAAAATTGGATGAAGAGATAAAAGATAACATTTATGGTAAAAAGGAAGAAGAAATTGATGAAGAAATAAAAGAACAGATATATGGACAAGTGGATGAGGTATTGCAAAAAGAAATACACGACCATATAATAGGAAAAGATGAAAAAGAGATTAAAAAGATAATAAAAGAACAGATATACGGGAAAGAATAGTTGAACTTTTAATTATATCCATTCTTTTTATTATTCTTAAATTTTATCTTTAATTATTCTTATACCCAATGTACTTGATTTTAATGGCTTTCATAGAATTTTTTACCCATTGAAAAAAGGATTTATCCATTGAAAAAAAAGAAATAAGGAATAACTAAGGGATAAATTGATCTTGAAATCCAAAAGCAAATAGAAGAGCAACTTAAAGGGAACAAGTAATAAAACATCCTTCTTTTATCTTGTAATTATTTTTACAGGTTTATATCCATTAAAAACTGTTGTGTTAGAAGTAATTTTTTATACTTTTTTTTGGCGATCTCCCTCCGACAAGCAGGTACATACGTATCGAATAAAAGGATTACGTATCGAATAAAAGCTTAATATAACGAATAAATAGCTTTCGGTTTGATTTTTTTTCCATATCTTTATATTACTGTACTAATTCACTTTAATTATGAATATTCATGTAGTTTCGTGACAGGAACACCACAATCCACGTTTTTTTTATGTCGTTTTTAAATCTATCATCATCTTTCATAAAAGATTTAAAACGGGTGGGGACACAACTCTATGAAAATTTATGGATCTTCAAGAAGGTCTCATGAGTATTCATGGCAGATAAAGAAAAAAATAGGAGGTCGAATGGTATGGCATCATCTTTTAAGTCACCTGCTGACACAGCAAAAGCATGTGTTGGTATAGCTGCGTTGAAAGAAAAGGCTCCTTTGAGTAATTTAATTCTTTTGAGCTTTTTAGCAGGTGCGTATATTGCTTTTGGAGGACTTTTAGCTGAAGTTGTAACCGGAGGTTTTGCAGCAGCTGGTGGTCCAATAGGATTACAAAAATTAATCTTTGGTGCAGTGTTCCCAGTCGGGCTGATACTGGTCGTTATAGCCGGTTCTGAACTGTTCACAGGTAACTGTATGTACATGCCCTTTGGATTACTTGCAGGAAAAGCAAGCGGGTATGGATTCGCCAGGAATTGGATCTGGAGCTGGATTTTTAACCTGGAAGGTGCTCTATTTGTAGCTTATTTCCTTGCAGTAGCCAGTGGTATCCTAGCAGCCCCACCATGGGATGCAGCAGCAATAGCCCTCGCTAAAACGAAAGCACTTGGAGGAGCAAGCTTCGTTGCAGCAGGAAAGACCAGCGTATCTTTAACATGGATGCAGGTGTTCTGGAGAGCCATAGGTTGTAACTGGCTTGTGTGTCTCGCAGTATATCTGGCTATTGCTTCAGATGATATTATTGGTAAAATAGTCGGAATTTGGTTCCCGATCTTTGCTTTCGTTGCAATAGGATTCGAGCACGTAGTTGCAAATATGTTCTTTATACCAGTGGGAATATTCCTTGGTGGAGTATCATGGACACAGTTCTTTGTAAATAACATGATTCCTGCCACTATAGGTAACATCATCGGTGGAGCGATATTTGTAGCAGTTATTTACTGGTGGACCTATCTCAGAGGAACAAAAAAAGAAGAAGCTAAGTGACAGTGCAAAAGATAAAAAATCCTTCCATTTTATTTATTTTTTTTGGATTTAAGGAAGGAATCAATTTCTAAAAAAATAAAACCATGATTTCCGCAATGTCCAGTCATACTGGAATATTAAAAAAAGTGCAATAGATCATAAGAAATACATGGACCAGAACTTTAAAACAAATGAGGGGATAAGAAAAATGGAAATTAAATACGTACCGACAATATGCCCATACTGTGGTGTTGGATGTGGTATGAACCTCGTAGTTAAGGATGATAAAGTAGTCGGGGTAGAACCATGGAAGAGACACCCGGTAAATGAAGGAAAATTGTGTCCTAAAGGAAATTTCTGTTATGAAATCATCCACCGAGATGATAGATTAACCACACCACTCATAAAAGAGAATGGTGAATTCAGAGAAGCTTCATGGGACGAAGCACTGGATCTGGTAGCATCCAAGCTTAAAGCATATGACCCTAATGAAATAGGATTCTTTGCATGCGCCAGATCACCAAATGAAAACATCTACGTTAACCAGAAATTCGCAAGAGTGGTAGTGGGAACACAAAACATAGACCACTGCGCTAGACTCTGCCACGGTCCTACCGTAGCCGGACTTGCAGCATCCTTTGGATCCGGAGCTATGACTAACTCTTACGAGAGTTTTGAACACGCAGATCTGATATTCTCCATTGGAGCAAACAGTCTTGAAGCCCACCCCCTGGTGGGAAGACGGTTAATGAGAGCAAAAGCCAATGGTGCATACTTTATAGTAGCCGACCCAAGATACACTCCAACCGCTAAACAGTCCGACCAATACGTTCCATTTAAAACAGGAACTGATGTAGCACTGATGAATGCTATGATGAACGTGATAATCAGTGAAGGCCTTGAAGACAAAGAATTCATAGAAAAAAGGACCAAAAACTATGAAGAACTAAAAGAACTGGTATCAAAATACACCCCTGAAATGGCAGCAGAAATAACTCAAGTACCAGCAGATGTAATCAGAGATATAGCTATAAAATACGCTAAAGCTGATAAAGCAGCCATAGTTTACTCATTAGGTATAACCGAACACTCTCACGGTGTGGACAACGTTCAGCAAACCGCGAACCTGGCCATGCTCACTGGAAACATCGGAAGATTAGGAACCGGAGTAAACCCACTGAGAGGTCAAAACAACGTTCAAGGTGCCTGTGATATGGGAGCACTACCATCAGATTACCCTGGATATCAGAAGGTAATTGATGAAGATATAAGTGAACGATTTACAGTCACCTGGGAATGTAAAGACCTGGTCTGTACACCCGGACTTAAAATACCTGAAATGATAGATTCAGCTGCCAAAGGCGACCTGAAAGTCCTCTACATCACCGGTGAAGACCCAGTAATTTCTGACCCGGACACCAACCATGTTGAAGAAGCCCTGAACAACCTGGACTTCTTTGTGGTACAGGACATCTTCATGACTGACACAGCTAAATTTGCAGATGTTGTGTTACCTGCCGCATGCTGGGCTGAACAGGAAGGAACATTCACCAATGGTGAGAGAAGAGTACAACTTATAAGAAAAGCTGTAGACCCACCAGGTGAAGCTAAAGTCGACTGGGAAATATACGGCGAACTAGCTAAGAGAATGGGTGCAAATCCTGAAGCATTCAATTACAGCTCTGCACAGGACATATTTGAAGAAGTCAGGACCGTAACTCCTCAATATGCAGGTATGAACAGGGAAAGGCTGGAAAGACCAGAAGCACTTCACTGGCCATGCCCAACTGAAGAACACCCTGGAACCGCCATGATGCACGTAGAAAAATTCGCACACCCAGACGGGCTGGGAATATTCTCACCACTTGAAGAACAGGGACCAAAAGAAGTACCAGACGAAGAATACCCATTGTTATTAACCACTACCCGAATATTATTCCACTACCACGCTGCAATGACCAGAAGAGCCGATACACTGGACCGTGAAGTACCAACAGGATACGTAGAAATAAACACCGAAGACGCTGAAGAGCTTGGAATAATCAACAACGAAAAGGTTAAAGTTAAATCAAGAAGAGGAGAAATCGAAATACCTGCCAGAGTAACTCCTGACATTCTGAAAGGAATAGTAAATATTCCTATGCACTTCAGAGAGTGCTCTGCAAACGTACTAACCAATGCTTCCGCAATAGACCCCAGATCTGGAATGCCAGAATACAAGGCATGTGCAGTTTCTATAGCTAAAATGGAGGGATCTAAATGATCAACACCAACGACATGTTCTATGCAAAATCATCTGACGCAGCAATAGCCGAAGCCGGAGAATACGGTGGCGCAGTCACCACTCTTCTTAAATATTTACTGAAAGCAGGGATAGTCGACGCAGTTCTAGCCGTTGAACGTGGTGCAGATCTCTACGACGCAGTTCCTATACTCATAGAAAATCCTGACGACGTTATCAAAGCCTCTGGTTCACTCCACTTCGGAACACTCAACCTGGCCAAAGTAGTGGAACGATACCTTGACGGTGCCCAGGACATGAAACTGGCAGTCACAGTCAAAGGTTGCGATGCAATGACCATGGTTGAACTCATGAAAAGAGAGAGAGTCAACGCAGACAACGTGATAATGATCGGTCTAAACTGTGGAGGTACCATGCCACCAGTAAAAGGTCGACAGATGATGGAAGATTTCTACGAAGTGGACCCTGACAGTGTGGTAAAGGAAGAAATTGCCAAAGGTAAACTCATAGTTGAAACCGAAGACGGTGCTGAAAAAGAAATTAAAATCGACGACTTAGAAGAGGAAGGATTTGGTAGAAGAACCAACTGCAGAAGATGCGAAATAAACATTCCAAAAATGGCCGACCTTGCTTGCGGAAACTGGGGTGTTATAGGGCCTCTCGCTGGAAAAGCAACTTTCATTGAAGTATGCTCTCCAAAAGGTGCTGAAGTCCTGGAAAAAGCACAAGAAGCCGGAGTTATAGACTTAGAAGACCCAATTCCTAAAGGAATTGAAATAAGAGAAAAAACCGACGGCGCAATGGTCAGACTCGCAGACAAATGGCAGGACAAAGACTGGGAAGACAAAACAGGAAGAGAAATCTTCTCCGTACTCTCAGAGTACATGGATGACTTCTCCCGGTGCCTAAAATGCTACGGTTGCAGAGAAGCATGCCCCATCTGCTACTGTGATGACTGCTGTCTGGAAGCCAACAATGGCCCAGACTGGTTGAGTAAGGGGGAAGTTCCTCCATCACCAATGTTCCACCTGGAACGGATGTTACACATGGTGGAATCCTGTACCAACTGTGGTCAGTGCGAAGAAGTCTGCCCGGGTGAAATACCTCTGGCCAAAATCTGGCACGAAGTTAACGCCAAAATCAAAGACCAGTTTGGATACACCAAAGGGGTTGAAGAAGGAAAGCCACCAATTGCTTACTTCCCCTTCCCACAACCTGCAAGTAAATGAGGATATACTGACTTATCCTCATTTTTTAATTTTTTAAAAAAAATAAACAGATAAATTGATTCTTACGCCACATAAGAAAACCAGGTTCTGTATCCGCTCAAAATGCCTCTTATTAACAAAATGTGCAGAATCTGGTTACTATTCTTTAGTGCTAAAAATGATGCTCAAACAAGGTATAATTAAATATTGAACGCTTTAATAACTTGATTTTAACGATTAGGAGGATAGATTATGGAATGGGAACCTAAAATATTAGTCTTCTGCTGTAATTGGTGTTCCTATGGAGGAGCAGACACTGCAGGTACAGCGAGGATGCAATACCCCCCAAACGTACGTATAATCCGGGTGATGTGCTCCGGTAGAATAAATCCACTCTTCATAATGAAGGCCTTCAATGAAGGAGCAGATGGAGTAATGGTTGCAGGTTGCCACTTTGGAGACTGCCACTACGATAGGGGTAACTTTGCCTGTGATCGCAGAATAACCGCCCTGAAAACAGTGATAAAAACCCTTGGAATTGAGGAAGAAAGATTCCACCTGGATTGGATCTCAGCTTCAGAAGGAGAAAAATTTGCAAACACCATGAAGATGATGATAAACCAGGTGAAAGAACTGGGTCCCTTCTCATGGAGACTGGAAGAAAAAGGGAAGGTAGGGTGATTTGAATGGTTGAAGTAAACGACATGTACTACGGATTATCTCAAGACGCAGAGATAGCAGAAAGTGGAGAATGCGGGGGAGCAGTCACCTCCGTACTGAAATTCCTCCTGGAAGAAGGTATTGTCGATGCAGTATTGGCTGTAAAGAAAGGTTTAGACCTGTATGATGCTGTACCTACCCTCATAACCGATCCTGATAAGGTCATAGAATCAGCAGGGTCACTGCACTGCGGTACGTTAAACATTGGCAAAACCATTGTCCGGTACCTTGATGGTGCAAAGGACCTGAAATTAGCAGTCACCACTAAACCATGTGACGCAATGACCATAGTAGAACTCATGAAAAGAAAACAGATAGAAAGAGACAACGTGGTCATGATTGGAGTTAACTGCGGCGGTACTTTACCCCCGGTGAAGGCCCGTGAAATGGTAGAAAAGTTCTATGAAATTGATCCAGACATGGTGATCAAGGAAGAGATTGCCAAGGGAAAGCTGATAATAGAAACAGCAGATAATGAAGAGAAGGAGATAAGCATAGATGATCTGGAAGATGAAGGATACGGCCGCAGGACCAACTGCCGGAGATGTGAAAATAACATACCAAGGATGTCAGATATAGCCATGGGTAACTGGGGAGTGATAGGGCCTTTAGCTGGGAAAGCAACCTTCATCGAGGTGTTTTCAGAAAAAGGTGCAGAGGTCCTGGAAAAAGCCATAAAAGCAGGAGCACTAAGGGTACAGGATCCTGTACCTAAAGGTGTTGAAATACGTGCAAACATAGACAAAACAATGGTAAAACTGGCGAATAAATGGCAGACCAGGAACTTCGAAGACGAAGGCACCCTGATAACAATCGACCAGTACATGGACGAATTCTCCAAGTGCATAAAATGTTATGGTTGCCGAGAAGCATGCCCACTCTGTTTCTGCAGGGACTGTTCCATCCAGTCAGAATCCAACAACTGGGTGGAAAAGGGAATAATACCCCCATCACCCATGTTCCACTTTGTAAGAATGCTCCATATGGTGGACTCCTGCACAAACTGTGGACAGTGCGAAGAAGTCTGCCCCAGTGAAATACCACTGGCCAGAATCTTCCATGAAATAAACGTCAAATTACAGGAAGAATTTGATTACAAACCAGGATACGACCTGGAACAAAAACCGCCACTTTCTGTAACTGATAAAGAACCAAGTGAGGAATGAAAAACCTCAGCCCCATAGGTAGAGTAACCGCATTTCCAGGGTGATAGATTATATCATATTCACTAGAAAAATTCGCTCAAATTCTAGTAATCACCTCTTTAAATGAGAATAATAGATCACCCATAGTAAATGCGGTTTACTTTATCTTAGAGGATACAATTTATGGTAAATTTAGAGAATTAAGGCATTTAGGAATACAATTTAAGGTATTTAGAGGATGATACAATGTAAGGTGATAAATTATGATACTCGACGAAGTACTCAAAGCCAACCAAGAATTTGTCAAAGAATTTGAACCAAAAAAACTAAGCCACTCCCCACAAAAGAAACTGGCCATTGTAACCTGTATGGATACACGGCTCACCGGTTTTTTAGAACCAGCCATGGGAATAGACAGGGGAGACGCAAAGATAATCAAAAATGCAGGTAACACCATAGTCGACAGGGATGTTATACGATCCGTTGCAGCGGCAATATACGCACTTGGTGCGGAAGAGGTTATGGTGGTAGGACACTACGAATGCGGAATGGCCAACGTAGACCCTGAAAAACTCATAAGTGCCATGAAAGCCAGAGGTATCCCTGAGGAAATTCTTTCAGGGGTTGATCTCAAAGAATGGATAGGGGCAATTGAAGGTGAAGAGGAGAATGTGTTAAACGCAGTTCAAGAAATAAAGGAATCTCCATTTATCCCGGATGATGTTCCTGTACACGGCCTTATAATAGATCTATACGATGGTAAATTGAAGGTTTTAGTTGAGGATAAATGATCTTATCAACCTCTAATTTCATTTTGATTCTATAAAATTTATTTTAATCTATCTTTATTTAATTTCTATTCCCTAAAGACTATTAAAAATTTTTCTACACATAACATCCAATTTTAGCCTTAAAAAAATATTTAGCGGGCTTTATTTAACTTGGTATGTATTGTTAAATCATTGGTCATACTAAATAACAATACGAAAAAGATAACTATTAGTGTGGGCCATGTTAATTTAAGTACATGTCTAGTTAGATATGGAGGGATTAACAAATGAGTAAGATAAACAGGCAGGAGATTCTTGACATTTTAGATGGATATGACAAAGAAGATATAACAATTGCCACTCTAGGAAGCCACTCTTCTTTGCATATGTTTCAGGGGGCAAAAACAGAAGGGTTTAGGACTGCAGCAGTCTGCGAAAAAGGACGGGAAGTTCCTTATCAAAGATTTGGGGTTGTAGATGAAATAATCACGGTAGATAAATTTAGTGATATAGTTAATGATGAAGTCCAAGAACAATTAAAGGACTTAAACAGCATAGTATTCCCACACGGATCATTCGTGGCTTATGCTGGGTTAGATAATATTGAAACCATCTTCAACGTACCCATGTTCGGAAACAGGGACATCTTAAGGTGGGAGGCAGAAAGGGACCTGGAAAGAAAGTTGATGACTGAATCCGGGGTCAGAATTCCGAAAAAGATAACCGATCCTGCGAAAATTGAAGGCACCGTCATGGTAAAGTTCCCCGGAGCCAGAGGGGGAAGAGGATACTTCGTTGCTTCATCAACTGAAGAATATGATGAAAAAATTGAAGCCATGAAGAAACGAGGCTGGATCGAAGAAGAGGATATAAAGGAAGCACATATTGAAGAATACGTATTAGGATGTAACTACTGTATTCATTACTTCTTCTCAGGATTAAAACAAGATGCAGAAGTTTTAGGAATGGACAGTAGATATGAATCAACCATAGATGGTTTAGTTAGAGTTCCGGCTAAAGATCAACTGGATCTTAACGCAGATCCATCATACGTCGTAACTGGAAACCATCCAGTAGTTATAAGAGAATCACTACTTCCGCAGGTATTTGACATAGGAGACAAAATCACAGAAGGTGCCAAAAAATTAGTACCACCAGGATTTAATGGTCCATTCTGTATGCAGACCCTGGTAACCGATAATCTTGAAGTGGTTGTATTTGAGATGAGCGCCCGATCAGATGGTGGAACAAACACCTTCATGAACGGATCACAATACAGTTACCTGTACCACGGAGAACCATTAAGCATGGGCCGTAGAATGGCCTTAGAGATCAAGAATGGTATAAAAGAAGACCGTTTAGATGAAATAATTACTTAAACCATTCTTTTTTTATTAATTTTGCATATATCATCTATTCAAATTTTTATTCCTTTTAGCCCCAGTTAAATGTCCAACAAATTTTATTCATACTTTATTAAATCAGATTATATCTCGATATCTGGCGAAAATATCCTTAACTGAACCAGAATATACTAATTCCTGGAGCAAACCTACATCAGATATCACCCAATCCACGTACTTATCTAAATCCTTCCGAACATATGATTCAAACGAATAATGAGAAGAATCTAAATAAGCTTTACTGGGCTTAACATCCTTTTCTACTGCCCCTATAAGATCATCCATAATGGATACCAATGGTTGATTATCAATATGAACATCTTTTACCAGTTTTTTCTCCTGTAATGCACCTAATACTGATATATCAGCAAATAACTTATGATTAACAGCTATCAAACCATCATAGATGACCATATCATCACTTATGTCCGTGAAGAAATCCTGAATCTTTGTAATAGCCGCTTCTAGATTATTTTCCTGTAATAAATAGTTGTTAAATTGTTGAACCGCTTTCTGGTGGTTGTACTCTTCCGGAGGTACTATTACCGTTTTCATGTACTCCTTATTCGCTTTGATGGCACCGGCAATTAGACCCGGTAGATCTATGGTAACCCTGCTTGGCAAAATAACGTAAGCACAGATGATGGCTATTACGGCCCCTAAAGTTATATCGATTATCCTGGCCATGGAGTTTTCAATTACTGTTCCAGTGGGCCATATCAATACCGTGAACACGGTAAGGGCCATTACTGAAGGTCCAACGTAGTTAGGTAACCATGCTAGAGCTAAGAAAATCATGATAAGGGCAAATATCAACAGTATCTCATGTGGGAAGAAAAATGCCAGGATAATGGCTATTATGATAGCAAGTAAATTATATAAAACCCTCACCACCATACTGTTGATTGTGCTGGTTACATCTGGTCTTATGACAATTAAAATACCCATGGTCACCCAGATAACATCTCGGCCATGGGTAAGATGAACTAATAAAAGACCTAAAGTCATGGCCAGTGCAAAACGTATCGCATGCCGCATGTAAATATTTTTAAGGTTAAAATTAGCCTTAAGAACATCCTTAAGGGATGTTTTAGCTGTGGATATTTTTAACTTTTCTCCGGATATCTTCTCTGATAAAAGTTCGGCAGATCTTTTAATAAGCTCCACCATCTGATAACCGATACCCAGGAAAGCATTGAGATCTTTTTCACCAGAATCTATAGTCGCTTTCTTTATAATTGAAACATCCTCATTTAACTTATCAATATTAACTTGTTTTTTACCTTGTATTATTGATTCCCCTATCTTTAAGCTGGTTTTGTTTATATCCTCCAGGTATTCTTTGAATTTATCCTGATATCCTTTAGATATTCGAAAGTAGAGTAATCTACTGTACTCACGAAAACCAGATAGATAGAGTCCTAATTTAAAAAGTTCATAGTCAGTTGGATCCAGTGGGACGCCTGAAAGTGCATGTAGGTTTTTTAAAACCGCCTGTAAAGAATTTTGAGGATTAAATCCCACTGCCACCCTACTACGCAGATCCTCTTTCATTTTCCATAAACGTGGTATAAACAGGATTGAAGCAACTAAAGATGCCAGTAAACAGTAATAAATATAGTCCAGGGCGGTGGATTTAGTATTAACCACTATCACCGCAATGAAGTACATGACGAATATTATGTAACCGAAAAATCCAATTGATTTCCCGAATATATACAGAGAAATACAGAAAAAGGCCCAGATAACTGTGATTAATATAAAAACAAGATCACTACTTGATCCTAAAGAGACACTGGTAAAAGCTAACACAGCCATGATAAATCCAATAAACGTTAGTGGAGCTACCTTCCTAACTGGTAGATCAATATCTATTATCCTGGTGATCACGATGGTGACGAGAGCAACCACAGAGAGACCATTATCCCAACCTAAAAATCTAGCAATTAGAACCGCCAAGACCATCAAAAGAAAGGATTTTACCGCGGTTGCCCACAATGGTTTACCTGTAGGTCTAATAAGTACCTTCAATCTTTCAAATTTACTCTTCCTTTGTGGCATGACCACGCCAACCCCCTTTTATAATTAGAATACAGTAATAATTTTCTATTCTGTTTGATATAAAATTAACTAGCAAATATTTAATAGATTATCCTCTAGGAATACTCAAGTTTATTAGAATAGACTACTAAAGATAGTAGGTAACTAATTAAACAAGTGTTTAAAATGGACAGCAGTGATGCTATTTATCAGGGCCTTAAAAAGGCAGGTATAGACTTCGTGGTCAGTTTGCCCTGTGTAAATCTGGGTAAGATAATAGAGATGGTGGACTGTGACGAGGAGATCACCCATGTCCCGGTGACCCGGGAAGAGGAGGGGTTCGGTATCTGCGCCGGCGCCTACCTGGGCGGTAAGAAAACAGCAATTTTAATGCAGAACTCCGGGTTAGGCAACTCAGTAAATGTTTTAGCCTCCCTCTATAAGCTATACAAGTTACCAATCCTGATGGTTATGAGCCACCGCGGCACTGAAGGGGAATTTATGAGCGCACAGATACCCATGGGAGAAGCTACCCCTGGTGTACTGGATACCCTGGAAATCGCATATTTCCTCCCCAAGACTCCGGAAGATGCTTACAAAGCACTGTCTGAAGCCTGGCTCCTATCTGAGATGGGCGGCTCCCCCACGGCCATGTTGCTTGAAATTGGATTCTGGTGAAATTTAATCATTTAATCAAACTTTTACAGAGAAATAAAGCTTACAGGGAAAAATAAGAAAATGAAAAGAATCGATGCAATTAAAAGGATCTCCGAGCAGCTGGAGGATGAACCGGTAATCTCTAACATAGGTTTTCCCTCCCGGGAGTTATACGCGGTCAAGGATTCGCCCACCCACTTTTATATGCTGGGATCCATGGGAATGGCCTCTTCCATAGGTTTAGGCCTGGCCCTCGCCCAGGAAAGAAAAGTGGTGGCCCTAGATGGGGATGGATCACTTTTAATGAACCTCGGTAGTCTGGTCACCATTTACAACCAGAACCCAGAGAATTTTATACTGATATTGCTGGATAACGAGTGTTACGGTTCAACCGGGTCCCAGTGCACCTACGCCAGTACTGTAAACCTATCCCGGATAGCAGAGGCTGTGGGATTTAAGAATATATTCTCATTCAAGGGAGATTTAGATTTAACGGAAGTTCTAAAGGCTGAAGGACCGGTATTTGTACATGCTAAGGTCGAACCGGGTAATGCTGATGTACCTGTTATTGATATGGAACCAGAAGAGATTAAGGAACGGTTCATGGAGAATTTAAAATAAAGTAGTAACTTTTTTTAGTCAATAAAAAAAATCAATTAACGCCCTTTTCTCCTTTCAAACTCATCAAATAGCTCATCTATCTCGATGTTTTTATATACAAGTATTAGTAACGTGTGGAAGATTAGATCGGCAGCTTCTGGGACCAGTTTTTCATCGTTTTTGGCGGCGATTATAACCTCGGCTGCTTCTTCCCCTATCTTTTCCAGTATTTTATCCTCGGCCAGTTTTTCATCGTCCTTCATTAAATTGGATGTGTAAGAATCTATGGGATTATCCCGCCTGTCTTCCAGTACCTGGTAAACTTCTCTTATAACTTTGTCCTTCATTTTCTCGATTCTTCCTTTCTTAAAGTTTCGGTTAGGGCGATTAAAGGATGTTGTGCATCATCGATGACGTCAATATCCTGATATGTAAAAATTCCCTCTTTATCTGCCGTTTTCTCGATTCCCAGCTTTAAATCCTCATCAATTTCAATTACATAGGAGTCTATCTCTTCATGACCCAGTTTTAGGGCGGCAACTGTGCGGTGATGGCCATCCACCAGCACGTATCTGTTATCCACTTTAACCACTATGGTGGGCTCGGCCAGGCCTCTTTGGATCTCGTAGGTTCTGCCCTGCAGTTCATCGGCATAGATTTTATTCTGGGTGGGTCTCAACTTATTTATGGGCACTTTCATCCTTACCAGCTTGGTTTTTATGCCGTATAACTGTTCCAGGGTCTTCTTGAAATAGTTGACCTTGGTGGGTGTTGATCTTTCAATATGTGACCTTACAATATCGGTGTTGGTAATTATTCCCACTAGTTTACCTTCTTTATTCATCACGGGCATTCTAGATATGCCCATCCGGAACATAACCCGGGCGGCGTCGTTGATGGACATTTCCTTATCCGCTACAACGACATCGGTGGTCATCAGTCCTTCCACTAAATCCGACCATGGTTTTAGGAGAAAATCAAAGGCAGTTACCATTCCAATGACCTCTCCATTGGTCTTAACTGGGAATCCGTCGTGGCCGGTTAACTTCATCAATTCTATAACTTCACCAGCTGGGGTGTCTGGGGTGACTGTGATAACTTTTTTAGTCATGTAATCTTTTACTAGGGCTGTACTGGTCATTATAATACTCCTTTTTATTCAAGGACTCTTTTTCCATAGTATTTATCCTCATATTCCACCTTTACTATCCGGTGGAAGGGAATCTGGGTTTCATCATTTAAGATGAGAAATCCGTTCTCGATTCTGTCTATCTGGCTCCCCGGGACTGTTTTAATATTTCTACGTGCCCCTCTATGGATGTAACTTATTATAGTCCGGTTTGCTTCCATATCAGGATGCCATAGAACCATGTTCAAGACGTTTTTCGCCATCTTTAGAACCCAAATTTGTAAAATTCAGTTCGCAAAGAAAAAAGTTTTAAACTCCTGAAATTTGTTTAATTCAACAATTACTTATTTATCTCTGGGGTTAAAAATTTTTTTTGTTGAAGGTGTAACTATCAACTAGAAAATATGTATTTTCAGAGATGGAATATATCTTCAGAGATAGATTATGTACTTCAAAGATGGATAATATGTATCTTTAGAGACTACTTATCCAGTTCTTCCTGGAGTAATTTAACGATTTCACCTGGATCTGCTTTTCCCCGGGTTATCCTCATAACCTGACCCATCAGGAAGTTAAGAGCCTTCTTTTTGCCCGCATAGTAGTCGGAAACTGCCTCTGGGTTTTCATCTATACTCTGTTTTACGGCCTTTTGAACCACATCTTCTTCCACCACACCGATCAGTCCCAGTTCTTCAGCGATTTGGGTAGGTGTCTTCGGGTTGTGGGGCATGTTTTCGATGATCCTCTGTCCAGCTTTGGTGGTGATCTTCTTATCCTGCAACAACTGGAGGAACTCCACCAATTGCTGGGTGGTTATTTCACTTTCCCGGAAGGTGATCTTGTTGTAGGATAGGATCCTCTTGAGTTCATCCCTCATCCATAAAGCTGCAAATTCAGGATCTACCTCCTTAACCACCTCCTCAAAGGCGTTCGCCAGTTCCAGTTCAGAGGTAAGCACACGTGCATGGTCCTTTTCTATACCGTACTGTTTTACAAATCTGTCCGTCTTTATGTGAGCAGGTTCCGGCATTTCTTCCCTTATACGTTCCACTCTCTCTTCTTCAGCGAGCATAGGCGGCAAGTCCGGGTCGGGGATGTACCGGTAATCTTCCGCTTCTTCTTTAAGCCTCATGGGCACGGTGATCATCTGTGACTCCAGAAATGCCCTGGTCTCCTGTTTAATCTCTATGCCTCTCTTCAGAAGATTTTTCTGGCGGACCATCTCAAACTGGAGGGCTTTATATGCACCCTTTATAGAGTTGATGTTCTTTATTTCAGCTCTTTTACCCCCTTCAATGGAGATGTTCACATCAGCCCTCATGGTACCCTCTCCCCGGGCGCTTCCACTGTACTCCAGTACACGGATAAGTTCCCGTAGGAATGTCCGGGCTTCTTCAGGGGATGTCATATCTGGTTCAGTGACAATCTCAATTAAGGGTATTCCGGACCTGTTGAAATCCACGAGTCCCAGGTCTGGTTTGTACTGGCCGGGGTCCTCTTCCAGGTGCACTTCTCTAATACGCACCCCGTTCAGGTCTCCTTCGAACCCTATGGGTATGGAGGTCCTCTGGTATCCGGATGGTAGGTCCGGGTAATCGTAGTGTTTCCTCTGGAAAAAGGTGACATCGGGGCTTATCTTACAGGCCAGCATTAGGGCTATCTTTATCGCCCCGCCCAGGGCTTCCTTGTTTGGTGGGTATGGTTTTGCACCTGGCTGGTTCAAACAAACGAAACAGATGTTGTGGTTTGGCGGTGCTTCCTGGTAGTTGGTGCGGCAGTCACAGAATAGTTTAGAATCAGTATCCAGCTGGACGTGTATCTCCAACCCGCATTTCATGTTAATGGTTATTCCTCCTGAAAATATGATATCTTATTTATAATCTTGTTTATCGTGCAAATTGATAAAATAAAAAATTTATCTTCTTATAATAATGTCAGATAAAATAACATATATAGATTAACATAGTTGTATCTTCGGTGTTATTTAATCCCTTCTTTCTTGATTTATTCTTGTTTAATAATTATACTCAGAATTTTTTTTGGAAATTTTCTATTTACATAAACTTTATATGGGTGTTAGTACAGACACAAATATTGAATTGATCGGGTGTCAGTACTGACATGATCAATTCTGATCGATGAGGTATATTTACGTGCCATATTCAGGGAATCCAAGTAACCCAACCAATCCCACCAATCCAGTTATTCCGGTTAATCCAGTTGATCCCGGTAATCAATCGGAAAATTCTATTAGTACACCACAGATAAACGCTGCAACTAATACAGTAAGCATGCAACCAACTGGAATTCCAATAGCAGGATTAATTAATCTAGCAGTTTTAATGCTGTTAGGTGGTTTAGTGACTTCAAAAAAATAATTCCCTTATTTTTTTAAGATCAATCTAAAAAGAAATCATAAATATGGATCAAGTAAATAATAGGAACGTAGGTTTTAACGATGTTTTTGGATTTCTTAATGGTTAAAAATTCATTTGGATATTTTTGTAAAGTGATAGTATGACTGATGAAACTGAACAGAAGATTTTGGACTCGGCTTTAAGGGAATTCTCAAAGAAAGGATATTTTGCAGCTACTGGTTTGAATATAGCAGAAAAAGCGGGTTTTAGTGAGAAAACTTTGTTTAGAAAATTTAAAAACAAAAAAAATCTTTTTAACACGATTATAACTCAAAATAATGATAGAATAATGGAAGATTTCAATCTTTTACTTGTTGATGATGAATTTAAAACAGTACAGGAATTTTTAGAAGTTTTAGTTAAAGATCTTGCCGATTTAGTGGATGATCACTTTGATTTTGTTTATTTAACCCTGAATGAAAGCAGGAGGATATCTAAAGAAACTGCTCCTGAAAAGATTCCATATCATCTTGGCAAATATATGGAAAAGTACATCCAGAATGAAAAAATAGATTATCCTGTTTTTGCAATGACCATATTGTCCTTCTTATATTCTGTAATGAGTGATAAACATAAAGAAAGAAGCTTCGTTGACCATGATGAGGCCATAGAAAAGTTTATCGATAATTTAGTCCTTTGCCTTGAATAAATTGGTTTTCTAGGAATATTCGAATCTGTGCTCAAAGATAATATAAGTGCAGGGGAAGGGATTCGAACCCTTGAAGGCCTACACCAATAGGCCCTGAACCTATCCCCGTTGACCGCTTGGGTACCCCTGCATCTGTAGGTTAAAAGATCAATACTAATTTTACGGCTAACTTATTTATTTCTTAGACACTTATCAATGTATCTCTTTATGAATGGTTCCATTTCTGGATCCAGATTTTCACCCCTGGTCAGAAGATCTAAATCAGTGAAGCTACCTTCCAGTTTCCTACCGGACCATCTAACCTCTTCTTCAACTCTTCGACCATAATTAGAGCCGTACATTTTAAATAAGGGGAATTTAGTCAAGCCATTTGCGCCGGCAAGGATCAATGGCCCTATGTTGGCCAGGTTGTCTATCCAGGTTCCGGCGATTATTTCCAGTTTGGGATATTTTATCCGGGTGGCAGCCACCGTACCTGCGTAGTACAGGGAGGCTGGTTGTGGTGTGTTTGCATAGGGTGTGTCTTTATGGGGGTTTAAGGAGTAGAATATCACCCGGTCAATCCCTACATCTCCTATCAGATCAAAGAGGTATTTAAGGTCTTCTGGTTTTTCTCCCAGACCCAGAATAATAGTTATCGCCTTTTTAAATCCTAAATCCCCAGCCAGCTCCAGCATTTCCACCACGTCTTCCAGGGATTTGCTGGGGCAGATCTTATCATGGAGTTCAGGGTTGGCAGTTTCCACTGCACCGGTTATCCCCACGATCTCATCCCCATAAACATCCAATTCCCTGGTTATCCCCACGTTCAACCATGCCGGTTTCCCGGTGATGGAGTGTATCCTCTCGGAGATTCCCTTTATTTCCTGTGTGGTGAATGATCCATATCCGCCGGATAGGAATTCAATATTCCATCCAATCCTGCGTACCAGTTCAGCTTCGGCAAAGATGGAATTCACATTTCTCCGGGCCCGGTCCGGTTCAGTGATTTTGGGTTTCTGGGAGGACATGTAGCAGAAGGCACAATCACCCTTATTACACCACCAAGAGAGAAATATCGCCCTTTCCAGGGTAATTCTATCTCCATGTTCTTTTAAAGTTACCTTATTAGATTTTTCGAGCAAATCTAAAGTTTCATGGGCCTTTATTTTTTCTATTAAATTCATTTTTCTAAGCTCGTATATTATATCTCCCACTATCAATTGGGAAATGAAACACAAAATTGAGGTTTACATTGTATTTGTTTAAAACACTTAATTATACCGTATCTATATATATAAATGAAAATCATGACATAGTTTAACCGTTGCTTTAATGCCTTAAAACTATTTGAATGTAATACACAATCTTTATATAATATAAACATCAACTTTTAAAATACATCTTGATGTGCTATGTTTTAAGATCTTGTAAGCCCTGATAGTAGTTTGCACGGTTTACAGGCTTTGCTTGGCATTTGCCGCCGTAGCTCAGTAGGTAGAGCGTTCGGCTGTTAACCGATTGGTCACAGGTTCGAGCCCTGTCGGCGGCGTTCTGGGCCCATAGCTTAGCCAGGTAGAGCGCCCGGCTCATAACCGGGCGGCCATGGGTTCGAATCCCATTGGGCCCACTTAAGCTCTTAAGATTGAGTGCTATAAATAGACAGATCCATATGCTCCGGTAGTGTAGTCCGGCCAATCATGTCGGCCTTTCGAGCCGATGACTCGGGTTCGAATCCCGGCCGGAGCATTTTCATATCTAAAAAAAGGAAATATTCTTCTTACAAACACCGCACAAAGGATGTAGCAGTTTAGTAATACTGCAGGGGTGCCCGAGCTGGCCAAAGGGGACAGGCTTAGGACCTGTTGGCGTAGGCCTACGTGGGTTCGAATCCCATCCCCTGCATCCCTTTCAATTGCCGGGGTGGGGTAGTTGGTTATCCTACGGGACTGTGGATCCCGCGACTCGGGTTCGAATCTCGGCCCCGGCCTTATTTTTACTGAAATTCTATTTATTTATTTTCTAATCTAATGAAACAGGTTTCTTCTCTTTATTCCAATGGAACTATAGTGATTTATTGTTTTTGAAGTGACGCACATCACCAATTTTAGAAAGTTATTAATAAAATAAAGGAAAGATATTGAAATGATTATAAAGGTGGGGACTATGATAAAGATGGAAAAAACCTGTGGATCACCCAAAGTCGAAGTGATGAAGGATGGTAAAAGGATCGGCCATATGGATGGAATGAATGTAATCCAGTGGTTCCTAAAAAATAAATACAAATACACTGGCACATTTTCCCGTTTTATAACAGAAGATCCAGATGACAGTCACTCCGGCATCAGAATAGACATAGTAATACCGGAAAAACATCTGATCATCAAAGACGCCTGTATTGAATGGATGAAAAGCCCCCTAAACAACGGTACCTTCAACGCTAAACGAATAGAAAGCTATGAAGGACCAATATAGCCCCGGTTATACATCCGTTTATTTTATTAGATAACATAATGTTCAACTTAATTTTATTTTAAGGGCCATTATATGAGTAAAAAAGGTACCCGTGAAGAGCGCGAACTGGTGAAGATGCTGTGGGACGCAGACTGCGCGGCAATGAGAGCGCCTGCCTCTGGTGGTGCCACCAAAAAGCCACTGCCCGACGTAATAGCCGGTAACGGTAAGATCTACCTGGCAATCGAAGTGAAATCCACCTCTCAGGAAAGGATATACATCGATTCAGGTAAAATAGACGCCCTCCTGGAATTTTCAGAGATATTTGGAGCCCAGCCCTACGTCGGTGCCAAGTTCATACGTGAAAAATGGCGTTTTGTAAGGATTGAACACCTGCATAAAACAAAGCAGGAAAATTACCGCTTAGACAAGGAACTGGCCTTCAAGAAGGGTATTGAACTGGACGAATTGCTCGGTAAAAGTAAGCAGGTTAAGTTTGATTAAGTTGTTATTTTTTTTCTAGGATTATTTTTTTAAAAAGAAGGTTCCTGTCTTCTAAAGGAGTTATTCTCTGTCTTTTTAAAGAGGTTCCTTCCTACCCGCTGCGTCACGGCGGTACTTCCCGAATTCTGTGATTAACTTTACCTCATCACTCCAGAACACCGGGCCCTCTTTACATATCCTCCATCCGACATCGTCCACGCAGCACTGGCCGCAGATGCCCACCCCACATTTCATGTAGCGTTCCAGTGAAAACTGGGCCGGGATTTCATATTCCTCTGCCAGGTCTGCTATTTTCTTCATCATTATCTCCGGGCCACAGGTGACTATCATATCGTAACTATTACTCTCAAGCACTTCCTGGGCCAGATCTGTTCCGAATCCACAGAACCCATAGGTCCCGTCATCTGTACAGGCCCTTAAATTGGTACTGGTTCTGTTAAGCCGGTCCATAAAGAGCAGTTCGTTCTGGGTCGCTGCTGCACTTATCAGATCCACATCCACACCTTTCCGGGATGCTTCCTCGGCAAATGCTGCCAGTGGGGCCATTCCCACACCCCCACCAACTGCCAGGACGTGTGAGCCTGCAATTTCAAAGCCTCGGCCGTAGGGCCCTCTCAATCCGAGCTGAGCTCCTACCCCGAGTTCGTGGATTGCCTCGGTGAATTTACCCACCTTTCTGATGGTGAACCCGATTTCACCCTTTACTGGATCAATCAGGGATAGAGACATGGGTTTTTCGTCATGAAAATTCCATACCATCATGAACTGGCCGGGTGTCTCTTCTGTAACCTCCCAGTCAAAAATGAAGGTTTTAACTGTGGGTGTTTCCTTTATTATGTCCTTTATCTCTACGATTTTTGGAACGTTCATGTTTTAATTCCTATTATAAATATAATTCCCATCAATAATTTAATTAGATTTCATGGGCCTTACCAACCATCTCTGATACCTTATCATAGCCCTTCCTGTTCATAAAATTTTCAAGTCCAGTACAAATCTTCTCAAATACGTCCATACCCTCATAGTACACGGCTGTTCCAATTTGCACAGAGCTTGCACCGGCGTATAAGAATTCAACTGCATCTTTATAATCCCTGATTCCACCCACACCCATTATGGGTACGTCTACAGCTTCATATACATCGTAGACACATCTAAGTGCTATTGGTTTTATGGCTGGTCCTGATAAGCCGCCGAATTTATTGTGTAGTATGGGCTGGGCTGTCTCCAGGTCTATACGCATGCCCGGGCCCACCGAGTTAATAAGGGTGATGGCATCACAGCCGGCTTTCTGGGTGGCTTCTGCTATTTCAACTATATCAGTTACGTTTGGGGTTAGTTTAACTGCAACTGGGGTTTTGACCGCCTGTTTAACTGCTTTAACTATCTGCCCCGTTGCGTCGGGGTCCTGGCCTATTGATGCGCCGCATCCGCCTGATGCATGGGGGCATGATACGTTGAGCTCTATCATATCCACCATTCCCTCTATCTGGGATGCGACGTTCTGGAATTCCTGTGGATTCGCTCCATAGATAGACGCCACTGCGGGTACCAGGCCTTCCAACTTCTCTAACTCGGTTTTAAATAGTTCTACTCCTGGGTTGGAGAGTCCTATGGCATTTATAAATCCACCGGTGACTTCCACGGTGGTTGGATTGGCATATCCTGGATTAGGTTCCATGCTGAAGGATTTAGTTACCACTGCCCCGGCACCGCTCCTGGCGGCCCAGTTAAGGGATGCAGCGGTGCTGCCCATGATCCCTGCCGCCAGCATGGTGGGGTTTTTCATCTTAATTTTGCATATCTCAGTTTCAAGCATATGGACCAGACCCAGAAAATATTAAATTGATATCAGTATAGACTTATTGGTATGAAGTGTTATATTACCTGGTGTTTCACGGGTTTTATTGCCCTTGATGAAAATTGTGCCCTCTTAGATTATGAACTTTTCCCAAAGAGCAAGATAACCCTAAGGCTTACCGAACTACTGGAAGGTAATTTGGTAAGAGAGGAAAAATCTCTGCTCAAGAGACTGGTTAAAAACCATGATGAAGTTGTTGTAGAGACGGAAATTTCCCCTTCCAAATATGAAAGCCTTAAAGATTCCTCTAAATTTAAATTCCAAACACCGAACAAAGCCGGGGAATATGTTAGAACCTACCTGGCTGATATTTTAATTCAAACTGATTTTATCGAAACAGAGGAAGAATTAAAGGAATTAATACATGATACTTCCCTGAACATCACCAGGGACCGCCTGCAGGAGGCAAGTGAAGCAGAAGACCTGGTTTTGATACAGGCCATAAACGCCCTGGATGAACTGGACGAGACCACCAGTAAGTTAGCAGAACGACTGAGAGAATGGTATTCCATCCATCTCCCAGAACTGGATAAAATAAAAAGCCACGAATACTACGTTAAACTGGTAGCAGATTATGGAGATAGAGACTCCATTATAAGTTCCGGATTAAAAGAGTCTGACCTGAAAATAGAAACCAGTATAGGGTCTGATCTGGATGAATCTGACATCATCATGCTAAAGGAATTTGCTTCTTCCATCAAATCTCTGCAGGCCACGAAAAAGTCGTTGAATTCATATATAGAAGATAAGATGGATGAACTGGCACCTAACCTCAAGGACCTGGTAGGGGCCTCCCTGGGGGCGAAAATAATCGCCCATGTAGGCGGGTTAAAAAGACTGGCCCTGCTTTCGTCCAGTACTATCCAGGTTTTAGGGGCCGAGAAAGCCCTCTTCAGGCACCTCAAGACTGGTGAAAGACCTCCTAAACACGGCCTGATCTACCAGCACCCCGAGGTCAGAGGGGCGAAGTACTGGTTAAGAGGGAAGATAGCCCGGGCCCTTGCATCCAAGATATCCCTGGCTGTGCGTAAGGATGTCTTCTCTGGAGAATTTGACCCATCCATTAAAACCAGCTTCGAAGCCAAGGTTGAAGATATTAAAAAGGCACACCCATTCCCTAAAAGGCCAGGTAAAAGCAGTAAGCCAGGTAAGAAGGTTAAAAAGAAGAAGAAAAGGGAGAAGTATAAGAAGAAGTTTGATACTTACTACTGAGATAATTGTATACTATTTTATGAGGGATATCCAATTATTCTATAAAGAAAAGATTTCATTAAAGAGGATTGTATCATTCAATAAAGGAAGATTTCATGGTTAATGAAGCTGTATTTGAACATATAAAAGTACGTTATCTCTTTTTGTGGTTAATTGTATTTTTTATTCTTGCGGTTTTTTTATATGCTGGAACTACTAATCTAGTTGCCGAGGCAGAGGTTGATGTGGTCGTCAGTTTTCTATTTTATGGTATCATATCCCTCTGGATCATCCGAAATTTTCACCGGGTAAAGATGAACAGTGAAAAGTTCTTCGGACATTTACCCCTTAATTACAACTGGCTTTACCTGTTCATCATAATCTTTGGTGTGATAATATTGTCATTGGGCCTTGGTGAACTCAGTCGTTATATCCTATCTACTATATACCCTAATATATTAAATGAACTTCCATCAACCAGTCTTTTCTACAATCAAAGTGAAACACCATTTGCTCCCATCTTTAATTACATCGAATTCATTGTAGCAGTTATCATCGCCCCCATCGTGGAGGAAATCTTGTTTAGAGGAGTTATGCTGCACCGTTTCACCATCAAGTGGGGTATCAAATGGGCCATAATGGCTTCCTCCATTATCTTCGCATTATTCCACGCTGATATAATCGGAGCATTCATATTCGCAATCGTGATGTGTATCCTGTACATTAAAACCGCCAGTATTCTGGTGCCCATATTAGCCCATATTATCAATAACCTACTGGCCTATGGTTTCGAGATAATGCTATCCCTCAGACCTGGGAGTACAGTGACCAGTCACAGCTTAGAGGTGGCTATTTTGCTTTTAACAGTTTCTATTATAATTATATTCTATTTCCTTTATAGAAACTGGCCAAAGAGGTACTGGCGACCTCCCTACTTCCAGGAAGTTTATGATGGAATTCCAGAAAATCTCTATTACGATTGATTGAAAATTTATAAAAAAGGAATGGTAATATAACTCCTGATTTATAAAAAAGAATAGTTAATATAACCCAGAGGTAAAAAATAAATGGAAACCATAAGAAAATGGAACGATTTCCCATTGGTGTATCAATTTGAAAGCCAGCTTGCCACCTGCAACCTCACCCCTGGCCAGAATGTCTACGGGGAGAAACTGGTGGAGGGCAAAGGTGGGGAGTACCGCCTGTGGAATCCCCGGCGGTCAAAACTGGCAGCCGCCATACTAAATGGGTTAGAAACATTTCCATTCCATGATAACTCCAAGATAATTTATCTGGGAGCTTCTACCGGTACCACACCCTCCCATATTTCAGATATCACGCCAGATGGCCGGGTCTACTGTGTGGAGTTCTCCCCGCGGATGATGCGTAAACTGGTGGATCTATCCCAGATACGACCTAACCTGATTCCGATACTGGATGACGCTACCAAACCACGTAATTACCTGCACCTGGTGGAGAAAGTAGATATAATTTACTCTGACGTGGCCCAGCCCAACCAGACCGAAATATTCATGGAAAACATGCGACTGCTTTTAAAAGAAGATGGTGTAGGGTTTTTGATGCTGAAGGCCAGGAGCATCGACGTGACCAGAAATCCGGAAGATATTTATCGGGAAGAAGAATCAAGATTAAAAACCGCGGGGTTCCGCGTGCTGGAGAAAATAGATTTAGAGCCCTATGAAAAGGATCATATGGCCTTTGTGTGTGAGGTTGGGTTTTAAATAAGTATAATTCAAGTAAATAGTTTTCAATACTAAAAAACATGTAAGAAATTAACATACACGTGGAGGTAAATTGACTCCTTTTTACATAACTATGTTTTTCCCGTGGTGAAAGTGTATGTTTTAACTGCCACCGGGTTTCCTGCCTTGTCAGTCACAGCCCCAGTGTGTATAATCAGTTTATATTTAGTGTTTGCTACTAGTTTTGCATGGTTGATGGTCAACACTTTCCCACTGATGGACTTAGTTATCTTCACTGATTTGCCCTTGCTGTCAACCAATTCAATCCAGTAACTACTGCTTGCTTTAATGTTTTCGTTGAAAGTCACCTTAATGGCTTTATTCCGGGCTACTTTAGTTGCAGTGTTGGTAGGGTTGATGCTGGTTATGGTGGGTTTAACGAAATCTACGATGAATTTACTGGTGAACGCTGTAGCTAGTGTGTTTCCGGCTGTGTCGGTGATACTGCCCGCGGGTAAGGTTATAGTATAGGTTAATCCATTTATGTAGTAACCATTACGTGTTAAGGTTAGAGTTTTACCGTTTATTACCTTGTATAGCGGTTTTACTGCTACTCCGTCAGGATTGGTGACTTTTATACTAGTAAACGCACTCCCCGCCTTGATGGCCTCACTGAAAGTGATCACCAATGCTTTATTAGCCACATTAATTACCCTGTTGTTGGCTGGGTCAACACTGGTTACGGTGGGTTTAACAAAGTCGATTTTGAATTTGCTGGTGAAGGTGGTGATTGCATTGCCTGCTGTGTCGGTGATGCTGCCTGTGGGTAGGTTGATGGTGTAGGTTAGTCCGTTTATGTAGTAGCCATTACGTGTCAGGGTTAGAGTTTTACCGTTTATGACTTTGTATAAGGGGTTTACTTTTACTCCATCAGGGTTGGTGACTTTGATACTGCTAAACGCACTCCCCGCCTTGATATTCTCACTGAAAGTGATCACCAATGCTTTATTAGCCACATTAATTACCTTGTTGTTGGCTGGGTCAACCTTAGATATCTTAGGGGTGGTTTTATCCTGCTTATCTACATTTATAGTTCCAGAAGCAGTGCTTGATTTATAAATTCCCTCACCAGTATAACTAGCTTTAACCGTGTATTTGCCGATTGCAAGGTTTATGGGAACACTGATCATACCGGCACTGTTAGTAGTGAAATAGTAGACTTTACTAAAACCATTGCCTTTTACAGTTATACTCAGTGTTTTTCCAATCAAAAGCTTACCATGCTTATCAGTTAATTTGATATTTAAGTTCTTCTTATCACCGTATCTCATGCTCACATTAGATATATTTAAAGCGGTAGATACAGAATTTGGGGCAATTTTAAGCTGAGTAAATCCTGAACTTCCATAATAAGAGTTATCCCCAAGAAAACTGTAGAAAATATTATAATCAACCGTATCTAGGGCGGGTGAAAACTTAACTAACCCTTTACTGTCTGTTTTACCCAGTAAAGTAAGGTTTAAACCTTCCTGAACAAGATTTAGTGTAATAGTTCTGTTTGAAATTGCCTTACCATTTGCATCGGTCAAGGTGATTATAAAAACACCAGCATCATTTTTAAAGCTAATTTTAGTAGCCTTGCCTGGATCTATATTGTCGACAATCAAGGTATTTCCAGCAAATGTATTGCCATACCATGCAGTTCCAGGGAAATTCGTCATGACTAAGTAATTACCTTCCGGGGTATTGATTGTTAATGAAGCAATTCCTTCATTATCTGTTAAAACCCGGTATGTCTTCTCATAATCTAGATTGCTAATTGTGATATTTACGAACTCTCCAGATAACGGACGATCATATATGTCGGTAAGTTTAACTTTAAAAATGCTGTTTTTACTATCAAAAACAAAAACAGAATCCCCGGAAAGCCTGGTACCTGCTTTATCAATTAATAAAGTACCTTTAGTTGTATTTCCAAGGTTTAAATTATCACCTGCAAATTTAGCTGTGACGTTGTAAGTTCCAGGTGATAGGTTAATCATCAGACCGGCAATTCCATAATCGTTGGTAACTAAATTGTAGGATGAAGTTTTATTTCCCTGTGAAATGGTGAAAGTTATTGTCTCGCCTTTTAGAACATTCCCATTACTATCAGTTAACTTAATAGGGAATGCATTACCCCTTCCATATACATGGTCTACTAGTAATTCCAGAATGGAACCTATAGGAGCTACTTCAAAGTTCGTAGTGAAATTGCAGGGGATATGCCAATCATCACCCTCGAAGATGATCTTAACCGTGTATGAACCTTTAGTAAGATTAAGCAAGAAACTTGCCTGCCCAGAATCGTCAGTTTCAGAATTGTATGTAATATTTTTACCATTACCCGTAACAATGAATTTGATGGTCTCACCAGGTATAGGTTTACCGTTGTTATCGTATAGTGTCATGTAGAAAATGTTGTTTTTACCATAAAACGTGCGATTTTGAGCGACAAATATATCTGTGTAGTAGGGGAGGACTTTCATCGTCGCATTTGCAGAGCTGGGGTTGAAGTAGCCATCACCCGAGTATAAAAGTTCAACAGTGTAATCACCGATACCGTTGTTGATCAAGATTTGACCCCTTCCGTTTTCATCTGTAACAAGAGTGTAATTTCCAACGATGCCTGTTTGATTTCTAATGATGAATCTAACCGTCTGATTAGAGATTAAATATCCATTTATATTCCGTA
>MVQY01000045.1 GCA_002067325.1 Methanobacterium sp. PtaU1.Bin097
GTTTTTTGATTCTTTTTAATATTAGGAAGGTTTGTCTTTTCCTTAACCTGGTTTTCGTCTGTATTCTTCACCATAAATTCGCATTTCTCCACATTCTGGAGTGGTATCAATACCTTCTTTTCTCCACCTTCCTGAACACCATATTCGATTTCTATAAAGCCTCTGGTTTCATCTATTTCAATGTTTTGAACTCCAAATTCGCCTTTGCGGAAGTTGTGGACGGTTTCGTTCATCATGGTGATCTCGATTTTTTCAATCATCTTCATCATCTGGACACCCTTTCTTACTATTTTGTCTTTTCTTTTAATTATAACTTGGATTTTTTACATTAAAACTGGCAATTCCCATCATAGAACAAAATATAATAGCAGTGATCATCCAATAAAATTAAGAATCTAAAATTTGGAGTAAGCAATACGGCGGATGAATATGGCTGATTACATCATAGAAACTCAGAATATCACCAGGAAATTCGATGGCTTTAAGGCAGTGGATGGACTGAGTTTACAGATAAAGAAAGGGGAGGTTTTTGGTTTTTTAGGTCCCAATGGAGCCGGCAAAACCACCTCTATCAATATGATGGTGGGGTTACTGAAACCCACCAGCGGATGGGTAATAATCGACGGCCAGGATATGGAGAAGTTCGACAAGGCAGCTATTGGTGTTTGTCCCCAGGAAATAGTTCTATGGGACAATCTCACCTGTGCTGAGAGCCTTAAACTAATAGGGGATATGTACGAAGTTCCCAAGGATGTTTTAAAACAGAGAGTTGACCAGCTACTGGAGGATCTCTTCCTTACAGACAAGGCAAATACCCTGGTTAAGAATCTGTCCGGGGGAATGAAGCGCCGTTTGAATCTGGCCATGGCAGTGGTTCACCAGCCGGAAATAGTGGTGCTGGACGAACCATCAGAGGGGCTGGATCCCCAGTCACGCCAGGTGCTCTGGAAATACATTCTCTCTTTACGTGATGAAGGAAAAACAGTCATCCTTACCACCCATCTTATGGATGAGGCAGATAGACTGTCCGATAAGGTGGCTATAATTGACCACGGTAAACTCCTTAAACTGGACACTCCGGTGAACCTTAAAAAGGAAATTGGAGGGGGAGACGTAGTGGAGATAACCCTTTCTGATGACAGCATGAACCAGAAAGTAATTAAAAAGATTGAAGAGACGGGAAATGTATTATCCGTCCTGGAAGTAGAGGGAATTATTAACCTCCGGGCATTAAATGCCGTGGGTAAGCTTCCACAGATCATAGATGATATTGAAGAGACAGGAGCGCGTATGGCCGACCTTTCAGTACGCCAGAATACCCTGGAAGACGTGTTCATCGATCTCACTGGAACCAGGCTGAGGGAGTAAAAATGAAGTTTTTAAGCTTAGCTAATAAGGATTTAAAGGAATTGGTAAGGGACAGAAAGGGACTTTTCTTCATCCTGGTCTTCCCCATATTTTTCATGCTGGTTTTCGGATTCGCCTTCGGGGGCATGGGGCAGAGCAACACCCCCTATAAACTGGCCATTGTAAATTATGATGAGACAGTCACCATCCCTATGACTGGTGAACGCATCAATTTTGGAAATAACCTTACTCAACTTTTAGAAGAGGCTAAATATGAAAATAGTGACGTTAACCTCTTCAACGTGACCAAGATGAGTGAAAGTGAGGCTGACGCTCTTTTAAAGACCAGGGACATCGATGCCGCGTTGATTATACCGGATAACTTTTCAGAGTCGGTATTGGCGCTCATAAACCATACTATCATGACCACCACCAATCCATTGGCAGCAAGTCAATCAACCTCACCAGATATAACATCCACCCTAATAATCCGTGGTGACACTGGATTTATTAATTTTGGAGTATCCCAGGGCATTTTAGTTGGTGTGCTGGCCCAGTATCAGGATGAAATAGTAATTCAGACTCAAAACGCAGTACAGGGAACCCCGGGTGCTCAGCCGACTGTATTTTTAAATTCCAAGGTGGAGCCCATCGAGGGGACCCAGAACTTCACCAGTTTCGATTTCATTGCACCTGGGATGATCGTATTTGCCATACTCCTCCTAGCTACCACGGTGGCTGCCAACTTCACCCGGGAGGTGGAGTCTGGGACCCTGGCCCGGCTGAAGTTATCCAAGATGAAGGGATTCGACCTCATGTTCGGCGGCCTTATACCCTGGTCCCTGGTGGTGGTTGTCCAGGTGATCATACTCCTAGTAGTGGCAGTGGCCATAGGATTTCACTGGCAGGGCGGTCTTAATTCCATACTTCTGGCCATCTTAGTGGGTGTAATTGGGGGTATAGCCTCTATTGCACTGGGAATGATAATAGCAGCATTTGTTACCAGTGTGAGCCAGGCGACTAATTTGGGTACCCTGATCACTGTCCCGGCGAGTTTTCTGGTAGGAGCCTTTTTCCCACTTCCTGACGTGGAGATATTCGGCATCCCATTCAACGCCTTCTTACCCTGGACCCATATACTGGACGCCCTCCGCTCTACACTAACCTATGGTGGAGGATGGAACGATATATCCTACTCAGTAGCTGTTAGTTTGGTTCTGACGGTGATACTCTTTGCCATTGGGGTTATACTGTTCTCCAAGAACAGGTTGAAGTCTGAAAATTAATCGAGGTTAAAAAACATGTCGGAAAGAAAAAAGGGCCATGTTCATCACGGTAAATCAACTAGGGGTGTCTTAAACCCGGATAAAGTACTGGCCATCGCTGGTTTAAAATCAGGGGACATCTTCCTAGATGCAGGCTGTGGAGATGGATATATTTCCTTCGCTGCATCAACAATTGTGGGAGATAAAGGTAAAGTTTATGCTATAGATGTATACCCAGAATCAATAGAAAACGTAAAACAAGAAGCTCAAGAAAAAGGTATGGAGAATTTAGAGGCGAAAATAGTAGACTTAACCGATAAAATCCCTTTAAATGATGATTCCATTGATTTATGCATTATGGCTAATGTCCTGCATGGATTTGTGGAAAATGATGAAACAGAAGATGTGATGAAGGAGATAAGCAGAGTTATTAAACCAGAAGGTATTTTTGCTGTGGTTGAATTTAAAAAGATGGAAGGAATACCGGGACCTCCTATGGATGTGCGGCTTGCTGCTCAGGATGTGGAGGATATTCTTGCCCATTACGGTTTTGAAGCAATGTTAACTTCAGAAGTGGGTTTGCTCCATTATTTGGTTAAAACAGTAAGTAAAAAGTGAATTTGAATTTCTATTTTTTTAATAGAGAGGGGTATATTTATTTTTTAATAGAGAGTAGTATATTCATCCAGATACTCCCCATAGTCACGGTCCAGGATCCTCAGGGCAGTCATGGTTTCCGTGGAGGAGCAGCACCTTTCTTCCACCAGGTTTCGTAGGGTTTTGTTCCGGATGTTTTCCCGGACTTCCCGTAACACGAAGTCCAGGGTGTTCTGGTTATAATTTCTCAACTCCTCTTTATTGAACCGGTATAGTTCATAGTCTTTCAGGTCATATATCCTGTGGGGAGTGGTTATCTGCCCTAACTGGGCGTAGAAATTACCTGAATCAGCCCCGAAGAAATCGACTCCCAGATAGGCCAGTAGTGGAATGAAGGGGATCTTAACGAAGGGTAAGTACAGGGCGGTGTTGGGGCTGATGTTTTCCCTGAGCTTCACCAAAATTTTTATGAGGTCCATGGGCCGGTTTAAAAGCTCTTCCGGGTTGGCGACCAACAATATATCATTGCCCAGTTTTTCAAGCTCTAAAGCACATCTTACCCGTAGCTCAGGATATTTAGATCCATGGATAACTGCCAAGCCAGTTTCACCAATTCCTTCTGCCATCTCCAGGGTTTTATTCACGGAAAACTCTGCCAGTGGTTTAGGCACGTTGTAGGGCATGGGTTCATCTGGGATAAATGGAATGGGAGTATTTGATGATAGTATACCTGGTGTTTCCTGTCCATCGTATTTTCCCAGCCGGGCCGGGCCGTCGTGTAAGCTTATCTCGAGCATGGATCTGTAACTCTTATTTTTTTTATAGTAGTATTCACCTTTTATAGTAATATTTTACCTCTCTACATGTAAATAGATTTAATTTTTTTTATATAATGAGTAATACCTGGTTAATAGGGATAGTAAGCTGAAGAGAGCGATTAAAATCAGCAGTATGCTGGTGATGTAACTTACTGGTAAGGTGATATAACTTAAAGGTAATACCAGAGTTACCCCGGCACTGGTAAAAAGGAATGCCCCGTAATACTTCCCGATTGGGTCGTAGATTGGCTTTTTAATCCCTGATGTCAGGATGAACTGCAGGAACATGAATATGATGAGAATTAACAACCAGTAAGGGTATATTCCTGCAATTATAAAGGCTAAAAAGGTGCTGGTCACCAGGACGAAATCGGCGATGGTGTCTAGGTATGCTCCCAAGTTAGTTGCAGCATCCCACTTTCGGGCTATAAACCCATCCAGATAATCGGTGGATAGGGCGATTATAAAGATGATAACCGAAGATACTATCATCTGGTTTAGGAAAGTGTAAAACAGTACAAATGCCAGGATGATCCTTAGACTGCTTAAAATTGAGGGGAGTAGTTTCTGTAATTTCATTTTATTTACTTGGATTTAATTATTCATTCTTTTTAGATAAATAACAAACGTTAAACAATAAGGTGTCACCTAAAAGGTTACACTCAGCAAATTTTTAGCAACGTTTATATATAGCATAAAGCACACCTAGATATGAAAATTACAAGTTTTCACACAGACTGGTATTGACCATCAGGGCGTGAAAGAGAATGAAACAACTAAAGCGCTTAAAAAATATGTTAAGTGGGGGAGACAAGTCAGAGAACCAAAAGAAGACAGAAAAACAGCCACAGCCAGATCCAGAG
>MVQY01000046.1 GCA_002067325.1 Methanobacterium sp. PtaU1.Bin097
AAAACTTAATTACTTATTAACCCAAAGATCCATATTTGGCCTTTAAATCTGTTTTTAAGGATTTAAGTTAGTAAAAAATGCTGTCCAGCTTTGATATTAACTTTTGAATTCAATACAAGCATGGTTAAATATTTAATTGTGGATAAATAGTATTGAGAATTGTAAAATGTAACAAATGTGCCACTTTTTGGATTGATTTTTGAAAGTGAAATAAAATCTGAAAAATATTATGGGATACAAAGAAGAATAACTAATTTTTTGCTATTTATGGCACTTAAAAGTGCAGAAATATACAGGCAAATAATTTACGGCCATAATATTCAAAAAAGAGATTAGTTTTATTTTTTTTATTCATCTTGTGAAGTTTCTCGAAAATTATTTTATTTTTAAGATTTGATTGAAAAAGTTTTATTCACAGTTTAAACGGATAAAAAGAATGGAAATTCATAAAATGAGTTATCGGTTGAAGGTTAATTTTTTAATTTTGCTTTGAAGATGTATAGATAAATATTTAATCATGGATGATAATTAATGATAATTATTAATTATAATAAAAGAGTAAACAATATACCATCTTGAAATTAAATTTTGGGGGAGTGGAATATTTTGTCTGACGGAGATTTTTACCCGGATATTGATCTTTTAGAGGAAAATAGAGATGTGGGAGGTTTAGTCAAAGCACTTGAACATGAAGAATATATTGTACGTAAGGAGGCCGCCAGATCTCTCAAGAAAGTAGGTGATGAAAGGGCGGTTGTACCTCTAATTAGATCTTTGAAATATGAAAGCTGGCAGGATGAAAGCCCGATTCTAACCAGTGTGAGAGAGTTTTCTGCCGAAGCTTTAGGTGCAATTGGTGACAGGCGGGCTGTTGAAGCCCTTATACAATCAGTTAAGGAAGATGTAGTTGAGGGGGTAAGATGGAGATCAGTATTTGCACTGGGTAAAATAGGTGAAGGAGACCATTCCGTTACAGAAGTGCTTATTGATGCTTTAAATAATGATTCATGGGTAGTAAGGGAGAATGCTGCTAAATCACTTGGAAATTTAGCTTCGATAGAAGCTGTTGAACCACTCATATCTCTTCTTGGAGATAAAGAGTGGAGGGTTAGAAAACAGGCAATCAATGCCCTGGGAAAAATAGGGTCCGATGAAGCTGTTAAACCACTTTTAAGACTGTTATACGATGGGGATGCGGATGTAAGACGAAATACCACTGAAGTACTGGCATGTATGGGTGATGAAGCATTTGACCCCCTTATGTATTTGTATATGTGTGATGACTGGCAGATTAGAAGCAAAGCTGCTGAATGTCTGGGAAAAATAGGTGATACCCGGGCTGTGGACTATTTTATAGATACTTTATGTAGCAAAAGGAAGGAAGATAGAAATCATCACGTGAGGGGTAAGATTGTAGAGGCTTTAGGTAATATTGGCGATGAAAGGGCGATTGATGTACTTGTTGATGTTATGGATGATGATGATTTGTTTGTAAAGAGGAAAGCTGAAGATGCTATTATAAAAATTAGATTAAAAAGTTATCCTGGTAATTATAATCAATTTAACACTAATTCAATATCCTTTTATTACCCTGAAGACTGGACAGTTAAAACCGTGGTCTCCAATGAAAAATTCCAAGGGAACAATCCAGATGGCAGTATAAATTTATTGATATTCAGGAAATCCAATTTAAAGGGCATCACATTTGAAGAATTAATCGAGATATGGGAGGAGATCTTCGAAACCCAGAACATCATTCTCACCGGCGGAAATACGTCGAAAATGGGGAATATTCAGTCATTCCTGATGTTTGGCGATAATTTAAAAACCAACAAGATGATCATGGTTACTGGTTACCTGCTCAAAGATTTCTATTACTACCTTTACTTTACCATGAAGTCAGATATTACTCTAGAGGACCAAGAAGATATAAATTTAATAGTGAACACTTTCCGTATATTGATGTAAATAAATGTTTAAATCAGGAAGTGATATTTCTTGCCAGTGAATCCAAAAAATAAGGTTATCGTGTCAATCTATAGAGACGGTGATCTATATTTTTCAGTGGGAGTTGCAGAATCAACGGGTAAGGTAGTGAAAATTTCACTACCAAAAACAGATAAGACAGAGGCCATAGAAGATATAACAAATTATTACCCCGATTTTGAGTTAAGAGATGAATACAGGGATATAGCGAAGGATATTTCCAGGATATATAAAGGAAAAAAAGTTGATTTTGACCTGGACATGCTAGAATTAGACGTAGATAAATCCAACACAAATTTACCGGTTAAATCAACCTTCCAGAAGGATGTACTCCTTGAAACTTATAATATCCCCTACGGAGAGGTAGTAACCTACAAATCCCTGGCAGAAAAACTCAGAAGCCGGGCCTACCGGGCTGTTGGTACCGTAATGGCTAAAAATCCATATCCCTTAGTTGTGCCTTGCCACCGGGTGGTTAAATCGGATTTAACCATTGGACAGTATGGTGGGGGTCGGAAGATGAAGAGGGAACTGTTAAAAAAAGAGGGAGTCCATCTTAAAGGTGATAAAATAATTAAAAGTAAAAAAAAGGGTTATTTAATAAAAAAATAATAAAAAGAGGTTAATTTTATAACCAAAAAAGAATTAATGATTATTTTTACCCTGGAAATCCTTCATAACCTCATTTAAGAAATCAGTGTATTCCACTTTTCCTTTAAGTTCCTCGAGCTCCTCTATGGAAAAGACTTTAAGGACGTTGTCCTTACAGGCCTCCACACAAGCAGGTATGATGCAGTCGGAGTCCATGCAGAGGGTACATTTTTGCATGGTCTTGTTTTCACTGTCTATTACCATCATACCCACGGGACAGGCTATCAGGCACAGTCTGCAGAGTATGCAGGTATCTTCATCCACCATCAAAGTGCCATTTTTCTCCCTTATAGCCCCGGTGGGGCATATGCGGGCGCAGAACGCCTTCTCCGGGTGGCACTGCAGGCAGAAGATGGGTACTGTGCTGGTCTTTTTTGCCCTGCTAATTCCGTGCTCCTTCTTACAGGCGTTTATACAGTCCTGGCATTCGGTGCACATCTGAGGGTCTACTACCATCAACGTTTTCATATAATCACTGCTTTTGAATATTTTTTAGGGAATCTACTTGGCTTCTTGCTTGAGTTTAACCAGGAAATCAGGTGCTGCACTGGAGTCTCTGGGTCCTACCAGAACTTCCCAACCACTTTCGTCTTCGATTTCACCACTTACCGGGGCTCCCAGACCAGGTATGATGAGTGTTTTATGGTTTACCCTATCTTCTATACCGGCTTCTTTTATCAGTTCCGCCACGGCCTTACCAGTGAACTGGTTTCCAGCAACAGATACGTCTACCGCTCTTCCGTTGGTGTCAAGTACCAGGAGGTAACAGTTAGCGTTTCCAGATTTCAGGTCACCCTCTACTGTGTAGTAGGTCAGTGCGAAGTTGGTGGTGAGCATCACTGGTGAGCTTTCATCCAGTTCTCCAAATTCATATAATCCCGGTTCAACTGCCTGTGGCTTCCTGGGATCAGTGTACAAGCTTTGTCTTAAGGTTAAAACAGGGATTAACTCCCATATCTCTGTTCCGTGGATTATTAAAATATCAGCATAGGAGTTCATGAGCTTTGCTGCGGTTACAGCTTCCCTGATTCCTTTTTCCACCTCGCTTTCCTTACCGATTAGCCAGTAGATGGCGGGCACTCCCATGATGGGGAACCGGAAGTCAGGGTCTCTCTGTTCCACGGCCAGTCTCCTAATCATCTTAAATTCATCCAGGGTGTCTCCAGTACCTCCTTTAACAAAAGTACCTGGGTCGAGGACTATGTCCTTAATTCCCGCTGATCTCAGGGAATATGAAAGTTCCTTCATCTTCTCCAGGTCGTGTGGCACGAAGAGGGTGAGGGGACAGTCGTACTCCAGTGCCAGATCTGCCATGTTCTGCAGGTTGTACTCTGTTGCACCGTAGATGAGGGGCCTTTGATCACCCACTATCTCCAAGGCGGCCTTCATGGTTTCAGGGTCAAATGTACAGAGTACCAGGGCTAGTTTAGAGTCTTTAACCTTCTTCACTGCCTCGACGAATTTCTGGGTGTTTCCTGATTTGTTCCTCACGGCGACGGCGTCCAGTTTAAGCTTTTCTCCAGTACGTTCAAATTCGGTCTCTTCAGCCGTTTTAACTTTCTTTTCAAATTCCTCATCAGTCAGGTCATCACTTACCTCTATAACCAGTGGTGTTGGATTGTAGAAGGTCAGTTCGTAACGATAGAGTACCTCGTCACCGCCTATGGTGATGGCTTTTTCTCCGGTACCGATAACTATTTCTCTTACAGCTGGTGCCAGTGCATCATCCAGTTTTTCCTTCTCTTTATCTGTCATCTGGGTACACAGGCTCACGTCGGCCTCTTTTTCAGAGAGTTTGGTGGCGAAGGCCATGCATGATGCTTCCCCGCATTTTCCACAGTTGGTCTTGGGAAGTAATCTGTAGATATCCATTACAGTTGCGCGCAATTTAATATCCTCCTTTAATTCTCGTAAATTGATTAGTTCTCCAGTTCTGTGATCCATCCAGATATATCTGGAAGGTCTGTAGTCATATACTCCTTGGTAAAGGTGTTTCCAATCTCGGTTAATATTTTAACAGATGCAGGGTGCAGCATCATGAATATGTCCACTCCACATAACATCATGGTCAGACCGGTGATGGTCTCCCATATGGGTCCCCTGTACTCGGTTGGTCCCCAGTTTTCATTTTTCATCCAGGCTTCACGTGAACCCCAGGCATTGGTGGTACCAGAGGACATGGGCATCTGCAGGTCTGTGTCTCCTTTAAGTGCTCCCAGTCTAGTCCTGGTTATAACGTCTATAGAGAATTCTATACCGTAACCTAATGCACAGGTGGTGGGGTCCATCACTATGTCTGCTGGAGTTAACCCTTCCTTCATGAGGTACCGGTTAAGGGTTTTCTGCATGTTCACGTCGGTGATGGCCCAGGATAACACGGCATGGTTGTAATCAACCGCTGCCTTGGCCACTCGTTTGTAGTCCAGGTCAAGGTTGGCCGATGCCAGTAGGCATCTTTCACCTTCAGCTGCCTGGGCTGCCGCCTCGAGTATTACGGGGTCCTTTTTAGGGTCACCAGATGCTCCGATTACCAGTGGGACATCCACTGCCTGCAGGACTTCTTCGATGTCATGGGCAGCCTGTCGGGGTGTTTTATCCATGACTTTGGGCCCGGTCCCTATGAGGTGGATGGTCACCATGTTGGCTCCGAATTCTTTAACTGCCTTCTTGGCCCAGTCTCCAGGGTGGTCCATCACATCTTCGAAATGCTCCCTTATTGGCTTGGGAAGTCCCGGCATGGGGATATCAAATACATCGAAGGTTACCACTGGTGGGTTGGGTTGTGGTTCTTCAAATCGGTAGAGTGCTGTCTGCCCTCCCAGGTATACTGATTTCCTTTTACCAGCACCCAGCTGGACTTCTGTTACACTACCAGGATAGGATTCAATGGGCGGCACGAATTTTAAAGCCTCCAGCATCTCTTTTTCCCGTTGTTGTTTGGATTTCTTAATTGCTTGCTGGACAGCAGGCACTATTTGAAGTTCAAGTTCTTCAAAGTCCATTCGAAACTCGTTTATCTCTATAGAATCTGTCTTTTCCAGCAATTTAAGAAGCTTGGTCATTTTGTCCATAAATACACTTCCTACATATTCCTATATTTTTAAATTTCCTTTAATACTTCTGTAATTTTTAAAATTGATGTAAAAGCCTGGGAATCATCAGGTAGATTGATTAAGGGTGTTCCTTCCCGGTCATAACTTTCTATCAGTTCATCTTCATGTATGATCCCGACAATTTCCAGTCCGATTTTGTTCACTTCTTCGAGTAGTTCATCTTCGTTCCCGGTTTTAACCCGATTGAGGATTAAGTATTGCTTTTTAAATGTGATTTCAAGGTCTTCTGATAGCTCTTCGATTCTTTGAGCAGTTAATATTCCCCTCTTTGATGGGTCGGTCACTACCAGCATCAAATCCACGTTCTGGGTGGTTCTTCTGCTCAGGTGTTCCAGGCCGGCTTCGGTGTCGATTACAATGATATCGTAGTTTGAGGAGAGTCTTTCAATAATTTTTCGGAGGATGTTGTTCACGGCACAGTAACATCCGCTGCCTTCTGGTCTTCCCATAACCAGGAGATCAAATTCGGGTGTTTCGATTATAGATTCCATAATCTTGTAATCCAGTATGTCCCACTTATTTACCTCTGGGGGGATGTTACCTTCAGCAGTGTCCTTCTTGAGTTCTTCCCTGATATCACCTACTGTACGGTCGACTTCTATTCCCAGGGCCTCTGGTAGGTTGGAATCTGGATCGGCGTCTATGGCCAGGATATCCATGTCCTTATCAATTAGGGATTTTATCAAAAGAGAGGAGACCAGTGTTTTCCCGGTTCCCCCTTTACCACTCACTGCTATTATCAATTTTGCTATTTCCTCGTGTGTTTAGTTATTTTATGATTATTTTACCGATTTATAGTGAATCTTCATTGGTTTTATCCACTGAATCTTCATTGGTTTTATCCACTGAATCTTCATTGGTTTTATTCACTGAATCTTCATTGGTTTTATCCCGGAACGTTATTTACCACTTATTTCTGTTCCTTTTTGATGATCACCTTTTCGGCATAGACCTTCGCATTTTTAAGTATGATCCGTACTCCGTCAGAACCAGGAACCGACATCTGGGGAAGATAAGCAACTGGGGCATCGTTATCTTCTATTTCGTAATCTTCTTCTAACTGGGAGATGTCTGAATCCGGTTCCACTTCTGTTTCTATTGATTCCTTGGATTGTTTTAACCTTTCCCGTATAGGATGTTCGTTTACCCTCAGGAATTTTTTAATATCCTTTATGCTTTCTGCCTCTTCTTCAGTTGGAATCTTGTCGTACAGTTCCCCTGGTATGTATTCTTTCACTGATTCCTTAATTTCCTTGGGCAGCCAGATTATTCTTTCATATGCTCCGTCTGCCTGTAAAAACTTAGGAGATCTCATGTATTCCAGGCTCAGCCCAACGAATCCTTCCACCTGTTTACCACCGGAACATTGCCCGGCCATGGTAGAGAAGGGTATTCCCAGTGGGGTTTCGCCCCGGAAGTCACGGCTTACTATTCCAATTCCATCTAATTCCGGGATGTAGAAGGCTACTGCTTCGAAACATCCGCAGGAAGTGTGGGGATACTCAAATAAACTGTGTAAAAATACTCTGTCTGTTTCGCCCTGAGATTTTTCAGCGACAATAGTGTTGACGTTGGAGTATTCTCCTTTGGTACTGTCCAGTACATCGCCTTTTTCAATTTCGAAAATCGGTCCTTCAGGGTCCATTTTAGCTGCAGCTCGGCAGTCGAACCAGTTTATAGCCCCGCAGAGGGCGGTTCTGTCCGGTGTAACCACACATACGTGGCTGGGTGCAAATGACTGGCACATGGTGCATCCGTAGAACACATCCACATCCTCATCACTCAGTTCCCTGGCCCGGGAATCACGGTAATCGTAGGCTGCTTTGGCTGTCTCCAGGAATGATTCTACTTCACTTTCATCGGTGAATATGGTCACTGATATTTTCTCTATCAGTGGGAAGTCCTCCTTCAGGAGAATGGAAAGTGCCCTGGCAAAGTCCACCAGTTTAAACCCGGCTTCCTTGGCTTCTTTACTCACCCGGCACCATATCTGGTCCCTCTGGTTTAGGTGCATGAAGCCCTTCACGTAGTTACTGAGTTCGTGGATTCTCCGCTCTATAACTCCTTCTAACTCCTTCTCTAGTTTTTCTCCCTGTATCTTAACCGATATTCCCAGGGGATAGATTTCTCCTTCAGTCATATCAGATAACTCTGGTCCGACGACCTGTAAGTCCCCGTCTTCAACATCATCTGCCACTTGTATCAGCTCTGCACCCATGGATTTAGGGCCGGCAAGTTCTACAAACATGTTTGCAGCTCTTATACGCTCCCCCTCATGCATGGGGCTGACATCAACAGGTATATCTTCAAACATAATATTCCTCCATTTGACTCCTTAGGTTAATTTTTTGATGATCATAAATTTCTAATCTACTTTTGCTAACATCTCCAGGTACTTAAGCCATTCTTCATCTTTCATATTAGGGAATGAAGCATCTGCATTGGAATGGAAAAATTTACACAGGGTCAGTGTCTTCACATGGGGTGCGAAGTGTTTTAACGTGGAAAGTCCCTGGGATCCCATATAATATATCACTCCGATGAAGAGGACCAGGTCATGGTTACCCTCACCACTAACACCCTTCCATTCCGGGTCTTTCAGGAGGTTAACTATCTCCACCAGCCCATATGACTTGCTGGGAACACCTGCTTCAGTAAGGGATTTGAATGCATCTCCGGTGCTTACAATGGGGATGTTCCATTTTTCTGCAATCTTGGAAACTAAAACCTGTGCCGGGTTGTCGTTAATTAGAGGGCCCACCACTATTAGTGGTCTTTTTGCTTTTACTATCATCATCTCCGCTGTCTCTGGTGTAACCAGTAGTGCCTGTTTTGGCCCGGCTATCACCGTTGGCTGCCAGGGGATTACCCTTTCATTCATTTTGAATCACCCTTATCACTTGCTTTTTCTTCTCTAAATTTCATCAAGGACGGCTCCTGGGGAAGTGCTCGTGGTTCCCACCCTACCTCTTCAAGAATATTGATAACCTCCTTCTTGTAGGTTATAGGGATATCCTTCTCATTCCTCACGAATTTATAAACATCTTCTGGGAGAATGCCGAAGTACTTTTTATGGAGGTCTAAATAGTGGTTCAGTTTAATCTGCCTCCCTTTTGGAGTGTCAGTCTGCCTGATGCATAGTTTGGCAATCATCACCGTTGCTTCCTCACGGTTTTCAGCAGCGTATAGTAAATGTTCTGGTGCTGGTTCACCTTGAACTACTTCTCCAGTACGTAAATCATTTATCTTCCAATTTTCTGGTTTATCAGCCCTTCCCAGGAATAGGCGCCTGTATTTTGTTCCATGAGGACCAACCACTACTGGTATGCCCCATCGGTTAACACCAGTAGCAATTGCAGCTGCTTTCTGGGAATAGGCGCCCCAGGCCACCCCGCAGGCCCCGACACGGTTGAGGATGTAATCGGCTATTTCTTCGAAGTTTCCTTCCAGGGGCTTTTTAGCAAATATGTTGGCAATTTTAATACACGCACCCGGGATATGAGCGTTGGATACACATGAACCGACGTTCACCAGTCCCTTAGCATCGAAATCACCGCTGTATTTTTCGTAAAGTGTTTTACCATCCCCGTCACGGTATTCTCCCACGCTCATGGCTCCGCATCCGCTGGTCACCACTATATAGTTTCTCTCCAGGAATTCTTCCGCCATCTTAGCCACATCTTCTCCGCCTTCCGGATAATTACTACATCCCACAAAGGCTATAACTCCAGGTATATCACCTAAAACAATAGGGGCTCCTACACGCCTTATTTCCACATCCTGTACTGGTCCTCTGCCGGCCCGGATATTGAATTTTTCATCTTTGACGTAGTGTTCTCCCACCTTAGTTAGCATGGATATCAGGGGCAGGTTTACTTCGCATTCCTGTTCACATCTACCACAGGTGTAGCAGACATCGTATTTATACAATTCTATGAACTTGGAAAAGTCACCTTCAGCCGCCCCCGTAACTGCTTCCATCATGGGCTGGTTGTTGGGGCATACCCGCACACACCAACCACACTCAGTACATTCCTTGGCCATTTCCTGTATTTCCTGGAGATCTGGCAGTTTTTTAAGGGATTTTCGTTCTTCTGCAATTTGCCTGGCGACCCGGGTGGACACTTCACCGACTTTATCCGGATCAAGGATTAAAGCTCCTTCTATTTCATCATTAACCAGTTTTTTCACGATCTTATCAGTATTTACACCCGTGAGATCTGGAAGTCCTAAACATATCTTATCAGTAGTGGCAATTACCGCGGCCTTGTTCTTACGGGCTTCTTCCAGAACATCGGTCCTTACACATTGTTCGTCAACAACCACCACATCTGCAACACCGCTTCTGATGAATTTAAGCTGTTTTGAGAGTGGTCCTATCACTTTCGCCCCGGGTTTGTATCTGGTGATATCTATGGCAGCGCAGCATATACCACAAACTTCAACATCATCATCCAGCCCGTGATCTTCGAGATAATCGATGATACTTGCCCCAGGGGCTACGTTATGCCCTATACAGAGTATAACCGGTTTTTCCTGGTTGATGGTGCCCAGTCCCAGCTCCACCAGGGGGGCGTCTTCTCCTTTAGGCATGCTTAAAGCTGCAATTTGTGCTAGATCTCCAATTTCTTTTCCTAAATCGTCCATCAATCCGGCATGGAGTGCCTTTGATTCAAAATCAATGCTTTTACCTTCCTGTCCAGTATGGCATGCTGATAGTAGGTGTACCATCTGTTCTTCCAGATAATCAAGGGCTTCTTTTAAATCCCCCAGGTTGCGGGGTTTTTTACCTATGACCACCCTCATGATGGGGGCTTCGATATCGATGTTGGTTCCCATATCTATGGGGAAGTCCTCACCCTTTTCAGCAATAAGATATTCCAGAAGGTGCCGGGCATGCCCTCCATGTGCAGCTGAACCTATACAACATGCTAGAAGTACAATCCTTGCCTGTTGGGCTTCTATGTCAATACCGCAGGCTCCTTTTTTACCTCCAGTCAGGTCACATTTCCCATAGGTGCATAAACAGCACATGTCACAAAACGGCGCATAGAAAGGCGTGTACCTTTTCAGTAACTTCATATCCCATTCTCGTAAATCAGTCACGGAGGGTTTCAAAGTCGGTCCCTTGGACTCGGAAGAGTCTCCCTGGATATCATCGGCTATCTTTCCAGTGGTCACTAGAAGCTTCTTTGATTTCCAGAAATCATCCTTGAGTTCCTTTGCTTTTGATTTGTTTTCCAAGATCAATCACCATATATTATTAATTGTTAATATGACATCTTATAAATTAAGACATCCTGATGCATGTGAAGTAAAAAATCAGCTAAGCTAGGGATTTTTACTTAAAAACTATGCAGAAATTAACCTAAAAAACCGATGCTTAATATTTCATAATCATCTTAATTTTCTCTAGTTCTTTAGCAATTTTATCCCTTTTTTCAGATAATACGTCCTCAGAGTCCATTTTAAGAGCTTCTGTAGGACAGGTTAACACACAGATGGGTTTTTCACGGTCTATGCACAGGTTGCACTTTTTAGCTACCCCTGATTCATTGATATGTATAGCTCCTATGGGGCAGGCATCTCTGCAGAGGCCACAGCCAATGCATACTTCCTCATCTATTATTATGGCACCGTCCATCTCCTCTATAGCGTCTTCTGGGCAAACCGTGAGACAGGGTGCTCTCTCTGGTGAGCAGTGCAGACAGAATATGGGCACTCCGTTTATAACCCGGATGGCGTTCTGGGGGCAGGTCCTCTCACACCGGGAACATTCCTCGCATAGTTCTGGGGTGGATATCAGTTCCTTCATTTGAATTCCTCCCTGTACAATGTCATTTCGATTCCTCCCTGTACAGTGCCTTCCTCGCCCGGGTTTTAGAGGTCAATATGTTGATGAATTGGGTTTTCTTCCTCTTCTTACCCAGTCCTGTGAGTTTCTCGATGTGTTGTTTCTGTTTTTCCAGTTTAAGTTTTTCAGTGTCCACCAGTGCTATGGCCCGTTTTGAGCAGGCCTTAATACAGGCTGGAGTGTCCAGGTCAGGGCACTGATTACATCGGTGGGCTTTCCTTTCATGGATGGTGATGCTTCCGAAGGGGCAGACCATCATACACAGGCCGCAGCCGATACACTTGCTATCTGTGATTCCCTCTTCAGTGATGGCTTCTGTGGGGCAGATAAACTCGCAGGGTGCATCTTCGCAGTGCTGGCAGACTATGGGATAGTATGAATCATCGACTTCCCTGATGGTTATCCGGGAAGTGCCGTATAATCCGGCGCAGGCCTTTTCGCAATCCAGACAGCCGTCACAGACATCTGGTTGAGTTAGTATCTTCTTCAAAACTGTATCCCCATTTATATTTTGAGTTCCGCACAAACCTGGTCCACGTAGTTCTGGATTTTCTCCTTCTCTTCATCGGCCAGGTGTTTAAATCTTTTCTGGGCCTCCAGGTAAACGTTAACTGGTTTTCGCTCTAAAGGTCGGTAGGTTATCTTAAATTCTCCTTCTTCAATTTCATAGAGTAACCATGAACCGGTTTCCACGGCTAGTCTCCCGAGTTCTATGGTTTTTGAGGGGTCGTATCCCCATCCGGTGGTACATGGCTGGTGGAGGTGGATATAGGCCGGTCCTTCTATCTCCTTGGCCTTCTGGACCTTTTTCATGAAGTCCTCTGGGTAGGAGATGGATGCCGTGGCTACGTAGGGTACTCCATGGGCGGCCATGATCATGGGTATGTTCTTTTTGGGCTTGTTTTCACCGAAACTTTCTTTTCCATGGGGTGATGTAGTGGTTGACGCACCATAGGGGGTGGCTCCACTTCTCTGGACCCCGGTGTTCATGTATGCTTCGTTATCGTAACAGATGTATATTAAATTGTGACCTCGCTCCATAGCTCCTGAGAGGGATTGTAAACCGATATCCGCGGTTCCACCGTCTCCGGCAAAGGCCACTACAGTAACATCATCTTTTCCCTGTGCTTTAAGAGCCTTTTCAACTCCACTGGCTACTGCACCGGCATTTTCAAAGGCAACGTGTATCCAGGGAATCTTCCAGGAAGTTTCTGGATAGGGGGTGGTTATAACTTCCAGGCAACCGGTGGCCGATACGGCTACTGTGTTTTCTCCCAGCATCTTCAGGGCCAGTCTAACCCCTATGGTGGCACCGCATCCAGCGCATGCTCTGTGTCCTGGTGCTAGAAATTCTTTTTCTGGTATATCCATGTTTATTCCTCCTCCTTTAATCCGATCCAGTTGATCTGGTTAGTCTCGGTCGTTGGATTTCTGGTTTTCTCGACTATGCCGATTATATCGTCGGGGGAGACTTCACGTCCTCCCAGTCCTAGGATGAATCCAGATGCATCTACATCCATTTTGGCTTTAATCTCGTTGAACAGGACTCCTCCAATTCCGAAGGAGATGTTTTTATCTAAAACGGCTATTCTACGGGCTCCTTTAACTGCTTCGTATATATCCTCCTGGGGGAAGGGCCGGTAGGAGATAACCTTTAGGAGACCTACTTTTTCTCCCTTTTCCCTGAGGCGGTCTATCACGGTTTTTATGGTTCCGCAGATGGATCCCATGGCTACCAGGATGATTTCAGCGTCTTCGGTCTTGTACTTTTCAACCAGGTTGTATTTTCGTCCGAAAACTTCTTCAAATTCTTTATTAACTCTTCTAATAATGTCTTTGGCTCCTTCCATGGCCACTTCCATGTCGTGTCTGGCTTCCATGTAGTAGTCCGGGTCGGTGAAGGTTCCCAGGGACATGGGATCCTTGGGATCCAGGTAGGATATCGGTTCGTATGGGGGTAAAAATTTATCCACATCTTCCTGTGAGGGGATGTCCACCGGTTCAACCGTATGGGTTAATATGAAACCGTCTACACAGACCATACTGGGAAGGAGTACTTCATGGTCTTCAGATATTTTATAAGCTTGAATTACAAAGTCCAGGGCTTCCTGGGCATTTTCAGCGAAAAACTGCATCCACCCAGTATCTCTTTCAGAGATGGAGTCCTGCTGGTCGTTCCAGATACTTAACGGTGCAGATAATGCCCGGTTAGCGTTTCCCATTACTATGGGTGTTCTCATACCGGCGGCCACGAATAATATTTCATGCATCAGGGCCAGGCCCTGGGATGATGTGGCGGTGAAGGTTCGCACTCCAGCGCCTGAGGCGCCTACCGCGGCACTTATGGAGCTGTGCTCTGATTCTACCATTATATACTCGGCTCTAAGATCTCCGTCGGCCACGAATTGGGCCAGGTATTCTGAGATGGTTGTCTGGGGTGTTATGGGGAAAACCGGGACTACTTCCGGTTTGCACATTTTAACTGCTTCGGCAATGGCCCTGTTTGCAGAGATAACCTTAATCATATTCATTCCCTCTCCATTTTAATCGCTTCTACCGGGCATTCTTCGGCACAGATACCGCAGCCTTTACAGTAATCATAGTCTATATCGTAATCTTTATTTATGCAGCCTTCTGGACAAAATAAAATACAATTTCCACAATCTATACATTTTTCTTTGTCTAAAATGGGTTTGAATGTTCTCCAGCTACCTGTTTTATTTTTTACACTGTTTCCAGGTTCTTTAACAGTAGCTCCTACGGATGTCATGTGATCACCTTACTTTTTAACTTTTTCATAGGCAACTTGGACGGCTTTGGCGTTCTTTTCACCTATTTTACCAGGGAATGTTTCTTTAGTAACCTTTTCAATGGAATCCACTGAAACTATACCGCTGACACCGGCAAGCGCCCCTAGCATAACCGTGTTTACTATGGGCACGCCCAATATGTTCAGGGCAATTCCAGTGGCATCGATGTTATAGGATTCCACGTCTTTTATAAGATCAACATCATCAGTGGAATTTATTATTACTTTTCCATCTTCTTTAAGTCCAGATAATACATCTACAGCTTCTAGAAGTGTTTCATCTAAAACAACAACATAATCGGGATTATAAACTTGATACCTTCTTCTTATGGGTTTATCAGATATTCTTGAGAAAGCCATAACTGGGGCGCCTTTTCGCTCAGCACCGAAGAATGGGAATGCTTGGCAGTATTTTCCATCTTCAAAAGCTGCCTTTGCAAGTATCTCAGCAGCTGTTACGGCACCTTGTCCGCCACGTCCGTGAAAACGAATTTCGATCATTTTTTTTATTCCTCCATTCCTATACTGATCTATATATTATAGTACGATCAACTCATTCCTCATAGTTAATCATTATAAATAGTAATCATATTTAATCATTATAAATTGTAATATATATACGTGATGGTCAATGTGAAGTTTAAGGTAAAAAGATGAAAATCTTAATTTATACGTGATGGTCAATGTAAAGATCAGAGGTAAAAAGATGAAAATCTTAATTCTCACTGGAAAACTGGCAAGCGGAATAGTGGGGAGAGTAACATCCGAATCTGAACACCAGGTCCATACACTGACCATAAACACACCCATAGCTGCCTTTCTAACGCCCAAAAGAATCATCCAGGAACTGGAGAAGCTTGAACTGGAATATCTCACCTCCTTTGAAATGATAATCACCCCCGGGCTTATAAGAAAAGACGTAAGTCCCGTGGAGGAGAAAACAGGTATTCCCACATATAAAGGTCCTAAAGACGCTGCAGATCTCCCGGTGGTCCTGGAGATGATTGAAAAACTGGAATTAAGTCCAAAAATCCCCGCTGACAAACTCATCGAGGACGAACTTAGAAAAAGGGCTTTACAATTTATAGAAGACTTCGAAAATGATAAAAGTAATGTTAAAAAGCTCTTGAAAAAGCCGGAAAATATCCGGGTGGGAAACCTGCCCGTGGGGAAAGACTTCCCCATGAGGGTGCTCGCCGAGATAGCCAACGCCCCCCTGCTAACAGAGGAGGAACTCCTCAAAAGAGCCCAGTACTACCTGGAAAACGGGGCGCACATGATCGACATCGGGATGATAGCCGGAGAATCCCTGGAAGAGAAAATACCGGGTATGGTTAGGTTGTTGAAGGACAACCTGGGAGACGTACCGGTGAGCATAGACAGTCTGAACTCTAAGGAGTTAAAAGTGGCCATTGAATCCGGGGTTGACCTGGTTTTAAGCTTGGACCACGGTAACTTATATGAAGTTTTACCTTCAATACAGGATCATAAAATACCCGCGGTGATACTACCCACGGATTTCAGCAGAAACTGGACACCAGCCACCATTGAAGAGAGGATCAACTCCCTGGAAAATCTGATGATAAAATGTAAGGGCATCGACGTCATAGCCGATTTAATACTGGACCCTATAAACAGTAAGAGCATAGTGGATTCAGTGATAGCCTGCCACGACTTCAAAAAAAGGAACAGGATACCCCTCTTCATGGGAGTGGGCAACGTCACAGAACTCCTGGACACAGATTCAGTAGGAGCAAACGCACTACTATCCGGAATAGCCATGGAATTAGGAGCAAGCGTACTGTTCACCGTTGAAGAAAGCGGGAAGACACTGGGAAGTGTGCATGAACTCAACGTCTCCTCCAAGATGATGTTCCTCGCTAAAAGCAGAGGTTCCATCCCCAAGGATCTGGGGATCAACTTACTGGTACTGAAGGATAAGCGGAAGGGCGAAATAGTGGAGGAAGATATCGACGTCCCCATAATAGATGGGGTGGAGGACTACGCATTCACCCAGGATCCCCTCGGCAGCTTCAAGATAATAGTAAAAGACGGCATGATAAACGCAGTCCACTACAAGAAAATGAAGCCAACTGTATCTGTCCAGGGAAAAACAGCAAAAGCCCTATATGACATGATCATAAAAGAGGGATTAATCAGCAGAATAGAACACGCCACCTACCTGGGGGCAGAACTCCAGAAGGCCGAGATAGCAGCCAAACTGGGTAAAAATTATACCCAGGATTTTCCCTTGTTTTGAAGTGAAAATTATTTTATAATAATTATTTAATAAATAGTAATATTTTTAAATTACTTAATTTAATAATTATCCACAGATGAAAGCAATTAACTTATCTGATATTGATATTCACAAGATGACTCCTGATGATGATATAGGATATTTTGACTGTGAAGATGAAGATCTAAATGAATTTATAAGGGAAGATGCTCTCAATCAGATGAATGCAAAAATAAGTGTGACTTATCTATGCCAGTATAAAGAGCAATTGTAGCATTTTTTACATTATCAGCTGATGCTATAAAAATAAACCTCGATGATTTGGAGAAATTTAAAGATAAAGACATTCATTATAAAGATTTTCCAGCTTTAAAGATTGGCCGTTTAGGTGTTTGTAATCCTTATCAGGGAAGAAATATAGGTACCCATCTTATACTTCTTATAATTGGCCAGGCCGTCAGATTAAGTAAAAAAATTGGTATACGTTATGTTTCAGTGGATGCGTATAAACATTCAGTAGGTTTTTATAAAAAGAAATATTTCGCTGAATTTATACATGATAAAAGAAGAAAAACTGTCCCAATGTATTTAGATATACTTAAATTAGAGAAATCTTAAGTACTATCTAGTAAATTAGAAAGGATGTTTTTTATAGGTTTCTATGGCTTTTTTCAGGAATTCAACCTCTTCTTTAGTGGGAGGTTCTTCCATTTTCTTTAAAAATCTTAGAGCATCCTTACCTTTAAGTATTGGGGTTGGAGCTATTGGAGTTGCCATGAAAATCCCCTTTTGTTATATAATTTATTGAGTAATTATATTGATTACTATCTATATTAATATCTATCATTTGTTAACTTAAACTGATTTTAGTAATTCGAAGTATCGTAATATATACATAAACACAATGAAGTTCTTCTATATTATATAGATATTAATTGGTTGTCTATTTAAGTACAACATATTCATTATTAATAAACCTCCATTGTATCAATAAAAAAATCATATGTCATATCTTCACGGAGTTTAAAATGAACACATGCAGTAAATGCGGTAACCAGCAGATCATAATCCAAAAAAAACATTCCGGCCAGAATCTTTGCCAGGAATGCTTCATAGAATCCATCAACGAAAAGGTTCTAAAAGACACAAGGAAGTACAAGCTTCTAGAAAAAGGCGACAAGGTTTTAATGGCCCTATCCGGTGGAAAGGACAGTGTCGTGGCTTTACATATCCTGAACTCCCTCCGGGAGAAGAACATCATCGACATAGTCGCGGTAACCATAGATGAAGGAATAAAGGGTTACCGTGAGGAAGGAATAGAAATCGCCAAAGCTAATACCAGAACGCTGGGAATAAAGCATAGAGTTGTGAGTTTCAAGGAATACTTCGGCCGGACCTTGGATGAGATGAGGGGCCAGGATGATACAAGGCAGGATGATACAAGGCAGGATGATACAAGACGCCAGGGTGATACTGAGCCAAGGCACGCCTGCACCTACTGCGGAGTATTCCGCCGTTGGATCTTAAACCGGGTGGCCCAGGAAGAAGGGGCCACCAAGATAGCAACCGGCCATAACCTGGACGATGAGACCCAGTCCATACTCATGAACTACCTGGAAGGGAACATCAACAACCTCATCCGCATCGGACCCAAATCAGAGTCCCGGGATGAAAGGTTCACCGTGAAAATCAAACCATTACGGGAGATACCTGAAAAGGAGATAGGGCTTTATGCCATAGCAGCCGACTTAAATGTGCACCTTGCCGGATGTCCCTATGCAGGCGAGTCATTCCGGAGAGAAATAGGTGAGTTTATAAAGGAACTGTCTCGAGATCATCCCACCATCATGTATTCCACTCTACGGGGATTCGATAAGATAAAACCTATCCTAAAGAAGGAATTAACTCCCAAAGGAAACACGGGTGAATGTAGAAGATGCGGAGAGCCGTCGGCAGGAGAACTGTGTAAAGCGTGCAGCTTCTTAGAGGGATGGGAATAAATTATAATAAATAAATATTTTAGTAATAGGGGATTAATTTGGTAAATTTGAGGACAATAATATGCAGGTCAAGGTAATATTTGGAGAAGAGAACTTAACAGAAGATGTTCCTGAGGATTACACCATAAAAGAGCTCCTGAAGAAATTGGAGATACCATCAGAAACAGTGGTGGTTAAGAAAAATGAAGCGATCGTCATCGAGGAAGAGTTGATCCAGGAAGGAGACACCCTGGAGATTATAAAGGTTATATTCGGTGGTTGAAAGCCTAGGATACAGTGCCTGGAATAACCGTAGATGAAAACGTAGGGTAGGGCGTAAATGGAAAACACAGAAATCTTAGAAGAACATATATCCCGGTATTTCACCATAATAAACTACTCAACAGACCCAAAAAATCCTTATTTTATACTGGGAGATTATGATACAGACAGATTTGCCCAGCTAACCAGGGAACTGGAAGGGATAGGATACACACCATGGCTGGGGGAAGTTGAAGGAAACTACTATCTCCGATTAGGTAAATCACCCCCCAGGGGGAAATCAAGGTACCATGTCCAGATTATACTCTTCATCGTCACCATAGCAACCACCATTTTCGCTGGGTATTACTTTGGCAGTGGCAGTATCATAGACGGAATAGCCTTCTCAGCTGCCATCATGGCCATACTCGGTACCCATGAGCTCGCCCATTACTTCGCCGCCAGGAAATATGATGTAGAAGCCACTCTACCCTACTTCATACCGGCACCCACACTCATCGGGACCTTTGGAGCGGTGATAAATGTTAAATCACCCATACCCAATAAAAACGCCCTCTTTGACCTGGGGGCTAGCGGTCCCCTGGCAGGGCTTATCATCACCATCCCTGTATTATTTATTGGGATATACCTCTCCACAGTGGAGCCCTTACAGGCCGGGTCAGTCATATTCAACCCACCCTTGCTAATGAGTATTATAGCCTACATCGCAGCCCCGGTGGTCCCTGAGGGGTATATGCTCAGCATCCATCCAGTGGCCTTCGCCGGCTGGGTGGGCATAGTGATTACCATGCTCAACCTGATGCCTGTCTCCTTTTTAGATGGTGGACACATCTCCCGGTCAATTTTCAAACGGAAATTCCATAAAATCGTCTCCGTTGCAGGTATAATAGTGACTGTGATTTTAGGCTGGATACCCATGGCCGTCTTAATGGCCATCATATTGTTCCTGTCCCGGGAACACCCCGGAGCCATGGACAACGTGGGAAAATTAAGCAGAAACCGTAAAATATTATCTGTGGCACTGGTGCTGGTTTTACTGTTATGCCTGGCACCAGCCCCTTCATATATATAATATATGGTAGTCAATTTAAAATTGAAATCTAAAGAATGTTTAAAAAGTTAATAGAGGCACGTTTTAATGAAAGTTTACTACGAATGCGCACCGTGTTTCCTCCGGCAGGCCCGGGAGGCCCTGGATATGGCGACAACAGATGATGAACTGAAACTGGAGATAATGGAAGAGCTAACCAGTATTGTAGGGAAGAATTTCCGTAAAGGAGCAGTTTCCAATAAGATAGGAACCAGAATCCACCGAACTATAAAGGAGAGGACTGGAAATGAGGATCCCTACCTGATCCAGAAGGAAAAGTGTAACCAGATAGCCCAGCAATTCTTACCGGCAATCGAAAAGCTCCTGGAAGAAGATAACTCCCTTATAAACTATCTTAAGGCAGCTATCACTGGTAATATAATAGATTTCGGTGCGTTGGGACTCGATAGGGATATAGAAGCCCTGATCACCGAGACCATGCAGAAGGACCTGGCAGTGGATCACTCTGATCTACTGGAAGAAGAGTTACAGAAAGCAGGGAAGGTCCTGTACTTGGTGGATAACATTGGGGAAATCGTCTTTGACAAGTTACTAATCGAGAAACTCAGGGAGGACTATCAGGTGGAAGTTACGGTGGCGGTGAAGGAAAAACCCATACTCAACGACGCCTGCATCCCTGATGCCCTGGAAATAGGTTTAGATGAAGTTGCTGAGTTAACAACCATAGGTACAGACTCCATAGGAGTTATTTACGAGGACTTTTCACCAGAATTTGTGGAGAGATTCCAGGAAGCGGATCTGGTAATTGCCAAGGGACTGGGTAACTATGAAGGGCTGGGCGAAATAGAACCGGGTGCTAAACCAATATTCTGTCTTTTAAATGCCAAATGCCGGCCAATAGCCCTGAATATTGGCGTGGAAGTTGGAGATAACGTTGTGTTAAAACTTTAATCTAAACAAAATGGTGGGTGAAATATGAAAGTAGGGTTTTTAGGTTTTGGAGAAGTGGCATCGACCCTTTCCGGATGGCTTAAAGATGCAGGGGTGGAAGTTTACACCTCCCTGAAAAATAGAAGCGTCAAAACACAGGTCCTGGCAGAAGATTGTGGGGTTAATACGTGTAAAGATAATAAAACCCTGGCAGAGATTTCTGATATTTTGATATCAGCTGTTACACCGGCTGAAGCTGTAAATGTGGCTAGGGAAGTGGGTAAACATGTGAAGGGAATCTACGTAGATGTAAATAACATCTCACCCGGGACAGCTAAGGAGGCACTGGGCTACATTGAGAACGGGAAAACCGTTGATGCAGCCATAATAGGGGGTATAAAGAAGGAAGGAATACAAGTGCAGATTGTAGCGTCAGGAAGTTACGCGGAACAGTTTTCCAGTCTGAAACAGTATGGACTGAATATAAAAGTGATATCTCCGGATTTAGGTAAGGCCAAAACCCTGAAGATGTTTAGAAGTTCCTATACCAAGGGCGTTTCTGCACTGTTA
>MVQY01000047.1 GCA_002067325.1 Methanobacterium sp. PtaU1.Bin097
TTCACTATAATCATCGTAACCCACAATATGCAGCAGGCTACCCGTGTTTCCAAATATACGGCCTTCTTTTTACATGGAGAAATTGTTGAAAAGGGACTTACCGACAAGATCTTCATTGAACCAGAAGATAAACGAACAGAGGATTACATCACTGGTAGGTTTGGATGAGTTTAATGGTCACATCCCTTTAACTCGGGGGTAATATGTACAACGTGGTATTAGAAAACAAATTAGAATCATTAACCAAGGACGTCCTGATTTACAGTAACCAAACCACCGACCGGATCGATAGAGCAGTAGATAGTTACATAAATGATGATGTGGAACTCGCCAGGAAGATAATCAAATCAACCGATGAGATAAACAAGGATAGTTATAATATAGAAGATGGTTGCCTGAAGGTTCTGGGGCTTCACCAGCCAGTTGCTAAAGATCTCCGTATGGGGGCAGCCATACTTAGAATATCCATAGAGCTGGAGAGGATAAACGACTTATCTGCCTATATTTCAAGGTACACCATAGATTCTGAAGAGAGAAATTTAAAAATCCATAAACCCCCACACCTGATGTTCATGTCCCAGACTGTACAGAACATGCTCAAAGATGGAGTAGGATCCCTGATAAATCAAGACCTACATCTACTGAAACGTTCCACAAAAAATTACAACAATTTACAGGACTTCTACAACCAGATGTTTTCCGAATACAATGAACTTACCCATGGAGGCTCACAGACCTATTTAATCCTTGTTGGGAGAAACTTGCTCAGTATGGGGCATCACGTCATGGGAATGGCTGATAGAATAGCTTACTCTATTGTCGGGAAACGTGTGATGCATACTAAACTTTTCCATAACCTTTTAATGAGGTGAATTTAATATTATGTGGTTTCCTTCCTGTGAACCGGAAATGGTGATAAGAGGCAATTTAAAAAAAACTCACATACCTGATCTAGGTTACATAAGGTTTATAGATAAAGGCAACGAATCCATCCTGTTTATAAGTGAAGAAAAAATAGTGGGAGCATGGTACCTGGACATAGATACACTGGAAGAATATTATGAAACTAAAGCAATGAAATTGATGATGATCAGACCCGAGTCCAAGGTAGAAATTTATAAGATGAATGATAAACTTTTTAATACCATCCTGGAACTGAATGAGGAATGTAAATTATCGTTACCTGTGGAATTAGACTTCATAATTGATAAATATGATGCAAATAATCCGGTTGACCGGGACAAGTTGTTACTCAAATATGGAATACGAGATCCGTCTGAAAATGACTTAGACACTTTAATAAAGGAATATACAAAATAGGAGAAATGGAAGATGGCAAAAAAATCCCCGAGAATATTTTTCAGGAAAAGATTGAAGGAATTAAGAGATTACATGGAAGAAATGGGCAAATATACCCTGGAAGCATATAAAGACTCCATAGATGTCCTGTTTAATTATGATGAAGAGAAGATAGCCACTATCATGGATATCAATGAGAAAGTGGACCGGATGAACTACCTGCTGGAACAGAAAACCATGAGCATAATCGCATCCGAACAACCAGTTGCCAGGGATTTAAGATTCATAGAAGCATCAATAAAGGTAGGAAGTCATTTTAAAAGAATGACTGGACTGGCATCCAACATCGCAGAAGTATCCAAACAGATAAAGGATGAAAAAATCCCGGAAACACCAAAGAAAGATATCGAACATATGGCCGACCTGGTGGGCAGCATGGTCAGCAAGAGTATCACTTCCTTTTTAAACCAGGACGTGGAAACTGTTCGGGAGCTGCACCATGATGATGATGAAGTGGACGACCTGTTCGATACCACCCTCCGGGACATTACAGAAAGCATGTTCGATGAGAAAGATGCCATTTACTACATGGTCTACCTGCTCTTCGTGGCCCGTTTCCTGGAGAGGATCGCCGATCGGTCGGAGAGTATAGGCAACCGGACCGTGTTCATGATCACCTGTGAACAGCCTATATAAATTCTCTAGAAAATTTTTTATTTTTCTTTTATTTCCTCTCTTTTTTTTGAATTTCAAATCCTTAAAATTATCAAACATCAAACCCTTTTTTATCAATTACAAATTTCAAAAGTTTTTCTAAATCAAAGTACATATATGATAACTGGTAATAAATCATGGCGGAAGATAAATTAACCAAGTACAGGGAAAAACGTGACTTCAACGTTACCCCGGAACCCCACACCAGCAAAAAAACATCCGAAAAACCCAGGTTCGTGGTGCAGAAGCATAAATCCCGGAATCTACACTACGATTTCCGCCTGGAGGTAGATGGTGTTTTAAAATCCTGGGCCGTGCCCAAGGGACCGTCGGTTGATTACACCCAGAAGCGACTGGCCATACCCACTGAGGACCATCCTGTTGACTATATAGATTTCGAAGGCATCATCCCCGAGGGAAACTACGGTGCGGGGACGGTTATAGTATGGGATACCGGCACCTATCGCAACTTAAAGGAGAAAGATGGTCAGAAAGTTCCCATGGAGAAGACCATTGAAGATGGTCATGTGGAGTTCTATCTGGAAGGAGAGAAAATCAAGGGTGCCTATGCACTGATCCACACCGGGCGAGAGGGGAGAAAGTTCTGGTTGTTTTTTAAAATGAAAGAATTGAATAGAAATACCAGGGATATCTTAACTGAACGGCCGGAGTCTGTTCTAAGTGGGAAGACCATTGAAGAATTAGAAAAAGGATAATTTATTTTACATTAGGATACTTACGTACTAACCACGACCACTAAGGCTTCAAAACAGCACTGGCGTGCCTGTCAGCCCAGCACTGGATACAAACCCCCACTGGTAGGCCTGCTGTATGTGTATCTGCGTATTCTATTTTAACATCCAGGGCAGTGGTCTTACCACCTAAACCCATGGGCCCAATGCCTGTATCGTTAATTAGTTTTAGTATCTCTTTCTCCAGTTCAGCGATTCTCTCTTCGTTGTGGAGTACACCAACTTCCCGAAGCAATGCTTTCTTTGCAAGCTTCATGGCCATATCAGATGATCCACCAATTCCTACACCTACCACGGTTGGTGGACAGGGTTTTCCACCTGCTTTTATCACGGTATCCACCACGAACTTTTTGATCCCTTCCACCCCATCACCCGGGAGTCCCATCATTAGGGCGTTGTTATTTTCCGAGCCAAAACCCTTGGGAAAAACCGTGAACTCTATGTATTCCCCTTCAACCAGTTCCACGTCAATCTGGGGGATAAGTTTACCCAGGTTGTTACCGGTGTTCACCCGGGTCAGGGGGTCGACTACGTTGGGTCTCAGGGGAATTTCCTTAGTGGCCTTTTCTACACCCTTTCTTACGCCTTGGTAGAGGTTTTCCACTTCCACCTTTCCGAGTTTCACAAATACGATGGGGAGGCCGGTGTCCTGGCACATGGGGATTTCCAGTTCCTCCGCGGCTTGGATGTTCTCGAGAATTGCCTCTAAATTTGTCCGAGCAATATCCTGTTCTTCCCTTTTATAGGCTTCTTCCAGGGCTTTTCGAACATCTGAAGGTAGTTCTATTACAACTTGCTTGAAAAGGTTGCAGATAACGCCTTCTACTTGTTTTTGGGTGATCATAATTCGTCTTGTATTAAATTAGCTTTAACTACATATTAACTTATTTAATTAATAAAAATTTGTTGTTATAGCCCTTTTAGTAATACTAAATATATAGAAAATATTATATACTAAGAGAACATATCTACTCGTGTAAGCGTGGTAAAACGGTAGTAATACTATTATTACCGAATTTGAAGGTTTTTTATTAACTTAGCCATTGACTCCGAGGTGGGAATCCAAAACCACGCATTGGATTCCTACAACTATTGTGCATATGTTAGGGCATCTAAATCATTTCTTCGCTCAAATGTATCAAAAGATGCCCTACAGAATACATATAATGAAAATTTCCCATCCCATACCTGGACCACATCGAATCAGTGAAGCGTCGTATGAGGCATCACCAATTAGTAAGGGGGCATCAACAAAAAAGACTCTAACTAAAACCACTCTTGATGCCCCCTTACATTATTGATTTCTGGATTTTCTAAATATGTAAAAATATTGTTTTTCTGTTTTCTAAATAAAAAATATCTCTGCATAATTCCACTAATTTAAAGGCTACAATACAACCAATTACGATAATTAGGTTTTGTTATCAATATCTAACAATTCTTCTCCAGTAATTATTACAAAAAAGCAATTTCTACAGCCGAAAGTAATAATAAAAACCAAATAATAAGTATTAAATAATTTGAGTTTCTAATTCTTTTCACTAAACAAAAAGGAGGTGAAAAGTATGAGAAAACAAGTTATAACAATCGTCATGGCTTTTATTTTCATCATGACAATTAGTGGAACAGCATTTGCAGCGAATAACCAGACTAAAAGTGACATTAAGATAAATTGTACAACGATCTATTCTGGCTCAACCCATCAGGAGTTGATGGCAGATGCAGCAAAAGAGTATCCAAATATGAATTACACCTCATATTTGACAACTAAGATGCCCAGTAACTTGAATCTCAGCAATCAAAACCTGATTATGCTAGATTTATACCAAGACGTATATGCCACAGCACTTAAAGATCGTGTTGATGAGGCTAAAAAGAAAAACGCAACTATAATTGTTTTATCACCTGAAACAGAGGTTGCTCAAAATTTAAGTACCATAAACTTGGCCAAACACCCCTATATATTAGAATATTTTAATAATGGGGGCTATGAAAATGAAAGGCGGCTCATAAAATACGTGATGATCAAATTCTTCGGTCTAAATGAAACCGTGGAAGCTCCAGTTATCATTCCTCAAACCGGAATCTATCATCCAGATTCTTCAACGCCTTTTGCCAGTGTAAGTGAGTATCTGAAATGGTACAAGTCAGATGGTGCACATTACAAATATGATCCAAATAAACCTACAGCAGCTATTCTTTTCAATCGAGATTTTTTCATAAAAGAATCCACTCCATGGGTGAATTCACTTATAAAAAAACTTGAAGCACAGGGGATAAATTGTGTTGCTGAGTTTGGAATGTCTGGTGATTCCCTGAGTATAGTCATGAACACAACAACCTTGACTGCTAATCTTCCTCTGGATCTGATTATTGCAGCTAAAAGTTTCAGGCTCAGATCATACAGTAATGAACCAATTGAAAATGGTGTACTTTACCTAGAGGCATTAGACATACCCATCATCAATGCTGTGATTGGGCTTTACCAGATAAGCCCAGAAATGTGGGCAAACAGCACTGACGGAGTTCCATCAAGTCTTATCGGAACAAGAATTGCACTTCCTGAGCTTGATGGTGTGTATGAATCTATTGTTGTTGCTGGACAGGTTCAAAAACCCAATAGCGACGTTTATTTAACAGTTCCCATTGAAGAACAGATGAACTGGTTAGTTGCCAGATCTAAGTCGTGGATAAATCTACGCCGTGAAAACAATTCCCAGAAAAAGATAGCTGTAATCTACTACCACCACACTCCCGGTAAAGGAGATGTAGGGGTAATGAATGAAGGCGGTTTAAACACCCACGAAAGCCTGGTGAATTTCCTGAAAGCCTTAAAGGCCAAAGGATACAACACTGGTCCTATACCCACAGTTGATGAGTTACGTGCTCAAATGCAACTTTACGGTAAAAATGTAGGAGTATGGGCTCCTGGTGAACTAGAAATCATGGTAAACACTGGTAAAGTGGAACTTATACCATTAAACCAATATTTACAGTGGTTCAATGCGTTACCAAAGGCTAACCGCGAGGCTGTAATAGACATGTGGGGAGAGCCACCAGGCGACATCATGGTATATGAAAAAAATGGTCAGAAATATATCGTTATCCCCATGTTGAAGTTTGGAAACATCCTACTAGCACCACAACCCATGCGCAGTAAAGACCAGAGCACCACTGCCATGTTCACCGATGATGCGATACCACCAACACATCAATATATTGCATTCTACATGTGGATGAACAAGGTATACGATGCTGATGCACTGATACACTTTGGAACCTATGGAAGCTTCGAATACTTGCCAGGAAAACAGAACGGACTCTCAGTAACCACAGACTGGCCAGCAATCCTCATACAGGACATGCCACACATTTATCTATATACAATTGATGGAACTGCTGGAGCAACCCAGGCAAAAAGACGAGCTAATGCAGTGATTATTGATTATTCCACCCCTGCAATAATTGCTTCTGGTTTATATGGTGATTTAGCAACATTAGAATCTGATTTAGCATTATATGATCAGGTTGTTGATGAAACCGTTAAAACCACACAGAGGGAATCAATAATTAAGAAGTGTAAGGCTTTGAATCTGGATAAAGATTTAAACGTGAATTTAAACCTTGTATCAAGTGCAGCTGCATTTGAAACATTTAAAATAACACTACGTGATTATTTAACCAGGTTAAAATCAGAATATATGCCTTACGGTTTACATGTTCTCGGTGAAAGCATAACTGGAGATCACCTGGTATCCATGGTGAATTCCATGTTAGGACTGGACTTCAAAAATTACACTAACAACAAATCAATATCTGAGAATAAAACCAAACAACTCATTAAAGAAGTGGTCATCAATGGTAAAACACCAAAAGAAGCTCAAACTCTTGTTTTAGGGAAAACTGACCAGGAATTAACGGATTTCCTTAACACTGCTAAAGTATACGCTCAGAACATTCAAAGCTGTGATCAGGAAATTACCGGTCTTTTAAATGCTCTGGAAGGTAAATTTGTGACCCCCGGACCTGGTGGGGACCCCATCAGAAAACCTGATGCCTTACCATCCGGTAGAAACATGTATTTCTTTGACCCCAGGGAGATACCAATAAAATCATCCCGAGACCTCGGGGTGACCATGGCCAACGAGTTACTCAATAAATATCTGAAGGAAACTGGTGAGTACCCCAGAAAAGTTTCAGTTTTCCTATGGGCAACTGAGACTATGAAACATCTGGGTGTCATGGAAGCAGAAATATTGGCCCTTCTCGGAGTTAAGGTTGATTATGATAGCTACAACCGACCGACTAAACTGTCGTTAATCCCATCTGAAGAATTGGGCCGACCTCGCATAGATGTTTTAATTGTTCCGTCTGGAATATATAGAGACACATTCCCTATCCAGATGGCCCTGTTAGATCAGGCAATTAGACTAGCAGCATCAGCAAATGACACAGCATACCCTAATTATGTCAAAGAAAATAGTCAAGCACTTTATGAGTGGTTGTTAGCTCAGGGTTATGACCATGAAACTGCAGAGCAACTTTCCATGACACGAATCTTTTCAGCAGCCCCTGGAGGTTATGGTCCTTCTATTTCAGTACCCATATCCCACACGGATAAATGGGACGATGAAGGTGACATAGCAGACCTCTTTATCAGAGGATGGGGATATGCCTACAGTCAGACCGATTGGGGAGTAGATTTACAGAGTATTTTCAACCAGAACCTCAAAGGCGTGGATGTGGTAACTCATAGTATCAGTTCAAATAACTATGGTGTGCTCTATGGAGATGGATACTTCTCAGATATGGGCGGTCTAATCCTGGCAGTTAGAACTGCTTCTGGAAAAGAGCCCATGGTTTACTTAAACAATTTGAGAAACCCTACCGGTGCTAAAGTTGAATCATTAGACCAGTTCCTGAGTATGGAGTTAAGGTCACGTAACCTGAATCCTACCTGGATACAGGGTATGATGGATCAGGGTTACTATGGTGCGGCTATGATGAGTGCCGGAGTTGAAAATCTCTGGGGATGGACAGTAACTGACCCAAATAGTGTATCTCAAGCGATGTGGCAAGATGTCATAGACACTTATGTCTATGATAAAAACAACATAGGTGTTTCCGAGTGGCTTTCATCGGATAACCGTGTATACTCCATGATCAGTATATATGGAACTATCCTGAAAGGCGCTCAAAAAGGGTACATTGATGTGGATGAAGCTACTTTGAAGGATATTGCTAATCGCTGGGCTAATTTGATAGCTGCAAATGGTGCTTCATGCTGCGATTGCAGTTGTGCAAACCTGGCAATGGTTGAATGGGCTACCCAATATATAAATGCTGATATCTTAGCCCAATTTAACGCACAAATGTATAAATCTACACTAAACCCTTCATTTGCTCCAAATCCAGATACAGAAAATCCATCCAATCCAGAAAGCCCCTCAAATCCAGCTAATCCTAATCAGCCAGAACAGTCAAACCAACAAGAACAACAGGGATCCAGTGCAAGTACTAATCCAGGAGAACAGCAAGTATCTGCAGCGTCAACACCAGGTGAAAAAGGAGATGAGGAAAACGCCTATGAGATATCAGAAACCAACCAGCAAAGCTCATCCGGAGAGTCTGCAATGCCCATAGCAGCAATAGTGGGTATTGTGCTTATAGTCGGATTAATTGGTGTGGGATACTTCAGAACCAGCATACTGGGATTCCTGAGAAGATAAAAATTTTCCCCTTTTTTCTTTTTTTTAATATACTCAAGAAGCTATTTCTTATTAATCTTCAGCATTTCATCACTACCCCTGCGGAACTGGTAGTCTACCTTTTCCATGTTAAAATCTGCTTTATCGCCTAATTCATCCATTAAACTGGGCAGAAATGATGATTCAGATTCACCATGGAGCTTTAAAATAGGATAAATTCTAACCTCAGAAGAAGTAATCCTCAACATCTCCAGTATAGAATCCCGGTGAAAATCATAACCCAGCCGATCCTCATATATAAAAAGCAGATGGGAAGATAAAACCAGGTCGAAACTGTTATCACCAAAGGGCAATTCTGGGAGAGCAGCTTTAATGTACCTTTCATCTTTATACTGTGCATAGCTATCTAGAAACTCTTCATAAACCGAAATGCGCTGCTGGACCATGTCCTCCGGGTCCTGGAAAAAACTCCAGTCCACCTTATGGGTTAAACCAGCATGCATCTTCATAAGAGTATGGAAATCATTTACACACTGTTGTTTAGTTTCCTCCACACTTTTACCATATAAAATATCCACAGCCGTGCTATCATAGCCCTTCTTAAGCAGGTGGGGAGTGAATGAACTTGCACCTGCTGCACAGTCTAAAATACGGATATCCCTCAACTCTTCTTCCTTTAAAGAGAACATCTTCACATATTCCTGGTAACTGCGGCCCAGGAACCATATCTTCCCATTTTTACCCTTATGCATTTATATCCATCCCTAAATTCTTTCAAACAACTGCAATCTTCAGAGGGATATGCCTCACATCTGTTTATTGGGTTATTAAATTATCTCCCATATAATAATATATCTTAAGTAAAACTTATTACTGATCAATTTAGCTTGAATTAATGATATTAGACCACCTTTAGAAAAAAATGACGGTGATTGGGCCTGCCGATTTAGATTATTACTTTGATTGGATTTAAGCCCATAAAGTAATAATAAAAAGGAAAAGAAAAGTATTATATATGAATGAAGGCCATCCAGCTATTAAAAGAAACATTCAGGCTCCCTAAATAAATTTACTAAAAGGGCATTCCATAAAAATAATGAAATTTAGAGGTATTAGAAAATGTTAAATACAAAAAAATTCGCTATCCTTGCCATAACACTACTTATAGTAGCCGTAATCTTACTTTCTAATCCTGTATCTGCAGCAGGATTGGCAGACAGTGCTCAACCTAAATTCCATCACGACCAGAACAACACCGGCCAATCAGTTTACAATGGACCCCAGAACAACGAAACCAAATGGAACTACACCACCAATAATATGATCGGTTATTCTTCCCCATCCATCGATAAAAACGGCACGGTATATGTGGGTAGTGGAGATGGCTATTTATACGCCTTCACCTCTGCTGGAAAACTGAAATGGAGATATAAAACTGGCGACGCTGTTCAATCATCCCCCACCATCGATAGTAACGGTAACATATACTTTGGAAGCTGTGATAACTGGTTATATGTAATTACCTCTGCTGGCAAACTGAAATGGAGATATAAAACCGGCAGCGCCGTTGAATCATCCCCCACCATCGATAGTAACGGTAACATATACTTTGGAAGCTGTGATGGTAAAGTCTACGCACTCAACTCCACCGGTAAGATCAAATGGAAATATCAAACCGGTAATTTCATAATATCCTCACCTGCTTTGGGCAGTGACGGCACCATATATGTTGGAAGTGAGGATCAATACTTCTATGCCATTAGTTCAGCAGGAAAACTAAAATGGAGATATAAAACAGGTAAAGCTATATATTCAGATCCAGTTATTCATAATGGTACGATTTATACCGGAAGTGGTGACGGTTATCTTTATGCGCTCACCTCCGCTGGTAAACTGAAATGGAAATATAAAACCGGTAAAGAAATATATTCTCTGGCTGCTGGTAAAAATGGCATCATATACGTCGGAAACAAAGACGGTAAACTGTATGCAATTAACTCCAGCGGAAAACTTCAGTGGACCTACACCACCGGCAACACAATACGTTCTTCCCCCACCATAGGCAGTAATGGCACCATATACTTCGGAAGCTATGATGGCAAATTGTACGCTCTCAACTCCAGCGGGAAGCTGATATGGCAATATCAAACCGGTAGCGGCATAGAAGGATCCCCGGCCATCACCAGTGACGGTACCTTATACTTTGGAAGCCATAACAGTAAGGTTTACGCCATACAGGATGTGTACGTGTATGCCACGCCCAAAGCAGGCAGTTACAATAAAAGTCAAAAGATTACTCTGACCACCAACAGAACAGGCATCATCTACTACACCCTTAACGGTACCACCCCAACCACCAACAGCGCCCAATATACTAAAGCTATCAGCATCACCAACTCTACAACGGTGAAATGCTTTGCAGTAGATACAGCAGGGTATAAATCACAGATATACACCCAGAAATACACCATTGAAACTGTACCACCCACCGTGGTTAGCGTTGACCCCACCAATAACAAGGTAATCAATGTAGCCAATAAAGCATTGGTGATCACTTTCAGTGAGAACATCAAAGCAGGAAGTGTGTTTACTAGTATCAAAGTCACCAACCCTGACGGAGTAGCAGTAAAACCATTATACAAAGTAATAAACGGTAAAACACTAACCCTAACCCGTAACGGCTACTACATTAATGGATTAACCTACACCATCACCTTACCCACGGGCAGCATCACCGACACAGCAGGCAACAACATCAACACCTACACCAGCAAATTCAAAATGGACTTCGTAAAACCCACCGTATCCAGTGTTAACCCCACCAATAACAAGGTAATCAATGTAGCTAATAAAGCATTGGTAATCACTTTCAGTGAGAACATCAAAGCAGGGAGCGCATTTAGTAATATAAAAGTAACCAACCCCGACGGAGTAAAAGTAAAACCATTATACAAAGTAATAAACGGTAAAACTCTAACCCTAACCCGTAACGGGAACTACATAAATGGACTAACCTACACCATCACCCTACCCACGGGCAGCATCACCGACACAGCCGGCAACACACTAAAAACAGCGTTTACCAGCAAATTCAAAATCGACACCACCAAACCCAAAATAACCAGCACCAACCCAGCCAACAAAGCAGTCAACATACCACGCAACAAAGTAATCAAAGTAATCTTCAACGAAAACATCAAAGCAAGCAGCAAATACTGGATCGAACTAAAAACAAGCAATGGAACCTCAGTAACCATCAAAAAATCCATAAACGGCAAAGTCTTAACCATAACACCAACAGCACAGTTAAAAGCCAACACCAAATACTACCTTATACTACACACCGGATCAGTAACCGACACCGCAGGCAACCCACTAGCAGCAAAAACCATAAACTTCACCACCAGAAGAACATAAAAGGGAAATTTTCCCCTATTTTTTCTTTTTTTAGGGAGACTTCTATTGATTAATTAGAGATAAATAATTCATTCTGAAATAATTTTCTCTATTTCACCTATTATTCTCTCCACGGCTTTTAAACCATCTTTAACTTCTTTTGGGAAGATTTCAGCAAACTCCTGGGCCCCGTTCCATGTCGAAATTAGCCATACTCTTTCACTTTCCTGTGCCAGTTGAATTTCTAATTCCTTCATCCCTTGATGAATATTTCCTACTTTTATCTTATCTTTTAGATGTAGTTTTACCATTAGATAATCTATCCACATCTATAAGATTTTATGGACCACTCAGATGTCAATATTACTTTTCCAGATTGGTCAGACCCTCCAAAGAAATTGTTTTAATTTTAGTACCATATGTTCTAATGAGAGAACTATGAATATTTATATTAACCTATTTTCCCAGAATTAATCCTTGTATCTTCATCCAAGAGGGTTTGGGTGGCTTGCTAAGAAAATGTGGTTTATATGCACCTTTCGCGGATGGATAAACCCGATTTCAGGACAAATTTTGCTGGTTTTAAACTTGCTGGAAAAGTTTCTAGATTTTTTTGTAAAAATGTGAAAAAATTATAAATAAATTGGGTATTATAATAATTCCACCATGCAACTCGTGTTTTTAAGTCTTTTATCCAAAGTGAGAAGTGGTACTTCTTCTTTTTCCGCCGCTCTCAGGAACAATGAATCGTAGAAACTTACTTTTTCTTTGACCGCGATCTTAAAGGAGATATCTATGAGTTCCTGAGTTTTTATAACTTCACAGGCGGTGGTTATAAATTCCACGCTCTTTTTAAGGGCTTCTCCAATTATTTCTTCGTCTTCACCGAATAGGGTTACCCTTTTCCAGGCTACATTACCCACCTCTGCCAGGGCCAGATCAAGAGTAAGAAGATCCTGATCCTGGACCGCCTTAACAGCCCTGGAGGATGCTTCTTCCTGGAAAAAAATAGCGGCTATGACACTGGAGTCCAGCACATACCTATCTGGCATTTCTATCTTCCCTTATAAGTACTGCTGATTCCACATCAGTTTTCATACGCTTCCTTAACTCCTCCGCCTCTTTCAGGAGCTTTTTCTTACTTTTATCCTGAATCAATTTAATGGATGCCTGCCTTATCTCGTCCTGCCAGTTAACATCCCCCATCTCTTCCATCATCCTGCGATACTTAACTGGAATTCTAATACTGTAAACAGTTTTTGTAGACATACTATATTGTATACATGTTCTTATACAAATAGTTTGCCATGGATAATCTCCAAATAAAAAACAGAATAATATAGACAAATATAATAAACGATGAAAAATGTTTCATTTCCATCACCCGAATAATTTAATAGTCATGTTTACTTAATCTATACACATTTTTATGGGATGCCACAGTTTCAGTTGTGTGGATTGGTTTCTAAGTTTTAGTTGAAATTCAGGTATCAAATTCTAGTATATGATCTGGATTTCACTATTTAATAGATTTCAGGTTATAACATCCTATTTTCTCATTAAAAAACTTGCAGTAAAATCATTATCAAATGTTAAATGAAATGCTTTTACTAAGCGTATTATTACGATCCACTAATATTTCCACTGAAAATTAATAACTAGTCTACTCTTAAGTATTACGTTTCTACTGGTTTTACCTCGAAAAGTAAT
>MVQY01000048.1 GCA_002067325.1 Methanobacterium sp. PtaU1.Bin097
GTTCCCTTCGGAAAAGTGGAAAAAGTCGGTGAATTCATAATCATCACCGAATAAATAATTTTTTATTTTTAAATAAATACACTATTTTTACTTATTTAAACTGTTTCCTCTAAAATTAGCGATTTTTTGATAAAAAAAATGATATAATAGATGATTTGTTCATCTTACACAGGACTACTCATTTTTGCACATAAAATGGATGCTCAGCACTGTCTTTTTTATCCAGAATCTCTTTTATCGGTGGTTCCTGGTTCATAGCCCTTCTTATTGCTAATTTGGTTGCCTCGTAGTTATACTGGTAAATTTTATCGTTGTCTTCTGCAGCCGGGTGGATGAAAACACCGACGATGATACACAGGTCCTCCACGTCACCTTCTGGGATGGTGCCTTCCTCCACACAGTCTGCCACGGCCATGGCCACAGATTTCTGGGCCGGTCCAAAATTACGCACAGCATCCTCCATTCCCCGGATACTGACCTTAGGCACTATCATGGTTATGGGTTTGCAAACCAGGTTAGGGGCGATGACTGCAAAAAGTGGGGTGTGCTTTTCCACCTGATTAGTCAATGCATTTGCAAAAGCCTGCCCAACAGGCCCTGATTTATCCCCTATAAGCAAATCTATATGTGCAACTTCATTTCCTTCACCAACCAACGCTTCACCATTTAAGTACATCAAATACACCTCTTGTAAATTTTTTTATATACAAAATAATACAAAAAAATATAAAATGGGGGATTACATACCCTGTAAACTCAGATCCAGCATCTTCTTGGTCTCTGCAGCAAGTTCCGGTGGAAGACCAGTTATATCCATACTCAGGAATCCTCTGACAATCATGGAAGCAGCTTCATCTTCAGTTAAACCACGGGACATCAGGTACTGAACTTCTTCTTCGGCGATCTTACCAACCGCAGCTTCGTGGGACAGTTCTAGGTTGGTAGCACTACCTTCCAGTTCAGGTACCGAATAGATCATGGAATCATCTGATAAAACCAGCCCCATACACTCCAGGTGTCCTTTCACTTCCTGTGATTGGCCGGATAAGTGTCCCCGGGTGTAGATCTGTGATTCATCATTGGACACGGCCCGGGTAACCATTTCGGTACTGGAATTCCTTCCGGTAAGTATGGTACGGGAACCGGTGTCCAGGACGGAATCCTTCTTACCACTTAAGATTGACTGGAACACTGCTCTGGAATTTTCCCCCTGACAGTAAGCTGTAGGGTAGGTCTGGATGGTACGGACTGGACTGGTTAAGATGTAGTTACTGATGTAAGTGGTGTCATCCCCCAGAATTACACCGGTACGGGGCCGCACCTCCACCTGCTCTGCCCAGTTGTGCACCATGGTAAAGGTGATCTTCGCACCTTTCTTAAGGTAGAACTCTGAAACCCCTACATGAAGGGCTCTCTGGATGTCAGATCCGGTAGTACAACCAGTTATGATGTGTAGTTCTGAATTTTCCTCGGCGATGATTATGTTGTGAACTGTCTGGGCTACATCCGCCCCTCCAATGAACATACAGGCCTGTATTGGGAATATTTCTTTAGAATTAGGTAAGGATCTGATAAAATAGCCACCTGATTCTCTTAAAGCCGTTTCAGCGGTATATTTATCAGTATCCACCGCCACTGCTTTCCACATGTAATCATTTAACCAGTCGTGTTTTTTTAATGCGTCTTTCATGTTCATGAGTTCTATGGATTCTGACTGGCAGTTGGTGCAGACTCCTGACTGGTCGATCTGCAGAAATGTACCTGATCTACCGGTTCCAGTTGGTTCAACCCCTACATTAAGGACATCTTTTTTGTACTTTTCTGGAAGTTCTTCCAGGGTTTCTAACTCTTCGTGTTCGCCGGGTTCTTCCTTTTCAAATTCTTCCAGCTCTATATCTTCACCCAGCGCAGCTTTCTTTTCTCTGGCCTTAAGAGCCCTTTTCTTCAGTGCATCAGTTTGCAACATTCAACACATCCTTTGAATCCTTCTTTCCTAACATCTTCTAAAATTTCATCGGGATTGCCTGAACAGGCTATTCTACCATCCATTAGCACGTGGGCGGTGTCTGCGGTGACGAAGTTCAGGATATATCCTAAATGGGTGATGAGTAAACCGGAATTCTTTCTTAATCCTGGCTTCTTATCTTTATCAAGTAGGGTGTTTATCTCCTCTGCCAGAAGTTCCACATTTTCGATATCCACTCCGGAGTCGGGTTCATCAAACATGATGAAGTCGGGTTTCTGGGCCAGAAGTTGTAATATTTCTGATCTTTTAACTTCACCACCGGAAAAGCCCAGATTCACATCTCTTTCCAGGAATCTTTCATCAAATTTAAGTTTACTCGCCTGTTCCGTCATCTCCGGACTTAACTCCTCCTTAACATCTTCATGATGTTCGATTTTCAGGAGGTCCATTAGTTTTACACCTCTTATTGCAGGGGGGTTCTGGAAACTAACACCTATTCCCATTTTAACCCTTTCTGTGGTGCCCAGGTGGGTGATGTCTTCTCCCTTGAAGATGATCTCTCCCCTGGTTATATTGTATTTGGGAAAACCCAGTATACTCATAAATAGTGTACTTTTACCCGACCCATTAGGCCCTAAAAGTACGTGGGTTTCGCCTTCATCTATGTACAAATCGATGTCACTTAAAATTTCTTTTTCATCTACTTCTACGGCTAAATCTGTTATTTCAAGGAGCAATTTCAACCACCACCATCTTTTAACTAAATTTTTAATATCATACCTTGTGAAATAAAATGTTACATTAATATTATGTACATTATGCGGATAAATAATTTAACAATAAGATAAATCTTAAGCCAACATTCAAAGCTTTCAAGGAATTAAGTGGTCTTAAAATAAAATAAAATTGTTAAAATGT
>MVQY01000049.1 GCA_002067325.1 Methanobacterium sp. PtaU1.Bin097
GTTGACCTCAACCACGGACCGGCCCATGGCCAGTGCCCGTTCCAGTTCCCGGTCGTAGGGGATGGTGCTCATGAGCGGAACTTCTAATATGGCTTCTATTTCATTAGGGGATAGTAAGAATTTGTCATCGTACCACATGTTTAAAACGAAGCCCAGAACATCTATGTCCAGTTCACTGAATAATATTTTAATCTTAAGGGCGTCGGCTACAGAAGGCATGGTAGAATTAGTAAGTAGTAGTACCTCTGTACCTTCAGGAAGACCGTCGAAGATGTTAGCATTGATTCCTGCGGGGATGTCCATGAGGAACACGTCACCATACTCTGATCCTTCCTGGATGATCTTGTTCCAGGAGATGTAGTTGGGGTTTATGTGTTTCAGGGTTTCGAAGTGGATGCCCGTGGGAATTACCCTTATATCATTTTCTATTTCATATACACAGTCTTCTATTGACTGATCACGAACCAGGACATCGTGTAGGGTGACGTCAGGATTTAACAGGCCGGTTATTACATCGAGGTTGGCCATGACTAAATCCAGATCCAGCATCACTATTTTCTCACCGAAGAGGGACATGGCCACTCCTAGATTAAAAGTTAAAGAAGTCCTGCCCACTCCCCCCTTTCCAGAAGCTATGGCTATAAATCTAGACATCGTATCTTATTATGTAATTAGTTTTATTTTAATTTACCGGCGGCCTAGAAGGCCTTCCACTAATTTGGCGATGACACCCTTCTTATCTGGTTCAATTGGCTGGTACTGTTCACCAATTAAATCAGCGCCCAGCTGCATGATGGCGTTGCTGGTGGGTGACTTGGGATTTTTAACGATTAGTGGCTCTCCGAAGGCTGCTGCCCTGCTTACTTCGGGATCATCCGGTATGACTGCAATTACTGGTACTTCCAGTATGGTTTCTATCTCGTTTATGGTCAGGAATGTTTTATCGTGGAGTTCCCTGTTTATTACCACCCCTATTATGTCCACTCCCAGTTTATTGGCTATTATCTTGGTCTTAAGGGCGTCGCTGATGGACGGGACTTCTGGCGTGGTTACCAGGATCATCTCCTGTGCCGCGGCTATAGATGCCAGTGCATCCTTCTCCAATCCTGCGGGGGCATCTATTAAGAGGACATCGATATTATGTACCAGTGTCTCTAATGCATCCTCTAATCTGTCCAGTTTAATCTTCCGCAGACCTTCTAGAGATATTCCGGCTGGGACAACCTTCACACCACCAGGACCTTCGTATATGGCATCTTCTATGGACGCATCACCGGATAGTACATCGTGCAGGGTTACTGATTTACCTTCCATTCCTAAAATCAGTTCAAGATTGGCCATAGCCACATCAGCGTCTAAAACTAAAGTTTCTTCTCCATAAGTTGACAAAGCCACTCCCAGATTAGCAGTTATCGTGGTTTTTCCCACACCCCCCTTTCCAGAAGCAACTACTATAACTCTTGTCAAACTAACATTCCTCCTACCTAAGTTATATCCACATTTATGTTAAATTTATCCACTATTTCAGGATATTTTCTGAAACTCTTTTTAATTTCTATTTGCACAATATTTATAACTTGCCTTCTTAAATTATCGATATCTTTTGATTCACCCATCAACCGGGAAAGCAATCCTTTACCTTCGTATTCTATGATGATGTTTATGTACCCGGAAAGATCTGATGTATTATCAAGGAAAACCATAACCTCTGTACCCTTAATTTTTGGGATACCAAATATAGATTTCTTTATTTTATTCATGAGGGTTAGTTCTATCTTCTCTACATCATCCTCGTTCAGTGAACCTCCTTTGTAATCATCAAGAAGATCATCAACATCGTCTTCGTTCATCTCCTTAATACCATACTTTTCGAGGAGTTTGGAACGATCCATTGGTTCCGATTGAGCCGCTGTTTCTGGTTCAACTTCACTGGTTGTTTCGGTTTGGGTGGTTTTTAATTGCTCCCGAAGTTCTTCCCTTGATATGGGAGTTTGATCTGTGGATTGATCTTTTGAAGCTGGCTGGACCGAATTCTGTGCTGTAGTAATATAGTCAGCTACTAAATGAGTTTTCTTTGGTTCTGACTCAGTTTCTGTGGTAGTTTCTGCTTCTACTTCCGGTTCTGAAACTGGCTCGGTTTCTTTGGTAGGTTCTGTTTCAGTCTCTGGTACTGGCTCTAGTTCAGGTTCAACTTCTGGTTCGGTTCCAGGCTCAGGTTCTGGTTCAGATTCAGATTCAGATTCAGGTCCAACTTCAGGTTCCATCTCCAGCTCCGGCTCAGATTCTGTAACTGGTTCCGGCTCGGGTTCCGGGACTGATTCCGGCTCGGGTTCCGAGAGTGGTTCTGGCTCAGAAACAGATGATTCTAGCTCCTCTGCCGTGCCTGTACCTTTGAGTTCGTCTATTATCTTGTAGACATCGTAGTCTGCTTCCAGTAAAAATGGTTTGTTAACGTCGATGATGTAGTCTATGTGGGATTTTTTCAGGTCAAATACTTCAATAACTGTGCCCCTATTTTCCACGGCAGACGTGATATTTTCTATAGCCTCTGATCTGGAAAATCTACCATATTCTGCAGCTACCTGCCTTCCATCCTTGAATATGATGAAGCCTTCTTCTGCATCTTGAGTTATCCTCATAAATCCATTATGTCCTTCCTTCAACAGGTTCTCCAATAGCTGTGCAAAGTCCAGATCATCGGCATATGAAACCAGTGAAGGTTTGGTAATGGGCACGTCCATTTATCTTCCCTCGATCTATAGTAAGTAACTCCCTTATTTATAAATTTCTACACTAACTTAATATTCTTTTCCCTATGGCAATTATACTAATTACCACACTATCAATTCCATACCGGTTCTATTTCTGGTAAGAATTTCACTTTCTTATCAATTTTATCTCTGGAGGGGTAACAATGATCACATTTTTACCGTTTTTACACAGTAATATTGCCTCACCACCAGTGCTATCCCTGAAGGCCTTCAATTTTTCCCCGGCTACTTGGAAATCTTCTGGAACATTCTTTTCGAAGTTGGTCAGATCCATTATTATGGGATTTTTCTCCTCTTCAATCTGTTGCAGTGCATCAATGAAATCGTCTAAATTGTTTACCTTCGTCAATATTATTTCATAGAAAGATTGTTCCGGTATGATTATTGTTTCCTGGTCCTCTTTCTGTCTGGTTTCTTCCAATCCGAGATTTTTCTTTAGACTATCCATTATATCCTTCATTTTTATAACTTCCTTATGTGGTCGTTAATTACTTCCAATAATCTTGATGCTCCGCCATTTTTAATATCCACTGTGGGGAGATTATATTTTTCCTCAAAATCCGTTAATACATCCTTATTTTCAACATTTCTCAGGTTTAAAGATATTCCCACTACCTTGGTGGGTTCCACGGCTTCTATAGCCTTCACCTCATATTCAATCCCTAACGGCTCCCTGTAGGGGTGGTTGGGCCGGTGGCATACCACGGTGAAGTCTGGTTGAGCCCCCACCATTATAGCTGCTGATAAACCCCGGGGATGTGGATTACCCCTTTCAGTCAAGCTGGATTGTCCTTCCACCAATACTATATCCGGATCCTTCTGTTCTTCCAGATGTTTTATGGCCCCCATCACTGCAGACGCCACATCCATCACAGAAAGGCTTCCCGCCCTAAAATTCAGGTCGACTGGTTGTTCCAGTCCCATCTCATCGGTTGATATTATTGCTGGATTCATACCCGCGTCCTGGGCTGCTTTACCCAGCATCCTGGTGGTGGTTCTTTTACCACATTCCTGGGATGTCCCTCCCACAAATATCACAGGTGTTCCTGGTTTGTAATTTAGTTTAGGTAATGTTTCAGTGCACTTTGGTGGTGCATTCCCAAATATATTCTTTATAACATCTAACCGGGGACTGATCTCCTTGATAACCACATTTTTCTCCTGTGCAAACTTTAAAAGAGAAGAATTGGTGGATAGTGGTAGAGATCTGAAGGAAGTAACCACGTTCTTACCTTTGTCCAGTGCCTGGACAGCGTATTTAAGTGCTGCGCCTTCAGCTCCTATGGGGAGCATTATAGCAATGCTCCGGGCTTCAGTATCCTGAATTAAATCATCTAAATCTGAATATATTGTACTATTACAAAATTCCCTGCCTTGTTTTGCTTTATCATCATCTATAAAACCTACAGCTTGAACCCCTTCAAAATTAGCAAATTTTTCGCCTCCTCCGCCGCAACCAATTATTATAAACGGATTAAGATCTTGGAGGTCTTTCACAGAATTTACAAAATACAAAAAATCACTCCTGTCATTAGTGAAATATCATAGGAATATTCATTATCTATTTATTTAATAAATGTTAAACCATGATATATACTATTGGGTAGAACTCAATTGCAGTGTGATTGGGTGGAATCCAATTGTAGTGTGGAGGGATAGTATGATAGATAGAGTACTTAAAGACTTAGGCAGGATCAATGGGGTAAACGGATCTCTAGTGGTAGGAAAAGACGGTTTAATCATCGAAAGCGAAGTACCCGGAGATATAGACTCTGAACTGGTAGCCGCCATGGCATCTGCGGTATTTGGTACTGCGGAGAGATCTGCAGAGGAAATGAAACATGAACCATTACAACAGGTAATGATTGAGGGAAATAAGGGTAAAACACTCATGATCGATGCAGGTGAAGGTATACTGGTAGTTATATCTGATATAGACATCAATCTGGGATTAATCAGGATCGAAATGAGAAGAAGTGCTGAACGGGTAATCGACTTCTTAACCTAACCGATTATAACAATCATTCATAGGATAGTAATATTCTCAACCTTAAAAAAAATAGGTATTGTAACCATTTTACATAATACGGTTATAACAATATAATTACCATTAAAAACATTATCCAACGGGTTAAACTAAATTATCCAATCAGGGTTTAAAAAAAAACCTGTACTGGTTTAAAAGAACCATTGTCTAAGGGGCGTTAAACCTTTTGTTTGTAATTTGGAGTTGATTCTCCTTGAAAAAACCATACGTGATATTAGTAGGCAGTGCTTCTGGAATTGGTAAGTCCACTATAGCTTCAGAGCTCGCCAAAACACTGGGCATCACCCACACCATTGAAACTGATTTTATCCGGGAGATCGTGAGGGGGATAATCGGCCCCGATTATGCTCCTGCACTGCATAAATCTTCATTCGATGCCTATGTCACCATCAGAGATAAGCATCGCTTTGAAGGAAATGGTGATGGGTTAATCAGCGCTGGTTTTGAAGAACACGCTTCTTTTGTTATACCTGCTATTGAGAAGGTTATATCCCGTGCGGTTAACGACTCCGACGATGTGGTTATCGAGGGTGTGCATCTGGTCCCTGGCTTACTGAATATCGATAAATTTAAAGACGATGCATACATCCACTTCTTCGTACTCACCACCGATGAAGAGATCCATAAGGAAAGGTTCGTAAAAAGGGCCATGGCCATAAAACGTGGTGGTAAACACCTGGAATACTTCAAAGAAAACAGGATAATCAACAATTACCTGGTTAAACAGGCGGTTGAACATAACATCCCTGTGATAAATAACCTGGAAATTGATAACACCATAAAAAGAATGCTCAGCCTGATCAAGCAGATCTGTAAAAACCTTCTCTTCCAGAATTCAGTTGATGAACTGGGTGAATTGACCAACATAATCATAGATAAATACGGGGGAAGACTGGTGGATGTAACATACTACCTTCCTGGATTTGGGGAACCCCTCAAAAGAAGGGTTAACGTCTACGACCCGGTAGAGGCCAAGCGGTTCATCAAACGTTTAACTGAAAACCCTCAGCGAAAAAAAGACCTGGACAACCTCTACCATCTTTCAGACAACATCCACAGCCATAAAATATGCGCACCAGATAAGGAAACCCTGAATAAGATGATAAGCGACCTGGACAAACAAGGTTTTCTGTATAAGAAGGATAAGGATGAGAAATAATTAACGAGAGGTAATTTTCTTACTTGTTTTTTTTGGATAAATTATATTTCTTAAAAAATTTATATTTCCTTTTCCAGATTAATTACTGAAATTTATTTTAGTGGAGTTTGATTTACCTTGAAAGCAGACTGTCCCGTGTGTAAAGTTGAAGGATCCCTGGAGATGAAGACCAAAACGGAAAAGATACCCTATTTTGGAGAGGTTATGGAATCCACAGTTTTATGCACAGAATGCGGATTTAAACACTCTGATGTTATCTGCCTGGAAGCTAAAGAACCAGTGAAATACGAATTAAAAATAGATAAGGATAAGATGAACGTGCGGGTGGTTAAATCACAATCGGCCACAGTCACCATACCCGAGTTAGGTCTTAAAGTCGAGCCCGGGCCACAGTCTCAGGGATTCGTCTCCAACGTGGAAGGGATCCTGGAACGATTCCAGAAAGCAGTTCAAACGGCCTTAAGCTGGGCAGAAGATGAAACAACGAAGGATAACGCGGCTAAAATCCTGGAAGGGATGGGAGAAATCGCAAATGGGGATAAAACAGTTACTTTAATAATTGAAGACCCCTTCGGACATAGCCTCATAGAAGATGAGGATGCAGTGGCCAGCAAATTAACAACAGAAGAAATGGAGAATCTTGAGACTGGTTTTATAACCTTTGAAAAGGATGAATAATTTTTTAAGACTTGAGCTTATTAAAAATTAATGACTGAATAAAAATAAGCTGATTTAAATAAAAATAAATTAAATTAAAAAAAGGAATGAATCCAGTTAAAATTCATCCTCTTCTTCATCTACGTCCTTAAGTTTAAGGCTCTTTTTAACATCCATACTGAGTGCATCACAGTCGGCCTTTATGGCTTCCAGGTGCATTAGTATCCTTCTTTTCTCCTCGTTGATCCTCTCTATGTTTTTGTAGGGATAGATGGATTCTTTGAGCATTTCGTATTCTATGGTGGTGTATGGATATTCGTTTAACTGTTCACAGACCCTCTCCAGCACTTCTCCCAGGAACTTGTTCATCTCGACCTTCACTCGTTCCCTGATCATCTTATCGCTGTCCAGATTCTGTTTCATCAGTCGGACCACTTCTGCTTTTGCAAAGGGAAGCCCTTCGGCCTCTTCATCTGTTAAAACCTCTCCCTCTTCAGTTTCTGATAATTCTTCGTTGTCAGCAGTTTCATCATTCAATTCTTCTTCGTTGAACTCAGTGGAATTTTCATTTAATTCATCATTCATAATATGCCTCCTTTAATAACTCTTACCACCAATAATTGTTTCTTTCTTGAAGTATTTAAAGGTTTCATTAAAATGAAGATATGAACAAAAATTTCAGTGGTTAGATAACCCTGACCCTCGAATAATTAAGTCAAAATTAAAAATTCTTATGTCAGAGATTGGATGTCAAGTTAATAATTCATGGGAAAATTCCAGGAAATAGGAAACCTAAACTGACACTGCAAATAATAAAAAATTTTCCTAAAAAAAAATTCACTCCAAAGTACAACATACCACACTACACATGTAGAGGACACCCTATCTGATCTCCAGACTCAAATCCAGAACACCGGCAGAATGGGTGAGGTATCCGGAAGAAACAATATCAGCACCTGTTCCTGCGTATTCAGCAATATTATCCGGGTTTATTCCACCGGAAATCTCGATCAACACTTTATCTCTCAGGCCCTTTTCTATTAAAGCTCCTAACACCCTTTCAATCTCGTCTACCGGCATGTTATCCAGCATGATAATATCTGCACCGGCCTCTGCAGCGCTGATGGCGTCTTGCAGGTTTTCAACTTCCACCTCTATCTTCTTGGTGAAACTGGCGTATTGCCTGGCCTTCCGAATGGCGAGTTCCACATCACCCACCAGGGCCAGGTGGTTGTCTTTGATGAGCACCGCATCATCCAGTCGGTAGCGATGAGTATCACCCCCACCTACACGTACGGCTTCCTTCTCCCAGAACTGTAACCCGGGAGTGGTTTTACGGGTCGCAGCGACTCTAATATCTGGATTTCTCTCCCTGGCCTTTTGTACCATCTGGGAGGTTGCGGTGGCTATTCCGCTCATCCTCATGAGAAGGTTTAATATGGTTCTCTCCATGGTTAAAATGGTCCTGGCTTCACCTTCCATATCCAAGATCGTCTCATCCAGCTTAACATGAGTACCATCCTCTTTAATATTCCCTGTGGATATGCCGAACTCTTCCAGGAGACTGGAAAGCAGTTCCGCACCGGCGATTACCCCTTCCTGTTTAGAGATTATCCTGGCTTTGATCTGTAAGTCTGCGTCTATGAGTGCCCTGGTGGTTATATCCTCAAATCCTATATCCTGATTTAACATTTGAGTTAAATCTTTGAGATCTTTCCTCATCTTACCACCTGTTTGATATATTCATATATGATCACCATTCGATGAACCCTTTTTTTAAATTTTCAATGATCCTTTTTTAATCTCAAATGATCCTTAATTTTTTTATTTCAATGATCCTTATTTTTAATCACTTGTGATTGTAAACGTTTAAATTGCATGTTTTTATAGTTGTAAATTTAATTCACTTTATATTTCTTTTTTAACATATAATAAATTAATTTGGTTAATCCTCGATTCAGATAGCAAAAACATTTAAATAAAACCAGTTTAACTAGATTTATAGGTGAAATCAATGGAAATAACATTCCTGGGAACCTCATCAGCACTACCCACAAAAAACAGGAGCCACCCAGCAATAACTTTGAAAGCTTTTGGTGAAATCATCCTCCTGGACTGTGGTGAGGGCACCCAGCGTCAGATGACCCTGGCCGGGATAAGTCCCATGAAGATCAACCACATATTCATAACCCACCTCCACGGTGACCATTTCCTGGGATTACCCGGACTGATACAGTCCATGGCATTCCGTGGAAGGGAGAAACCCCTGCACATATACGGACCACGGCCCATAGGACAGTTAATGGAGAACATCGTGGATCTAGGATACTACTCCATAAATTTCACCATCAACACCTATGAGGTGGAATCGGGACTGATACTCGATGAAGAAGACTTTAAAGTCTACTCGTTCCCCGCCGAGCACAACGTCCCCAACCTCGCCTACAAGATAGAGGAAAAACGCTCACCGAAATTCTTAAAGGATAAGGCAATGGAACTGGGAGTGAAACCTGGACCTGATTTCAGCCGGTTGCAGGCAGGTAACCCGGTGAAGGTAGGGGATAAAATTATCAGACCAGAACAGGTCCTGGGAGATGAGAGAAAGGGAAGGCAGATAGTCTATTCTGGAGATACCAGGCCCTGCACCAGTATGGTTGATTTCGCCCGTGGCGTGGATGTCCTGATACATGAAGCTACCTTCCAGGAAGCCCTTAGAGAGAGGGCGGTTGAGACCTGTCATTCCACCGCTCAAGATGCGGCCAAAATAGCGAAGGATGCAGGGGTGGATAATTTAATACTCACCCATATCAGCACCAGATACCAGGACACCGACCAGTTGGAAAAAGAAGGATTAAATATGTTTAAAAACTTAATAATAGCCAGGGACTTCCTATCCTTTGAGGTGAAACGGATATGACCTTGATAGAAAATCTTTTCCAAGATATACCCATCCATCCCCTTCTGGTGGATGTTATCGGAATTTCCATCATCTTGATCCTGGCGTTCGTATCCATGAGGATCATCAACTACTTCCTGGAAAAAACAGGAAAACACCTTGATCTGGAATTAACAGTCATACAGGTGTTAGAGGAAATTTTCAAGTATACTATAATCTTCATCGCCTTTGTACTGGTTCTCCATGAGCTGGGTATAGATGTAAGTGCATTTGTCCTGAGTTTAGGTATCGTGGGTATCGCTGTGGGTTTTGCTGCCAGGGATACCCTATCGAATTTCATCTCCGGGATGTTCATACTGGGACATAAAAGTTTCAAAGTAGGGGATATCATCGAAGTATCAAACCATGTGGGGACGGTCACCCAGATGGGTTTCCGGATGACCACCCTAACTACACAAGATAATAAAATAATAAACATACCCAACTCCCTCTTTTCAACAGATATATACCTGAACTACACCGCCGAAGAAAAAAGAAGGGTGGAACTTGCCGTTACCATCCCCCTGGACATAGACCTGGATAAGGCGATTGAATCCATGGAAGAGAAAATTTCCAGTCTCAACTGGGCTTTGAAACTTCCGGAACCCAAGATAATCATCCAGGAAATAACGGAACTGGGAGTTAAAGCTACGGTAAATGTATGGATCGATGATCCCTGGAGTGTAATTAAATATCGGACAGAACTTGCCCGGGAATTAAAACAATATCTGGTGCAGTAAAATGCGTAGGTACCGCGTCCTATCAATTGTAATAATCGTAGGGTGTCTGTTATTTTCTATAAGTGGTATGTTCATCATCTTCGATAAGATGCAGGAAGCAAACAGTGCCCAACAATCTGTAAAAAACTATAAAGAAAGGATGAGTGCCCCGGTAGATGTTCTAAATCCCCTCACCTCTAATGCCGCTGCTGCTGCAGCACCCAATGCAAAACTGGTCATACCCAAATTAGGTGTGGACTGTTACATAAGAACAGATACGGTTAATGCTTACAATGCAGTTTATCATTATCCCCAGAGCGCTGCATTCGGCCAGCCTGGTGAAGCAGGTATTTTAGGACATAGAACTACGTATTCCGCCCTATTTAAAAATATAAATTCACTGGCACCAGGAGACAGGGTGATAGTTAAAGATCTTGTCTTAAAAAAGGTTTACACCTACCAGGTTACCTCCAATGGTGAAGATATCCGGTGGGATTACAAGACCAACCCCATAAGATTCGCCCTGGAAGGGGAAGCCAGACTGCTCCTGGTAACCTGTTACCCCCCAGGAGCGAAATCAGCAGCATACATAACCCACTGCAAGTTAATCTCCACCAGTTCTTCTAGAACAGATTGATATCCATCAATTACTTCTAGAATAAGTTAATCTCCACCAATTCCTTCTAAATCCCCTAATTTTTTTTAGTTATTGAGTTTCATGAGAACCACTTTTCAAATTCCCAAATTATTAAACCCATCTCTAATGGGATGATTCTCACCTTGAAGTTAGGAAAATTGATTTTTTTGTGAAACAGGGAAATTCGGTCTTAAGTTATGCAAATAATATTATATAGTAAGTGGGCGATAGAACTTTATTCATAGTAACATTTTTTAGAGAAAATTCATTAGAAAAACTTGGTTAAGATTTGGTTAAATAAAATAAATCTTTACCCCATACTAAGTAACATAGAAAAAATCCGAAAGAGGTTTTTTAAATGGTAGAAATAGTGATAGACGAAGACGCATGTGTGGGCTGCGGTTCTTGCGTGGAGGACTGCCCGAATGACGTCTACGAAATGGATGAAGCCAAAAACAAAACCAAAGTAGTAAAAGTAGAGGACTGTATGGCCTGTCTTTCTTGCCATGAAATCTGCCCGGCCCAAGCCATGGAACACCAGGATATACACGTTGCTAAAAGGCTCTATATAGACCGGAGCGTGAAGGACGCCATAAACAGGATAATATAAGGGGATGGAAGGATGAATGGAGAAATAGAAGAAATAAGAGGCACTTTCAAACCAGAATTAATTCCAGCCGCAACTGGAGGAAATATCGATGATTATGAAAAAGCCCTACACACACTGATGAAATTCGTGGGATCCATGTCCAGCGCCCTGGAACAGGTATCAGGAAGGGGGGCGAACGCCATCGTATACCAGGCTGGAAAGAGAATGGGACATGAAGCAAGTAAGCTCATGGAAAAAACTGATGACCTGGAGAAGGCCATGGGAGAACTAAGCGAAGTCTTAGGTCAGGAATTCTACTTCGAAATGTGGAAACCATCCAGTCAGGACAACTACACAGTGGAAAGGGGAGATGAAACAGAGGTAAAACTATTGTTCATGGACTGCGTGGTAAGACAAACCCTAAGAAGAACCGGACTACCCCAAAAAGGACCTCTCTGCTATCTATTATATGGATACATGGTAGGTGCAGTGGAAGAAGTGATGGACATCAGAGGAAAACTGGACATAGACCATGTAGGACCTAACGCCTGCCTTAAAACATTGACCATCAAATGGAGTGGGAAATAATGGTAACCATAGCACTGGAAACACTGGCCAGCTGTTCCGGCTGTGAAATATCCATCTTAGATTTACATGAAGAATTATTAGAATTACTGGACAACGCGGAAATAGTATACGCCCCAGTTTTACTGGATGCCAAGGAAATCCCCGAGGTAGATATAGCAATCGTATCCGGATCAGTCCGTAACCAGGAAAACAAAGAGAGACTGGAAGAGTTACGGGCTAAGTCCAAGATACTGATCAATTACGGAACCTGCGCCTGTTACGGTGGAATAACCGGAATGGCGGATCTCTACACCCCCGAAGAGGTAACATCCAGAACTTACACTGATAATCCCAGTACAGAACCAGCTGAACTACCATCAGAAGTGGTTCCAGAATTATTACCCATTGTACACGCCGCGAGCGACTTTACAGAAGTAGATGGCTATATACCAGGATGCCCTCCTAAAGAGAGATTGGTAGGAGATATTTTAATACCCTTAATTCATGATGAAGCACCTGTAGTTCCTAAAAAGAGTGTCTGTGCCGATTGCCAGCGCCGCATGGAACACGTGGAATTCGATAAGATACACCGCAGGGTGGAAGGAGATCCCGACCCAGAAAAATGCTTCTTAAGCCAGGGATACATCTGTTTAGGCTCAGTAACCCTGGGAAGATGCGGTGCATTATGTACAGCAGCAGGAGTGGCCTGCCACGGATGTGGAGGACCATCCCTGGACGTCCTACGTGAGCCAAGCCACGACATCTACAATGGAGTGATAAAGAGAATTGCCCACTTATCCAAGATGCCAGAAAAGGATGTGGAAAAACAGATGTACGACATGGGACACTTAATTTACGGTTTCGTTATAGGAAGTAAGATAATGGAAGATAAACTAGTAAGCAAGATACCACAGCTGGTTAAGAAGGAGGTGGTCCGATGAAATCCATAGAGATACATCCAGTAACCAGGATTGAAGGACATGCCAAGATCACCGTCCAGGAAGACGATGCAGGTAATGTAACCGACGCCCACTTCCACGTTATGGAAATCCGCGGTTTTGAAAAGTTCCTCGAGGGAGCGGCAGTAGAAGAAGCACCCCGTATAACACCCAGAATCTGCGGTATCTGCCAAACAGCACACCATTTATCATCTGCCAAAGCAACAGATCAGATATTCGGATTGGAACCTCCCCAGACAGCTAAAAACTTAAGGGAACTCATGCTTCTCGGACAGTACATCCACTCACACTCCCTTCACTTCTATTTCCTAGGAGCACCCGACCTGGTCCTGGGCCCAGATTCAGACCCCGCCCTGAGAAACGTGGTGGGAATACTTAAAAAGGATCCAGAACTGGCTAAAATGGCCATCGCCACCAGGAAGATAGGCCAAGAGATAACTGGTGTGGTGGGAGGTAAACCCATCAGTCCGGTTACCGCCATACCAGGAGGCCAGTCCAAGGGGATAACCTCCGAGGAAAGAGAAAAACTTTCAAACTCAGCTAAAGAAGCCGTCGGACTAATAGAACAGGGAATAAACGTGGCAAAACCCTTGTTTGAACAGTATGCCGAGGCAATTGAATTACTCGGGCCTGTAGAAACACATTTCGGAGGAATAACCAAAGATAGTGGCCTGGAATTCTATGACGGACCAGTGAAGATCGTGGATAAAGCTGGTAACGCAGTGCACGAATTTCAAGCTGGCGACTACCTGGACTACATCGAAGAGAAGGTGCAGCCCTGGAGCTACCTCAAGTTTCCCTACCTGAAACAGATCGGTTTCCCAGAAGGAAATTACCGGGTCGGTCCACTGGCCAGACTGAATGTGGTAGATAGTGTGGAAACTGAAAAGGCGTCACAGTTATTCGGTGAATACAAGGACAAGTTCGGAATAGCCCAGAACACTCTTCTTTACCATTATGCACGTCTAATTGAACTGATGTTTGCCGCTGAAAAATCAGTCAAATTACTGGAAGATGACTCCATAACTGGAACAGACATCAGAAAGGGACTATCCGAACCATTGATGACCCCTGCAGAGGCCAAAGAATCAGGCGAAACCAAGAGGGGAGTTGGATTAATAGAAGCTCCTAGAGGGACTCTTATCCATGACTATGAAACAGACGGAGCTGGAATAATAACCAGGGCCAACCTCATAGTTTCCACCGGACAGAACAATCTTTCAATGGATATCGGAGTTCGAGAAACAGCAAAAGCAATGATTAAAGGGGAAGAAGTATCTGAAGGCCTTAAAAACCAATTGGAAATGATTGTAAGGGCTTATGACCCATGTCTTTCATGTGCTACCCACATGCTCAATGGAGAATCACCATTAAAGGTGGACATCCATGATAGTGAAGGTAAACTCGTCAAGACGCATATACTCCAGTAAAATCGAGAATTAACCCCTCTTTTTTTCCTTTTTTTTAAAAAATCTAATGTATGAATTTTTTGGATGAAATTTGATGTAAGGTTTAATTTTAAATATCTTCATATATAATACTAAATTTGTAGTTTCAAATAATATCAATAAAATTTTTTAAAATTTTCACCCTAGATTTAACAATATAAACTTAGTTAAATATATGTGATAATTATTCACAGTTAAGATGCGTGGTTAAATGGATTCAGATTTAAAGATAAAGCTGGATAAAATTACCAGTGAACTGACCAAAACAGATGGAGTGGATGGAAGCCTCATCGTTGATGTCAATGGAGAAGTACTATCCCATCACCTGCTACAGGGTCTGGATATCGAACTTTTCGGACCCATGTCCAACGTGATAACCGGCTCATCCAAGAGACTCATCGACGTTTCAAATCACGGAGAAATCGAAAGAGTCCTGGTAGAATCAGAGAAAGGCAAAGCACTATTTTTACACCTGGGAAACGTTCGCTTCATCGTTTTGATGGAGAACAAGGCTAATGTGGGGATGGTCATGATCTCCTCCAAACGAGCTGCCCAGGAAATCATAGAACTCACCAAGGACCTAACCATGGTAAAAATGGAAGAGGTAGTAGAAGAGGAAGCCAGTGAACCGGAGCCTGTTGAAGAAGTTGTTGAAGTAGAATCTGTAGAAGAAGTAACCGAATCAATACCAGAACCAGTTAAAGAAGAATTAGCTGAAGTAGAACCTGTTGAATCCCCAACAGAAGAAACCGTTGAACCCATCGAAGAAATTAAAACACCAACAACAGAAACAGTCCCTGAAGAAGGAGTAACTGCACCAATAGCTGAAGAAGTAACCACTGAACCTGTACCAGAAGAATCAGGAATAGCTCCAGAAGAACAACCATTCAAAGAGATTTCTGCGGATGAATCAGAAATATCAGTTGAAGAACCAGAAGTAACTGCTGAAGAAGCAGAAATAACCACTGAAGAACCTGAAGAACCAAAAGTAAGCATACCCGTTATAAAACCGCCTATTGCCTTCCCTAAACTCGTGAAAGTAACTGAAATTCCAGAAGATGAAGAAGCACGTGTCGATCTTTTACTTAAAATATACGAATCCATATTCCTGGCCATGTACATCGGTGCCAGTAAGATAATGGGAGTAGCACCCGCCCGAGGATTAACCCGCAAATTCCTACCTGTGGAGGACTGTAAGATACTCCTGGACGGTGTAGATGTTAAAAACAATTCAGCCATCGACTTCGTCAAGATCAGGGAAAATGCAGAGAAAATACCCCTCTCTGACCGGGAGCAGATATTCAAAGAAAGCTTTGGTAAAATAGTGACCATCATAACAGAAAATTACGGGAAAGTTATGGGATACTCCGCATTTAGAGCCATGATCAGACCCGAATTCAAGATCATAAACGAATCATACGGTCCCCTGCTTGATGACCTGGGTGTTAAAGAACAACTCCACCCGGAACTTCTAGATTTCTTCAATTAGATTTTCCAATATAATACTCCCAATATAATATTATTTATAACACAATTTTTTTACAAACTTTTTTCAGATAGATTTTATCTATTAATAAAAACAGAAACTTGAGTGTAAAGGATGTGCTTTTTAGGGACATTCCAAATAAACCAATAGAGGATGTTAAATTAAATTCTTATTAACTGGATAATGGTGATTATAAATGCAAGGACCATGGGTTGAGAAATACCGGCCACAAACCTTAGACGAGGTGGTTGGCCAGGATCATATAATTCCAAGACTTAAAAGATACGTTGAAGAAGGCAACATGCCTAACCTCATGTTCACCGGCCCAGCCGGGGTGGGTAAAACCACCACTGCCCTGGCACTGGCCAAAGAAATGCTGGGAGAGTACTGGAGACAGAACTTCTTAGAACTGAATGCCTCTGATGCCAGGGGTATCGACACCGTCCGGAACGATATCAAAAACTTCAGCCGGCTCAAGTCTGTGGGGGCGCCTTTTCGTATTATATTCTTGGACGAGGTGGACAACATGACCAAGGACGCCCAGCACGCTCTGCGTAGGGAGATGGAGATGTATACCAAGACCTCATCGTTCATACTCAGTTGTAACTACTCCTCCAAGATAATAGACCCCATCCAGTCCCGGTGCGCCATCTTCCGCTTCACACCCATCAAGGGATCACAGATAATTAAAAGGTTAAAAATTATTGCCGAGGCAGAAAATGTCACCGCCACAGCCGGGGCCCTGGAGAGCATAGTATACTTCGCAGAGGGCGATATGAGGAGGGCTGTGAATATATTACAGGCCTCATCCACCATAGATAATCAGATCACCGAGGAAAGTGTCCATGAAGTAATCAGCAAGGCCAAACCCCAGGACGTGCGTAAGATAATAAACAGCGCCCTGGACGGGAAGTTCATGGAAGCCCGGGACCTCCTCCGGGAAGTGATGGTGGTCCAGGGCACCAGCGGCGAGGACATGATCACCCAGATATACCGGGAAGTATCTAAGATGGCCATGGAAGGCCTCCTGGACCAGGAGACCTACATAGATCTAATTGAAAATATCGGTAAATTCGATTACCGTATCCGGGAAGGATCCAATCCACGGATACAGCTCGAAGCTCTTTTAACTAAATTTTTACTCAAGGGTAAGGAATCTTAGGAAAAATTAAGAAGTGAAAAGATTCTTAGAAAATTAAAAATAACCTAATAATGGTCATATCAAATGTTGTGGACAGAAAAATACAACCCCAAAAATTTTGATGAAGTACTGGGCAACGCCAAGGCCAAAGATGAGATAGAAGATTGGATTAACGCCTGGATACTCGGCGAACATCCTAAACCATTATTACTGGTAGGACCGCCAGGTACCGGGAAAACCACCTTGGCTCATCTCGCGGCGCAGGAATTTGCCGATTCCATTGAACTCAACGCCAGTGATAAAAGATCCTATGATATCCTTCTCCGGACCATAGGCGAAGCATCGGCCACTGGTTCTCTCTTCAATCAGGGTTTGAAGCTCATAATACTGGACGAAGTGGACGGAATCCATGGGACCGATGACCGCGGCGGTGTAAGGGCTATATCCAAGATAATAAAGGAAGGACACCATCCACTCATCATGATGGCCAACGACCCCTACAGTAAGAGGATTAAAAGCCTTAAAACCAAGTGTCAGGTCATAAACATCAAGAAGGTGCATACCAACAGTATCGTGGCCCTCCTGAAACGGATCTGTATTAAGGAGGGTGTTGATTTTGAGGAGCATGTTTTAAGGACCCTGGCCAAACAATCCAAGGGAGACCTGAGATCGGCCATCAACGACCTGGAGATTATGGCCCGGGGGAAAAAAAGCATCACCTCTGCGGACCTGGAAATGATCTCTAAGAAGGATGATATACACAACATCTTCGACTCAGTCAGGACCGTCCTTAAAAGTAAAAACCCCCAGCGTATAAGGGATGCCATGCGCGTGGAAGCTGACCCCGCCTTTATACTAGAACTCATAACCGAGAACGTCCCCCGGGAATACGAGAAGAAAGATGAAATCGAAGAAGCCTACGAGATGATCTCCCAGGCAGACACCTACCTGGGCCGGGCCTTCCAGACCCGGAACTATGGATACTGGAAGTACACCTATGATTTAATGAGCTTAGGGGTGGCCCTGTCCAAGGATGAGACCTACCGGAAATTCACCCGCTACGCCAACTCTTCAGTTTACACTTTACTTTCAAAAAGCCGTGCCAAAAGAGACCTGAGGGATAGGGTAGCCGATAAGATAGGTGAGAAAACCCACTCCTCCCGTAGGGTGGTGAGGGAGCAGTTCCCATGCTTAGAGATGATGTTCCAGGACAACGACCTCGCCAGGGAGCTGGCCGACTACTTCAACCTGGATGATGCTGAGGTCAAGCTCTTCCGAAGCAGGAAGATCCCTAAAAGGAAGAAAGCAAAGCCTAAAAAGTCCTCGCAGAAAGACACTGGAAATAAAGTGGAGAAAAAGGAATCATCTGCAGTTGTCAAAAGGGAAGGTAAAAAGGAAAAAGAAGTAAAACCTCAAAAGTCTCCCAAGAAGACAAAATCTACTACTAAAAAATCAAAGCCATCTCAAAATAAAGACGTTAAGAATTTGGCCAAAGAAAAGGAAGCATCAAACGAGAAGAATTCTACCAAGAAAAAACCTTCAAATCCTGAGGATAAGGAAAAACAGGTTTCCCTGTTCAGTTTTAAATAACCCAGCCCCCATATAATATGTGCCTAAATCCAGTAGAACGCACTTTTTTCAATCCCCGTGGTTCTTTTTAAACACCTTGAAGAATATGAATCTTTCTGAATAGTAGTTCTCGTATTTCGCCTCGTAACTTTCAAATACGCTGGCATCAAACTGGCCAATCCTTTACTGTAATTGATACCCAACTATGGGTTAAATTTATCAGGTAGTAGTCATCTTTTTCTGTGCAGTTCACCTGCTGTGTACCGTGCTCTTCAGCATGTATCAATTCTTAAGTTATCTATACGTATGATCGCTTAAAGTATCCGCATGCATGCGCATGTCATGCAAATAAAATATTAATAAATGTACATAGTGAAAATTAGATCGATGAGTTTTTTTTGGAATTTCTAGTTAATGGGAGGGTGGACTAGATTTTCCAAAAATCATCCCTTTTCTATTACTTTTGATTGGAAACAAAAAGAGCAGACTTCAACATATTTTCCCTGACTTCCGGGATATATTCTTCTAAAAATTCCAGTAGATCATTGGAAACCTTATCTCTAGGGGGAATATCACATTTAAAATCACGTTCACTGGTCCATATCTCTATCCAGGAATCAGGGATGTTTATCAGAGGATAAATCGTCTTTAAATCATTTGGTTTATCCTTTAAAATGGTGGGCTCGATTTCCTCTCCCTGTAGCATCTGTTTGATTATATTTTCCACTTCACCATCCAGGGTAAGGGGTGATGCTATTTTATCCACTTCACCGGGCCGGGCCAGTTCCAGATCATCGCTGTAGGTAATCTCGATACCATATTTCCTTGTGTAGGGCTCTAATATTATATACAGGGCTGTGTTAGCACAGCTACTATTTTCTTCTATGAATATCTTCTCCTTCGGATGTAATGATTTGCTCAAAACTCGGGAGGCGCGGACGCACATCTTCTGGAAAACCTTAGACCTTACCACCTTCCAGTTGGAGTGTTTCTCCAAGAATAATTCCTCCTTTTTACGGGAAAATCTGGAAAATTTAAGGTTGTTGATGAATATTGAATTATTATAAAGACTTATAAACTGGGTATTAACTCCAATCATTCCCAAGAAGTCCAGGATCTCTTGACTCATTGTTTTTCACTTATATACTATTATGTACGAGAATATAAATAAAAACATAAAATTTTACTATCCAAAGATGGTGGTGAACAGATTAAGTCTTTAAAACGGAAGTTAGGGCTTTTTGAGGTTACCGTGTCTGGTATAGGGATTATCCTGGGTGCCGGGATTTATGCCCTTCTGGGAGAGGCTGCTCCCTTAGCAGGGAATGCTTTGTGGCTTTCATTTATCATATCATCGGTTGTTGCTGCTTTTACTGCGTTAAGCTATGGGGAACTTTCATCCATGTTTCCCAGTGCCGCTGCAGAGTACGAATACGTTAAAAATGCCATAAGCCAGCGTGTTGCGTTTGTAATCGGCTGGCTCATTATATTAAGTGCTGTCATAAGTTCTTCAGCGGTGGCCATAGGTTTCGGTAATTACCTGGCTGTGTTAGTTAACATACCCCCTATTGTTTCTGCCATTGGCCTTTTAATAGTGCTTTCGTTACTTCTTTTCATCGGTATAAAGGAATCTGCCTGGGTGGCCATCATATTTACATCCATAGAGGCTCTTGGTCTTTTAATCATCTTTGTTATCGGAGTACCCTACTGGGGAAGTGTTAACTACCTGGAGATGCCTTTGGGAATAGATGGGGTTATGGCCGCTGCGGCTTTGATCTTCTTCGCCTACCTCGGCTTTGAAGAGATCGTTAAATTGTCTGAGGAGACCAACGAGCCCAACATGAACATTCCCCGGGCCATCATACTGGCCATGATTATCAGCACCGTTCTATACATCCTGGTGTCCTTTAGCTCAGTCAGCATACTTGGCTGGGAAGTCCTGGCAAATTCACAGGCCCCCTTCTCCCAGATAGCAAATGTTGCCCTTGGAGCAAATGGAGGATTCTTACTTACCATAATAGCTCTATTTGCAACCAGTAACACCGTCCTTTTACTGCTTTTAGCCGGTTCTCGGATAGTGTATGGCATGTCCGAATTCCGTTCCCTCCCCAGGATTCTTGGAAAAGTTCATCCCCGGACAAGGACGCCCTGGGTTTCAATAGTGGTGGTGGGCCTGGCTGCAGTTGTATTTTTATTCGTGGGTAATCTGGGATTCTTGGCAAGCGCCAACAATTACACCTTATTTTTGAGTTTCATCTTCATCAATGCCTCGGTGCTGATCCTGAGGTACACTTCTCCGGAATTAAAACGGCCGTTCAGGATACCCTTAAATATAAAAAATATACCTATATTATCAGTTTTTGGGCTTCTCACTTGTATCGTACTTTTAACACAGCTCAATTTGGATGCAATTATCTTAGGAATAATTTTAACGGTTGTTGGGGTAGTACTGGCTTTTTTAAGTAAGGAATAAGTCACAATTTTTCTACAGTAGAAAAATGCTTCAATAGCAAAAATTCAATAGCAAAATTTATTTTTTAGGGGAGAGTAAACTATTATTCAAGGAGATTTATTTTATTCAGGGGATCTTTATGCTTAAAATATTCAGCCGGAAGCAAGATAATAAGAAGGATGAAAGGGAGTTACTCACCGTTGAATCCCCTGAACCAGTGGACTGCCTCTGTGATTTCACCTTCAACTTCCACTGGCAGCATAAGGGAGAGAAACTTGATCCTACCTGGAAAATCCCCCACAACGATTTAACCTTCGGAGACCTGGTGGAACACCTAAAAACTGGAGGAGATATACGTATAAATGGAGATGCTGGTCATAGGTTGGCCTCCAGTATGGGTGTGGACCTTAAGTACTTCGGTGGAAGTGGAAACGACATCCCGGTTGGTGACATCTACGTGGAGGGAGATGCTGACACCCGGATGGGGATCAGCATGGCCCGGGGCAATATCTACGTTAAAGGAGTGGTGAAAGAGCCCATGGGTAACCTGGTGGAGGTTAAATCAGATGTTAAAGGCTACCGGAAGTACAGATCGATTACGGACATCATGCACCAGGGACTCCAGGGAGATAAACTCGTATCATGCGATTTGGTGGGAAGTAAACTCGTAATCGATGACGGGACAGTCAAAGACACCGTCGGTGCCAGGTTAGACCGTGAGGTAGAGATAATCTTCCATGGCAAGGTGGATCTAAGCACTGGGATACTTATGAGGAAGGGCATCGTCCGGGTGAATGGCCCGGCCGGGAAAAACAGCGGAGCCCTATTAAACGGTGGAACCTTGATAATCAATGGAAACACCGATGATTTCACCGCCATAGACATGATCAAGGGCAAAATAATAGTAAACGGTGATGCTGGTAAATTCCTGGCAGCCAACAAGAAAATGGGTGTCATATTCGCTAAGAAGGGGCGTCCTATCCCACCTGCAGATGAAAAACCAGTATCCACTGGGGATAGAAATTTTCTCCTGGGCTACGGTCTCAATCCACAGGGTTTCAGGAAGTTTGAATAAAAGTCAGGGAAGGTAAAATATTTAATTCTTATGGTGACCTTCAAATCCCTTCTCCAAAACGATGACCAGGATAAAACCTATTACTGCCACTACTATAACCGGGATAACCGAATCCATACTGGCCACTGTTCTTTCATAGGGTAACCTCAAAGTACCGATCATCAACCCCACAAGAAATGACATGGTAATGGATTTATGATGATTTAGCATGTAATCAAGGGCTCTTGAGAAGGATAAAATCCCTATCAATGCCCCAAAACAGAACACAATTATTTCAGTAAACTGCATATTGTTTAAAACATTTATCATATATTCATACTGGTTTAAAAGCAGGAGGATAAATGCTCCAGAAATTCCAGGTAGTATCATGGCACATATGGCCACCATCCCTGAGAAAAATATCACAGGTAAAGTATGGTTGGCCTGGATCGGGTTTAAACCCACGAAGATAATGGCAAATAGAAAACCTATCAGGAGAAATGCTACATTTTTAACGTTTAAACCACCCACATGTTTGTAGACAAAAAATGCAGATGAAAGTATTAAACCAAAGAAGAATGCATATGTTAACGCGGGATATGTGGCTAAAAGATATGATATCACCTTGGACATGGTTAAAATAGCTAACCCTATACCTAATAGTAGAGGTATGAATAACTCGAAGTCTATTTCCTTTACAGCGTTCTCTTTAAATTTTTTAAATTTTCCCTCTACTAGGTACAACAGAAATTTAAAGTCGATACGACTTATGGCATGGATGAGTCTTTCATAGATGCCGGTGATCAATGCTATTGTTCCACCGGAAACACCAGGGATCACGTCTGCTGTTCCCATGAACAGCCCTCTTAAGAATATTAGAAAAGCTTCCAGGTTTATCTTGATTTTCATTCGAGCACCATAACATGTTTGAACAAAAGTATTAAGTAAATCAGAAGATAAGATTTTTTTTATCCATAGAATTATAATCCTTTTTTATACTTTTAAATGTAGATGGTTAATATGGCTGGAATCATAGAAACAGTGACCAACTTCGCTATCTACTTAATTGAAGATCTGGGATACTGGGGCGTCTTCATAGGCATGACCCTGGAAAGCGCGTGTATACCACTTCCCAGTGAAGTTATAATGCCCCTATCAGGTTTCGTCGTCTACCGGGGTGAGATGAGCCTCTTAGGAATTACCATCGTCGGTGCGGTTGGAAACCTCATAGGTTCCTGGATCGCCTATTTCGTAGGGCTTAAAGGTGGAAGGCCCTTCCTGGAAAAATACGGTAAGTACGTCCTGATCAGTCCCAAGAAGCTGGATATGGCCCATGAATGGTTTGATAAGTACGGCCATGAGGCGGTGCTTATAAGCCGGGTTCTGCCGATAATAAGGACTTTCATATCCCTTCCTGCCGGTATAGCGGAGATGGACCTGAAAAAATTCTCCATCTACACCTTCCTTGGCTCACTTCCCTGGTGCTTTGTTTTGGCATACATTGGGTTTATGCTAGGCCCAAAGTGGAATATAATAGAGGAATACTTCCATTATATGGACATCGTCGTGGTGATAGCGGTGGTTATCCTGGCAATCTACCTGGTCCATAAGTACTGGCGGGATTACTAATACATATATAGATTCTAAAAATAATTATTCCTTTCTAAATTATAAAGGAAATAAATTTCACACTTTTCTATTTTTCACCTTCCAATAAAATTGCCAGTTTTCATTTACAGATATCAACCGTCTGATCATCAAAAGCAGGAAAAATAGTAGTACTTTAAGCTCTATCACCATAAAATTTGAAGGTGAAACATTATTATAACCCCATATTAACATGAAAATTACCAGTGCTACCCATATCACGGGAAATGAAAAAATCACATGCTTTACTGGTTTCATCTCTATGGCTAATTTATCGGTGTCAACACCGGCTATATTACCCTGAAGTATTCCGGCAAGTCCGATTAGAACATAACATGACAGCCAGCCAATTTCAGTAAACTGACCTGACACATAAATTCCACTGGAAAATTGATAGGTAATAACTAAATCTGTTAT
>MVQY01000050.1 GCA_002067325.1 Methanobacterium sp. PtaU1.Bin097
GATTGATTCTGTTGCAGCTGCTGATAAAGATATATATGTTGCCGTTAATGGGAATGACACCACAAATTTAGGAAACAGTTCTAACAGTCCTTATGCTACCATGGAAAAGGCAATATCTGAAAGCGGACATAAAGATGCCGTTACTATTTACTTAAGTGAAGGAACCTTCAGAGGTTATGGTAACTCTTTACTCACGATTAATAAAGCCCACAGGACACAGGGTGGAAATATCACCATTGTAGGTGCAGGTTATAATAAAACTATTCTTGATGGATATTATAATAGTCATATTTTTGAAATTAAACTTGATTCAGTCGTGATTTTAAAAGATTTGACATTTATAAACTGTAAAAATGTTAATGGTGGTGCTATATCAAGTAATGGAACTTTAATAATTATTGACTGCATCTTTGATAATAACCAAGCTATAGACAATGGTGGATCACTTTATATTCTTTCTGGAACTTGTTCCATCTACAACTCCACTTTTAACAACAACTCCGCCTCTGAAGGAGGGGTTATCTCTTTCGGTTCTTATTCCTCCTCTGGAACTCTTAACGTCGATAATTCAGTTTTTACAAACAATTATGTACAGTCTGGTGATTATAATCAAGCAAATGGTGGGGCAATTTATTCTTATGGAAGTTCAACGTTAACCACGATAACAAATTCGTTATTCATCAATAATTCAGCGATATCAAACTATCATTCTTCATATCCCAATTCTCCATATGTAAATAGAGGGGGATCAGTTTATATGAGGTCTGGGTATTTAGTCAACAACAGTTTCATCAACAGTTCCATTACTGGTCAAACCCCTGAAGGAAGTGCATTTTACATCGAAACAGACGGTATTTATACTGTTGAAAATAATTTAAAGATTAATTGTTCGATAAATGGTGTATTAGAACTTGATAGTTTAATTCCAAAGAAAAATACCAGTATTAATGTTATGTTATCCAATTCTATAGGTGAAAATTGGGATTCTGTGAGTATAACTGCCGGTGTAACTGGTGAAAACGGTAATCCAATTAACGAAGGCTTTGTGCAATTTTTCTTATCAGGTAATTCTATTGGTGATCCAGTTGCGGTGGTTAATGGCCAGGCTACCAGAACAATTATTGTTCATGGCCCCAATGGTTTCTATGAAATTTCTGCACAGTATTTAGGAAACGAACGTTTCAATGCATCTAATGGGACTGCCACTTACCAATTGTTGACAGTGACCGTGGATGTAGACCCTGTTGGTAGGGCGTATAATAGTGTTCAGAATGTTTATCTGGTTTGTAACGATCTAACCGCCACTATTTACTACACCACAGATGGAACCGACCCCACAACGAGCAGCAGGGTATATTCAGGTCCTATCCTGATTAACAGTAGTACAACCTTGAAATATTTCGCAGTGGACCCAGCAGGTTATCAGAGTCAAGTATACACTCAAAATTACATTATAGATACCATTGTTCCAACTGTGAATAGTGTTGATCCTGCTAGAAATGAGGTTATCAAAGTCAGAGGAAAGGTGATTAAGGTTACCTTTAGTGAGGCTATCAAACCGGATAGTTTAATGTTTGACCTTAAAAACAGCAGTGGAACTTTAGTGCAGGTTACATATAATCTTGTAGATAATGTTTTGACCATTGTACCACAGGATCTTTTAACTAACGGTAAATATACTTTGACTCTGCGTAATGGTACTGATTTGGCAGGTAATGCTTTATCACTTTATTCTACCAATTTCACAGTGGATGCAGTGATTCTTAAGGTGATAAACATCACCGAAGCTAATTACCAAGATTATTTCAACCCTTATACCGGTGAAATATTACCAGATGCAGATATCAATCCTGGAGACACCATAAGGATAGGAAACGTATCTAATAAACTTTTTACAATAGATCGACAACTCACTTTAACCACCATTGCTCCAGGAAACGTTATAAAAAATGGTGTTATTCATTTAACCCAAGGAAGCAGTGGATCAAGTATCATCGGTCTTAAAATCGTTAACGATAGAGTAGATCTCATAATTGATGGGATAACTGTTACTAAATTGCATGGAATATGGTTAACCCGTTCCAACAATAACTATATCTTCAATAACAGTGTCCAGCTGGCCAACAGTCGCGGTGTTTTCGCCATGCCCATGGGATGGTCCAGCAACAACACCATCACCCATAATTCCCTGATCAGTACGGGAAGTACTACCATGCCCATGGGGGATTCTAATTACAACAACATCTCTTATAACTACCTGCAATCTACAGCAGCCAATATTATTTACTACAACCCATGGGGCCATGCAGATTACGGGGGAAACGGTATATGTATTGGTAACTACATTTCAAATAACCATCTTTATGCCATTAATCCGGGACCCTTTGTTGTTGCAATGGCGGTAGGTGCTGCTATTACAAGCTCTTCTGGGGGTACTACTTACTCAACTGTTACTATCGTCAATAATCTAATAAATAATACAGGATATGGGATTGTTGGGGTAGGAAGCAATTCTATAGTTAAAAACAACACCATAATCTTACCAGCAGGTGCTATAGAAACAGCAGGGGATAATATAGTAGTTTCAGATAACACTATTTACTGCCCTGGTACCGGAATATATGTTGGATCTGGTAGATCTTCAGATTCCCCAGTTATTGTTACCGGCAATAAAATTTTCAATTCTTCATCTTTCGCGTCCATTGTTATAAAACATGATAATTGCATAGTCACGAATAACACAGTAGATATCGATAGTGCTTACTTTGGAATTTATATTCAGGGAAATAATGTCACAGCTAGTGATAATATTATTAATCTCCATAGTTATGGGGATGGTATTGGAGTAGCTGGAGATAACTGCCAAATATTCAACAACACGTTTAATGTTGCTAAAAACAAGGGCGTCGTTATCCTGGGTTCTAACTCAAATGTTCAAAGTAACAATATCAAAGCCGGTTTAGGGATAGTTGTTGATTCTACAGGTATTGTCTGGAGCAGGACTTCCGATTCATCAGATGTAGCATCATCTTGGAAATATCCTTCAGCATCAAACAGACTGTATTTTAACAACATCGTTAACAACATCATTGTTAGTGTCTCTTACGGGATATTTTTAAACGGAAATGTCTATAACACCACTATAAGAGACAACCAGATCACCACCAATGAAACTATTGGTATCGTTAAAAATATCACCGATAATTTTGGGGATGACAGTAATGATAACACGGTTAATGGGGTTATAACTGATTTTACAGGCATAATCATTAACGATCAGAATTTCTACTCATATTT
>MVQY01000051.1 GCA_002067325.1 Methanobacterium sp. PtaU1.Bin097
TTAAGCTGCTGGGTTATGTTACGGACGGTTTTTCCACCTCTTCCAATAACCATACCCGGGCGTTCAGCGTAGACCACTACCATGGTACCCAGGGGTGTTACCTGGATTTCCATTCCACCGTATCCGGCTCGCTCGAGTTCGTTTTCTAAGTATTCATCGATTCTGGTCCTTTTAAGACCTTCTGTTACAAAATCCTTTTCAATCATTAAATCTCCCCAAGTACGATTTGTATGTGGGTGGTCGGTGTGTTAAAGGGGCTTGCTCTTCCAAAAGCTCGGGGAGTCCATCCTCTTATAACGTAACCACGGTGGCTGGATATGTGAACTATCTCCAGGTTATCGGTGTCCAGTCCCTGGTATTCAGCGTTAGCCTCGGCATTTACCAGGACATCAAGTATCTGTTTGGCTGCTTTAACCGGGTATCGGCCGGTTGGCCAGCCATCGAGACCTCTCTTGTGTCCTACCTTTTTGTTGTATCGTTTGAAGGGTACTGCCTGTTTCATCGCTATGACGTCTTCCAGGTAGTCCTTGGCTTCTTCCACTTCCATTCCCCTTATGGCGTTACATATTTCCCTGCTGTGTTTGGGGGATATCTTAAGGGATCGGCCGGCGGCTTTGGCCACTTTCCCGGCATCCTCGTTGTAAGCGTATTTAATCTTAGCCATGTTTTTAACTCCTTATTTGAGGGGCACGAACATGGATGATCTGGTTGCACCCATTCCTGGATCTCCGTGCTGTACTCTCTGTCTGGTAACTGCAAATTCTCCGAAATAGCAGCCGATCATCTCTGGCTGAATGGTAACTTCTACGAACTGTTTACCATCGTATATTCCGAAGGTCATGCCCACCATTTCCGGTAGGACGATCATGTCCCGGCAGTGGGTTTTTATGATCCGGGGCCTTCCGCCCTGGTCTCCTTCTTTTTTGAGTTTTCTAATCTTCTCCAGGACCTTCTTCTGTCTGGGAAGAAAGCCTTTACGTAGGGATCTTCTCTGCCTGGAAGGCAGTAACTGGATCACGTTGTCCAGTGGCATCTGCTGTAGTTCTTCCAGGGTGTAACCGCGATAACTAAATTCTTTTCTAGCCAATTAGTCTCCTCCTCGTATAATCTTATCTAATCTAGGTTATTGTTTTTCTTATCTTTTGATTCAAATTTCATATCTTCTTGGATATTGTCTATCTTCGTTTTCCTGTTCGTTTAGCAGCGATGGAACCGACTTTTCTTCCTGGTGGGGCGTGTCTTGATATGGTGGTTGGCCTACCAGGGTGCTGTCTGTTTCCTCCACCGTGTGGGTGGTCTACTGCGTTCATGGCCACTCCTCTCACACCTACGCTCTTTTTACCCTTAGCTTTGGTAGCGTAGTGTCTGTTCCCTGCTTTAAGGAATGGCTTCTCTTTTCTTCCTCCACCAGCGACCACTCCTATGGTAGCTCTGCACTGTGGGTGGAATGCCTTTAATTCCCCTGATGGTAACTCGATTATGGCTTTACCAACATCGTGGGTGATCAAAGAAGCGTAAGTACCAGATGAACGGACGAATTTTCCGCCGTCTCCTGGATTTTTTTCTATATTATATAGTGGTGTTCCTTCCGGAATCTGTGCCAGTGGTAGGGAATTACCAGGGCTTATCGGTGCGGTAACACCCACTGCTATTTCATCATCGATCCGTATACTTTCTGGTGCTAAAATCAGTAATTTTTCATCATTTTCAAATTGTACCTGTGCCAGGGGGGCGCTTCGTCCCGGGTCGTGGATGATGTCCACCACTCTTCCCTGCAGGCTTCCTTCTTTTTCTATATCATCGTAATAACGGTAGGCGATCCTCCCCTTGAACCGGTGGGATGCGCTCTTGTAGGTGGGTGTTCCCCTTCCTCTCCGTTGGATTATCAGTCTCTTTCCCATTGTTACTTTCCTCCCTTAAGGGATATTATCTACGTTAGAATACACCCATCTTCACAGCGATGTCCTCGGCACTGTGTTCTGCCTCGAGTTTTATGTAGGCTACTTTCTCTCCCTTGGAGGTTATCTGGGTGTTGACCCTCTCCACCTTCACTTCGTAGAGTTCCTCGAAGGCATTTTTTATCTGGGCTTTACTGGCCGTCCTCCTGACCTTGAAGGTCAGTTCGTTGTTCTTGTCTATGGCATTCATACTTTTTTCAGTTAAATGCGGCTTCTCGATTATTGAATAAGAATCCATTTTCTACATTCCCCTTATTTGTTCTGGAATAGCTCTCCTAACTTCTCTATAGCAGATTTGGTGTAAATGGTAAGTCTACCAGGATGAGTTCCCGGGGCGAGTAATTCAGCGTTAAGGTTATCCACCACCACTATGTCCACACCGGGGTGGTTTCTGGCGCCCAGGCTTATTCCTTTATCTTCTCCAACAACTAGTAAAGGTCCTTTTGGGGTTTTGTATTTCCTTCCCCTGGTTTTACCTCTTCCAGCCCGTATTTTACGGCCAGATTTGGCCCTTACCACATCTTCGAAGACTCCTAAGTTTTTCAGGATCTCCCTGGTTTCGCTGGTCTTTTTCACCTTGCACAGTTCATCATCCACTACCAGGGGTATCTGGGGTACGTTTTCTATCTGATGGCCCCTTGCCTCTACCAGTTCCTGGTTGGCTGTGGCGGCCACTGCTGATCTTATGGCCAGTCTCTTTTCCTTCTTGTTGATCTTCTCGTGGATGATCCGGGCTGCCCTTGGTGGGTGGGCTCTCCTACCTCCTACTGCCTGGGGTACGAATGCACCCTTGGATCCTGCGGGGTGTCTGGAACCCTTTACCCTGGGGACCATGGCCGCTCCACGGCCGGCACCGAAGGACTTGGCAGTGGTCCGTTTTCCGGCCATGGGGTCGGTTCCCCATGGTTGGATCCTGGCTGTTTGTGAAGAAATAACCGCTCTTTTTATGAGATCAGGCCTGAATTCTTCTGTGAAAATAGTGGGAAGCTCGATTTCATCTACTGTTTCACCTTCCAATGAATAAACCTTGATTTTTGTCATCTTTAATCACTCTTTGCAATATATCGTTGTAAATATTATAAAGATTATTATACTCCCTGTTTAGACTTGGTACTGATATATGATATCTGGGCCGGGTCGTTGTGTTTTCCGTGGGGCCTTACTGCTTTTCTGAGCATCACCAGTCTCTTGGATGGTCC
>MVQY01000052.1 GCA_002067325.1 Methanobacterium sp. PtaU1.Bin097
AACAGTGGGGGTAAAACCACCCTCCTTGAAACCCTGGCCCAGATTTGCATCATGACCCACATAGGCCTGCCGGTGTGCGCCCGGGAGGCGCAGGTGCAGCTCATCGATGAGATTTATTTCTTCTCCAAAAAGAGGGCCATGGATGCCGGTGCCTTTGAATCATTCCTGAATACCTTCATGCCCATCGTAACCCGGGGCAACCAAAAACTGATCTTACTCGATGAATTAGAAGCTATAACAGAACTGGAAGCGGCGGTGAAGATCATAGCCAGTTTCCTAGATTATATCAGAGATTCAGACTCTTACGCCATAATTGTAACCCACATGGCACGGGAGATCCTGAAGTACAGCGATGTAAGGGTGGACGGTATTGAAGCACAAGGACTCGACAAGGATTATAACCTGATAGTTGATAGAACACCAAAAATTAACTATTTCGCCAAGAGTACCCCTGAGTTAATTTTAAAGCGGATGTATGAGAAATCGGATGGCAAGTTGAAGGAGATCTATGGTGAGATGCTGGAGAAGTTCAACAGCTAGATCATGGGGTTGAAAATTTATAATGAAACTTATGCCGGGTTTTGTAGAACTTGTTATTGGTGTTTTGTTCTTGATTTTGGCTATTTTGTATCTTGACTACCCACAAAGTGTTTTAATATCGTTATTTTGCTTGATACTCGTTATTACTGCTATATTTGACCTTAAAGGATATTACCATAAAATTATCTATCTAACGATCATAACTGTAATTTTAGTGGTAATGGGGATAGTAGCTTATTACAATCAAGTATATGTTTCGAACATCGATAAAACAGAGTACTATGTACAAATAGGATTCGGAATACTAATAATTGCTTCATTCACCATAACCTCAGAGAATGGGACAAATTTAAAGCCCTGGAGTATTATGATAAATTACTGGAAATTAATCCAAATGATACAATAGCATTAAACAATAAAGGTGTTGAGTTAACAAGCCAGAGAAGATATGAAAAAGCAATAGAATGTTTTGATAAAGTACTGGAATTAGATCCCGAAGATACTGCGGCATTGCATAACAAAAATTTTATAGAAAAATATCATAAAAATCACACCTTTGCCGATAAATTTGAGATCGGCCCCAAATTAAAAATCACTGATAAGGCAGGGAGCCTATTCTTAGGTAGGAAATAACTAAATAGTTAATTTCTCTGCTTTTCGAATTTAATTTTCAGAGTGTTGCTTAACTGCGATTCAAATCCACTTTCTATTATCAGTGATATTTTGGAGTCTCCTGATATGATGAAATTAAATTCAGCTGTGGCTTCCTCCATTTCTAAAGATATTCCCTCCTGACTATTTGCTGCTTTAACCCCTTCGATGATGCTGGAAATGCTCTGGGCGAGTGTTTCTTCCATGTCAATTAATTTCACTCCCTGTACCATTTTACCCTGTATGGGTGGTTTCAGGGTTAAACTGGTGGTCTGCATGGATTTTTCAGATATCTCGGAGCCAAACTCGACCTTCCCCAGTATGGGGATCTGTAAACTTATCCCTGCCCCTGTATTGGAGGTTGCCAGGGTTTTCAAGGTTAACTGTATACTCTTGATGCCGATACCGTGTTCCTGCATCTCTGCCTGTTTATAAACAAGGGCCTTTTTTATGCTGTTCACCAGATCAGCTATGGGTAAACTTTCCACATCGAATCCATTATCATTCTGTCCTTTATTTATCATCACTTTATCCATTGTATCCCCTTCAATATATGTTATTATTTGATAACATATAAATGTTGTTTCCATTAATTATCAACTTGAAAAGCCCCAATCAAAAAATTATTAAATCAAAAGGGATAAGGTTATTCTATGTCAGATGATGTCCCTCCAGAGACCGTGGAAAGTAAGATGTGCACCAGATTTCCCCGTGTAAAAATTGGAGATACTGTAGAGGATATAGAAGAAATGCTATCCCAGCACACCAATCAATTTGACAGCATCGATTACATCTACGTGGTCGATGATCAAAATATTTTACAGGGTGTAATTTCTATTAAAAAGGTTTTCAGCACCCAGGATAATGAAACCAAAGTAGAAAACATCATGAAAAAGGACCTGGTCAAAGTAACACCCCCCACAGGCCAGGAGAGGATAGTGTATCTGGCACTTTCCCATGGACTTAAAGCTTTACCCGTGGTTGATGATGAAGACCATCTTCTGGGAATCGTTCCCTACGATGAAATACTTAAAACCTTCAATCAAGAAGTTAAAAAGGATATCTTCCGGTTTGGAGGATTGTTCCACCGGGTGGGTGAGGAATATACCTCAATCACTTCATCGGCATGGGTGATGATGAGGTCAAGATTGCCCTGGCTTATAGTCGGGGTTCTGGGCGGTACTGCAGCTGCTTCGGTGGTCACCAGTTTTGAAGAACTCTTAAGCAAATTTCTAGTTTTAGCTGCCTTCATACCTGTCCTGGTCTATATGAGTGATGCGGTGGGAACACAGTCAGAGGCGTTGATTATCAGGAGTGTTGCCCTGGATCCGGAGCTCCCCCTGGGCGGTTACATTATCCGGGAATTTAAAGTTGCAGCCATGCTCGCCGTTGTCTGCGGATTCTTAATCAGTGTTGTGGCCATAATTGGATGGGGCACCTACTTTTTAGGAGCTGTTGTCGGACTTTCCATGCTCGTAAGTATCATTGCCGCGGTATGTATATCCACTTTCCTTCCCCTAGTGTTTAGACGTTTCAATTACGACCCGGCAGTTGCAACCGGTCCATTAGCTACTATAATCAGTGATATAACCACTCTGGGCATTTATTTCTCCATGGCCATACTCTTACTGGACTTTTTGAACCTGATATAAATGAAGATTATAGGAATAGACCTGGCAGGTAAACAAGAAAATCCCAGCGGATTCTGTGTATTAGAGGGCGAACATCTTATTTTGAAGACCCTATACAGTGATGAAAACCTAATAGAAAATGTTAAGAAGGTAAATCCGGCAGTAATAGCCATCGACGCCCCACTATCCTTACCGAAAGGCCGTTGTTGCCTGGAGAAGGATTGTAAGTGTGCTGTGGGCGGACATTTCCGCCAGGCAGAGCGAGATATACGCCCTTACGGCCGGGTGCTCCCACTCACTTTCCAGGGGATGAAGATGCTCACCTTAAGGGGAATAAGACTTGCTAAGGAGCTTAGAAAGGATTTTGAAGTTATAGAAACCCATCCCCGCACCAGCCAGAAGATGCTGGGTTTTAAGGATTTAAAGGATGATTTAAACCAGATTTATAACCTGCCAGACGAGCCCACAGAGCACGAACTGGACGGGGTATTAGCCGCTATAACAGGTTATTTATACCTTATAGGGTGTGTTTTAGAGTTAGGTGACCCTGAAGAAGGGATTGTGGTTATTCCCAGAGATTAAAGTTTTTAAAAAATTACTTAAACTAATACATTTTGTATATAATTAAAAGGAATATAGAACTGTCAGCTTATCACAGGGTGGAACAAAAAAAATGTATGAATATATTATACTGGGAATAATAATTTTAATCGTTGCCTACATTATTTATAGTTATAACCGCCTTATCTCAATGCGAAATATGGTCGATACAGCCTACTCCAATATCGACACCCTCTTACAGAAGCGATTTGACCTGGTTCCCAACCTGGTCAATACAGTCAAAGGGTACATGACGCACGAACGAGAACTCCTGGAAACTGTAACCAGGGCCAGGAGTGACTGGATGAATGCTTCAACTATACAGGAAAACGCAGGAGCAGATAATCTCGCTGCGCAAGCTCTGAAATCCATTTTTGCAGTGGTAGAAAATTATCCCAACCTTAAAGCTAACGAAAACTTCTTATTGCTCCAGGAAGAACTGGTTGGCATCGAGAATAAGATAGCCTACGCCAGACAACGCTACAACCGGACAGTTCTGGATTTAAACAATGCAGTACAGCAGTTTCCAACTAACCTGATAGCCCAACTTTTCAGATTCCAGACCAGGGAATTTTTCGAAGTTGAATCTGAACAAGCCCGGGAAGTTCCTGTGGTAAACTATGGTGAAGAATAATGGACCCCATTTACAATAACATAACAGCAAATAAAAGATGGACCTACCTTTTCTTTGCCCTTTACGCGGTTCTGATTGGGATGATAGGATATTTAATAGGATTATACATTGGTTCTACCATCCTCGGCCTGTTTATTGGTGTTATAATTTTTGTTATGGCTTTTCTCATCAGTTACTACGGAGGCCAATCGTTAGTGACAACCATGGCCGGTGCACGAGAGGTATCCAAACAGGAAGAGCCTTATCTTTATAACACAGTAGACGCTTTGAGTATAGCCGCGGGCCTGCCAATGCCCAAGTTATACATTATAGATACAGATGTGCCCAACGCTTTTGCTGCCGGTCGTAACCATGAAAATGCCAGCATTACAGTTACCACGGGTTTACTGGATCGTCTGGATCGTCTGGAGCTGGAAGGTGTTATCGCTCATGAGATGTCACATATCAAAAATTATGATGTTCTGCTTGCCACAGTAGCGGTTGTTCTAGCCGGGGTTATTGTATTTTTAGGAGTTATGGCTCGTTACTCAGCTTGGGGAGGTTTATTTCGAGGAGGAGGGCGACAAGGTGGCCCAGCTGCGATAATCCTTTTAATCCTTCTTGTTGTACTAATTGTCCTTGCTCCATTATTTGCCCAACTACTTAAATTTGCAATTTCCAGGAAACGTGAGTTCCTGGCAGATGCTTCAGGGGCTGATCTCACCGGATACCCGGAGGGACTGGCCAGTGCCCTGGAGAAAATCAGCGGTATGCAAAAATCGAAGAGTAAAATTCAAAACACAGCTCTTAACGGTATTTATATTATAAACCCAGCGGTTGGAGCTGATCGTGACAGTACTGGCAGTAGCCTTTTTTCTACTCATCCCCCAACAGAGGAAAGAGTTAAGAGGCTGCGTGAAATGGAGTTTATCGATCAGAAATACGTAAAGTCTTCAAACTCTGATATGAACCAATCCAACATAGAAACCACTCCGGGTAACATGAAACTTGTAGAAGAAACGATTCCGGATAAAGGAAAACATGTAGGGAAGGGTTATCTGGTCTGTGATAAATGCAACAGATACTATGAACTCCAGGCCGGTGAATCACCAGAAGACTTTGCAGGTAAATGTGAATGCGGTGGGAACCTTGAATACCGTGATAGGATATGACTAAACTTGAACAAATGCTATAATATTAAAAAAATTTAGTTGAGAACACCTTTTTGGATGAGCTTTAAATTAACATCACCTAATCAGACCAAATTTGAACCTTTCTAATAGCCCCAAATTCTTTAAATCGCTAAAATTATTAATCTCTAAGTTCATATAAATATGAGATGAAATTTATTAAGAGGTAATTATGAAAGAAAATAATTCTCAATCAACAAAAGCGCCTCTAACGAGTGCAGAGCGCATATTGGCTGTCTTGTTTGGGGTTGGCTTCATTTTGGGAATTCTGTTGAGTCCACTGGGAGTCGAGCCTCGTATGCCTGAACTACGAACCCTGGCTTTTGCAGGATTCTTCATAATCGTGGGGATGTTGCTTCCCCTTATAGGGCTGGTTTCGGTGTGGCTACGAAGACCGAGACTTGCGGGGGTCCTGGCGGTTATCGATGCAATACTACTCTTCCTCACCGCACCCGCCGACCAGGCCCTGTTCTTCTTCACAGTTGCCCCTCCACCTGCTGTTACCATCGGTGAGTACATTTTGATCTTCGTGGGTGTCGGATACATGCTTTACGGACCACGAGTCTATGAGAACAGAACATAGGCTGCGAATCTCTGAGAACTGAACGAATAGCTCTAACTAGATTACAATATGATTAATAAAGGAATTTTGAAAATTAGCTTTTACTATACAACATATGATTCAGGGTGTTTATACTAAGAAAAAGTAGAATAAACAGTAGATACATCGATAATTGAATTTACACCCATAGAAGATTCAAAGAATTCTGGGAATAAATATCTTAATTGCTTAAAAGGGTACTAATATAATATAAATAGAATTTTCGCCCGACTTCACCAATAAAAACTTTTGCTAAATTTCCTATTGTTTTTTTTCATTTTTGCTCTACAATAACCATTATCGTTTTATATCTTATTTTTTCCTCCTCATTAAGGATGCGTCCTATTTCTGCCAAATGTTTTTTGATTTTATCGTTTTTAATATCTTTAATTTTCCCATTTGGTTCTGCTAAGTTTATATGGGGTTCAGAGTTCATTTCATAACGAATTTCACCCTTATAGTGGAAACTTCTTATAATGCCCAATTCAACCAGTAATTTTAGATTTTCATGAACAGTCGAACTACTTATGTTGGGATATGTAGCTTTAACTGCCTTGTAAACATCGTTAAATGAAGGATGGGAATTTTCTAACTCTTTTAGCTTTTTAATTAATTCCCGCCTTTGAGGAGTAATCTTAATTCCATGTTCCCGAAATTTCTCTTCCATATTTTATAATTGATGTTTTAAAATAAAAATGTATCGAAGAAAAACTTATATAGAACCAAGTTCTATATAGAAATTGATACATTTAGGATAATTAAATTATATCTACTAATGAACGCTATAAATAGTAATCAAGCTCTAAAACACAGGATTCACAGTTTTGAAAATTAAAATAAATGAATTAAATTGGGAAAGTGGGTGAAACTATGGATGAAAATAAAAAACAAACTGTTAGCCGTCCTATGGCTAACCTTGACTGGTGGCCGGACAGGCTGAATCTCGACATTCTACGCCAACATTGTCTGAAATCCAATCCTATGGGTGAGGATTTCAACTACGCCGAAGAATTCAAGAGTCTTGATTACTATGCCTTGAAAAAGGACCTCAAAGAACTGATGACAGATTCACAGGACTGGTGGCCCGCGGACTTTGGCCACTATGGACCTTTATTCATTCGTATGGCATGGCACAGCGCTGGTACGTACCGGACTGGAGACGGCCGCGGTGGTGGGGGCAGCGGCAACCAGCGCTTCCCGCCTCTAAGCAGCTGGCCCGACAATGCTAACTTAGACAAGGCACGCCGTCTGCTCTGGCCTATCAAACAGAAATACGGCCGGAAAATTTCATGGGCCGACCTGTTGATTCTAACCGGTAATGTCGCCCTGGAATCCATGGGCTTTAAAACCTTCGGTTTCGGTGGCGGGCGTGAGGACATCTGGGAACCCGAAAAAGACGTATACTGGGGTTCCGAGAAAGAGTGGCTTTCAGATGAGCGCTACTCCGGTGAACGGGAACTAGAGAAACCCCTCGCCGCTGTTCAAATGGGTCTGATTTATGTAAACCCACAGGGCCCGGACGGCAACCCGGACCCACTCCTTGCGGCAGAAGATATCCGTGAGATCTTCGCCCGTATGGCCATGAACGATGAAGAGACGGTGGCCCTTATAGCTGGTGGTCACGCCTTTGGTAAAACTCACGGCGCAGGCCCCCTAAGTCATAAGGGACCGGAGCCAGAAGCTGCACCAATCGAGGAGCAGGGCCTGGGCTGGAATAGTGACTTCGGCACGGGCAAAGGAAACGACACCATTACCGATGGTGAGGAAATAATCTGGACCAACACTCCAACCAAGTGGGACAACAGCTTCCTGGAGATCCTATACAAATTCGAATGGGAGCTGGAGAAGAGCCCGGCCGGTAATTACCAGTGGAAGCCGAAGGATGATGCAGGCGCCGGTACCGTACCTGATCCCCACGACCCATCCAAAAAACGTTCCCCTGGTATGCTGACCACGGACCTTGCCCTGAGGTTCGACCCTATCTATGGAAAGATCACGCGGCATTTCCTGGAAAACCCAGATGAACTTGCCGATGCATTCGCCCGTGCCTGGTTCAAACTAATCCACCGTGACATGGGCCCCCTTACACGCTATCTCGGTCCAGAAGTACCTGATGAGGAGCTCATCTGGCAGGACCCCATCCCTGCAGTGGATCATGAACTGATTGATGAATATGATATCTCCGCCCTTAAGGAAAAGATACTGGCTTCCGGCCTCTCAGTATCAGAGCTGGTTCAAACAGCCTGGGCCTCAGCATCCACCTTCCGTGGCTCTGATTATCGTGGCGGTGCTAACGGTGCCCGAATTCGCCTGGCACCCCAGAATGATTGGGAAGTCAACCAACCAGACCAGCTGGCTAAAGTTCTCGAGGTTCTTGAGGGCATCCAGAACGAATTTAACACCCAGTCAGATGGCAAGAAGGTCTCACTGGCTGATCTCATCGTCTTAGGTGGTTGTGCTGGTGTTGAGCAGGCCGCTAAAAATGCTGGCTACGATGTAACTGTTCCATTTGCACCGGGACGAATGGACGCCCGGCAGGAGCAGACCGATATAGAATCCTTCGGATATCTCGAACCCTTTGCAGACGGCTTCCGTAACTATCAGAAGGCACCAAGCCCCATGAAACCAGAAGAGTTGCTGGTGGACAAGGCACAACTCTTAACACTCTCTGTTCCTGAGATGACGGTTCTCATTGGTGGAATGCGTGTCCTGGATACCAACTACGGAGGGTCAAAGCACGGCGTCTTCACTGAACGGCCCGAAACACTCACCAATGACTTTTTCGTGAACCTGCTTGATATGAGCACAGAATGGAAAACATCCCCAGAAGACGATGATGTATATGAGGGAGTAGATCGGGCAACAGGCGAACTCAAGTGGACAGGTACACGTTGCGACCTCATATTCGGTTCAAACTCCGAATTACGGGCACTAGCAGAAGTCTATGCCAGTGAGATTCCTCTGAGAAGTTCGTACAGGACTTTATAGCGGCGTGGGATAAGGTCATGAACCTGGACCGGTTCGACCTGGCCTAATGGAAAAACAACGTTGAATATCCATCTTGAATATTCAAAATAATTTTCTTTTAATCTATTCCTTTTTTTTATTTAAAATACGAATTTTTCAATAAGAGAGAATCTGTCTATTTGCTGAATAATATCATTAGGTTTACTGAATAGGGTTAATATTCCATTTATTTAGGGATTGTGAAATAGAAGGTTGACCCTTGGCCCGGTTCTGATTCTACCCAGATTTTACCGCCATGTCTTTCTACTATTCTTTTGGTAATGGAAAGTCCGATACCAGTTCCTTCGTATTCATCATTGGTATGTAGTCTTCTGAATATATCGAATATTTTATCGGTGAATTCTGATTCTATTCCTATTCCATTATCTTTAACAGCAAAAAGCCAGTGATTATCTTTCGCCCCTATAGAAATATGTATATTCGGTGTTTTTTTACTTCTATATTTAAGAGCGTTACCAATGAGGTTCTGGAATATCTGTACCATCTGCGAATAATCAGCGAAAATAACTGGTAAGGGGTCTCTGGTGATGACTGCATCATTTTCTTCGATAATGATTTCCAGGTTAAATAGAACCTCATCATACACCTTACACATATCCACTGGTTTGAATCCATCAGCTTTACTGGTTACTCGGGAGAAGACTAGAAGATCATTGATGAGCTCCTGCATCCTCTTAGCACCATCCACCGCAAATGCAATATACTCAAGACCTTTATCGTCCAATTTATCCTTATATTGCATTTCTAATAATTGGGTGAAACTAGCAACCATACGGAGAGGCTCCTGTAAATCATGGGAAGCCACATAGGCAAACTGTTCCAAATCCTTATTTGAACTTTTTAATTCATCGGTAAGTCGTTTTTGTTCCTCATATAAGGAGTGAAAACGGTTTTCACTTTCCTTGAGTTTTTCTTCAGCTTTCTTCCGCTCGGTGATATCGGTATGCATCGCCAGATAACCAATGAAATTGCCTGCGTTATCCCGTCGCGGAGTAAGATTGGTCAGTGTCCACAGAGTCGAACCATCCTTACAGGACATCTTCCTTTCCCTGGTAAAACTTCCATCATATTTTAAGTTCTTACGCGTCTGAATAACTAATTCCTTTTCTTCACCATCAACAAAATCAGTGCTTAAGCTTCCTATCAGCTCCTCGCGCGGGTAGCCAAGCATATCAGCCATGCGCTGGTTAACGTAGGTAATGGTTCCATCCGGTTCATGGACAGCAATACCTTCTTCAGCTGTCTCCACAATTTCGCTGTAATGTTTTTCGCTTTCCTGGAGCGCCTTTTCAGCTTTCCTACGGTCGGTGATGTCGGTGTGCATGCCGATGTTCGCGATGTGCCTCCCCTCATCATCATACACTGCAGTCGAATTGTATGCTGTCCACAGTACAGAGCCATCCTTCCGGCGGAACTTGAACTCGCCCTGGATGGAGTGGCCCTCCCCTAATCCCGTGCGGATCTCCTGGACAACTGGTAAAAAATCGTCAAAAATGAAATCGTTACCCGACTTTCCAAGGATCTCATCGATGGAGTAGCCTAGCATGTCAGCCATGCATTGGTTGACGTAGGTGTAGGTACCTTCTGGGTCTGCAATCACTATGCCTTCGTATGCCGTGTCAACGATCAACCGGTACTTCTCCTCACTCTCCCTTAATGCATCCTCAGCATTTTTACGCTCGGTTATATCCTGGAAAGAAGTTATGCTACCTTTAAATTTGCCATTATGGTCTTTTAGGACTGTAGAACAAACATGGGTTAGAATATACTTTCCATTTTTGTGTTTATAATATACTTCATCATCGTAATGATCTTCTTTTAACATTTTTTCTATAGCTTCTTCTCGTGATGAGTCGGGTACTTTGGTTTGGAATATACCTTTGGAGTGTTTACCCATTACTTCTTCTTTACTCCAGCCAAATAGCTGCTCAGCTGCATTATTCCAATAGGTTACAATGTAATTTTCATCTACCGCTGTCAATGCATTATTAACATTGGTTAAAAGACCAGCCTGAAACTCTAATTCTTCTTCACCTTTCTTTTGCTCTGTTATATCCCTTGCAGTTCCAAACCATTCCATAATTTCACCATTTTCATCCAAAACCGGAACTGCTCGTGAATGTATCCATCCTATGGTGCCATCCGCTTGCAGGATACGATGTTCCATCTCAAAGACAGTTTTATTATGAATAGCTTTCTTAATGGCTTCTTGAATATGAGCCTGGTCATCTGGATGAATATATTTATCCATCCAAGTCTCACATGGGTTCCAGGTATCTGGGATAAACTCCCGGCCGTGCAATTGACGCATCTCAGTCCAATCAGGACTCATACAATACACTACATCTAAACTGGCATCCACAAATAGACGAAAATACTCTTTATTTTCCCTTAAAGCTTCTTCAAACACCTTCGTCCTGAATTGATTATCAGAATCCATTTCAAAAAACACACGAAAATTTTTGTATATATTTTTGATTTTAAAGAATAAATATTTCCTTAAAGAATAGGATTGATTAAATATTTATTAATATTCTATTTTCTTGATTAATCTACTTATAAAATGAATAAAAATTAAAAAATTTGGTTTCTCTGCATAACTCATTAGTTCACTGGTAGTTACCCTTTATCCCCCGAGTAAACTCGCAGAAGGTAGTCTATCCGGGTGCCGGGTTTCTCCCAGTCATTGAAGCTTAGTTAAGTCTTTTTAGAGGATCTAGCACCAGTCAAATGATGATATAGTATTATAAATAATCTTGGAGATTGAACATTTCACTCATGGAAAATGATAAGTATAAAAAATATCATTGACAGCGGAATCCACATCTCTTTTCATAACAGTTTTCCTACCAGAGTGTTTAGCTAACCAAATCGCATCTCTAGCAATTTCTAAGCCCTGATCTTCTAAAATTTTAGCTAGAGCAACTTTCGCATCTTTACTTATTCTGGGAGCACCGGCATTTTTTATTATTCTTCCCACCGGAGCAATAGGTAATTCCAAGATAGATACCACCTTATAAGATATTTAAATCTTCATTTTCTACCCATTTTATTAATATTCAATAGCCCAAACTTTTTTTTTAATCCATCCATTTTGTAGCATCTTGTGTATTTGGACGTGATGTAGGCTTGGGAGTTATATCCGGATATCCTATGGCACATCCATTTAGAGCGAATTTTCCAACTGGAAGTTCTAAAAGTTTCATTAATTTTTCATCCTCCGCCATCTGACTGGTGAGGGATACCAACTGAAAACCCAGATTTAAAGCCGTGGTTTTAAGCCACATATTCTCAAGTACATGAGCCAACGATTCTTGTTCAGCTGGAGGAATTCCGCGAATTTCAGCAACAATGATGAAAAAAGGAGCTGTAGTCACACCAGGAACACCTTTATCCCTGATCATCTTCAGTCTATTTATGAATGACTGGAATTTGGATTTCATGAAAGGTTTTTCTTTTAATAAACCTTCAAAATGTTTAACCCCTTCTGCAGCTTTATTTTCCATTAAAAGAGCTAAAGTATCGATACTTTTAGTGCCTCTTTCAAAGACAAAAAAACGCCTGAAATCCTTAATATCACCTACTGCTGTAGCAGCATAAGGTGCCAACATACCCGCCCCAATTATATCATCAATATCTTCTTTAGGAGGTTTTCCATCCTTAAAAACTCGTATAGAACGTCTTGACCGGATAATCTCATCAAATATATGATTACGCTCATCTAGACCATATTTTTCCATAAAATCCCTCGATAATAGATATGTTTATAACCTTAATAATTTATTTACATACAAAAAAATGATTTATTGCCTTAAATAAATTTTTTAATAATCTAATCCAGTTAGTTTTGAATTAATTGTAATAACCACTTTTTTAATCGGTTCGATTTACATCTAAGGATGAATCAGAGATGGGAATGATGATCTGAAATAGATGTATAATGGGTTTTAAATGAAAATAATTGCAAAAAATCTATAAAATGGAAATTCTACAAATAAATTACTTTATATGCTTTAAAAACCAATATTAACTTGGCCAATAATATTATTTGGCTTTAATTGGAAGTGATAAATTTGTTTGGAAATAACTATGGCAATGAGAGAAGAGATAATAGAGGAAATTCCGCTCCGGTTAATGAAGGAGAGGAATATGACGTGAAAATTGAAGACACTGGTAGAGATGGAGATGGAATTACCAAAATAGAAGGTTTTGTGGTTTTTGTATCCGGCGCCAAAGTAGGCGATGAAGTTAAAATTAGAATCAGTTCTGCCAGAAGAAATTTTGCATTTGCAGAAGTAGTTGAATGATTCTAAATTATTTCTGAGTTTATTGAAATTCTTTGAAACATCATTTTTCATTGAATATCCCAAAAATTTTATTTTTTAGTTAAAATCGTTTAAACATCCCATAAAAATGTATTTAATAGGAGGTACAATGATGTCAGAGGAAAACACAGTATACATTGGTAGTAAACCACTTATGAATTATGTATTAGCGGTAGTGACTCAAATGAACAACGGAACATCTGAAGTAATGTTGAAAGCCAGAGGAAGATCCATCAGTAGAGCTGTAGATGTTGCTGAAGTTGTAAAGAATAAATTTGTTCTAGAAGCAGAAGTTGGAGAAATTAATATCAGCACAGAAGAGTTATCTAATAGAGAAGGATCAAACACTAATGTTTCCGCTATTGAAATACAGTTGACAAATAAATAGCCTCTATGAATAAAAACCTTTTTTTAAGATGAGTTTCCAAAAATTTTTAAAACTTAAAAAAGCACCTAATTTTTATTCAGGTGTTATTCAGGTGATTTGTTTTTGATTAAAATTAAGAAATACTCCGAATATGATGGTGAAGGGGAGTATATAGGAAGATATAATTATCATTACGGACTTAAGGCCTCGCCCTTAAAAAATCCATATTCTGGACAGAATAACTATGAATCAAAACTAAATTTGATCAACAGGTTTGAAAAGTTTCTCAAGTCCCTTACAGAAGACAGCCCACAATGGAAGGAAATCCGTAGATTACAAAAGTTATATAAAGATAAAGGAGAATTAACTCTTTTATGTTGGTGTGATCCTCTTCCCTGCCATGGAGAGGTAATAAAATCCGCCATATTAGGTGAGATCTACCCAAAAAGTAACGGGTAATTAGTTTTACAACTCAATTGATACATAAAAAGGATGTTGGCGTTACAATATCCTCAAAATTTATAAGCATTATCGGCCTATTCAAGTAGGAATGGTTGCATTGGTGCCCATTTGTCTTTCCATTCAATGGGTATGAGTTGTTTTGTTACTATATCTGGTAATCCTTGAGCTACTACCCTACGATCTTCGGGAGATAAGTTATATAATACAAACGGCCCCACCAAATATTCAGGGCCACTGTGCTCCTGAAAAAACTCTACAAACTCTTTTTGTAGCCTAATCATCTCTTCGGAATCGATTTTCAAACTCCCTACCCGTCCATATAATAGTGTATTCTCAAT
>MVQY01000053.1 GCA_002067325.1 Methanobacterium sp. PtaU1.Bin097
ACAAAGGCTATTTTGATAATTATTGTAGCGATTGTTGTGGTAGGGGCGGCTGCAGCGTTTTTCCTGTTGCCATCATTTTTCAATGCCTCACCCCAGGCAGCCACGGTTCTAGTAGCACCAGCGGTATCTGGAGCTGCTACAATTACCTTAGATGGACAACAAATCCCAGTTACCGTTGATTATTATGATAAACCTTTTGGTACCGGCTCTGGATTCATCGTGGATCAAGAGGGATACATCGTAACTGCTGCTCATGTGGTTGCTGATCCCATTGATCTGTCATACAAACAAAACATCAGGAAGATGGAAGACAAGGATATTAAGTGGTATGTGGCTCAGGCTGCACTTATTCTTTATATGCAACAATATGAACCAGAAAATCTTGGACAACTTACCTATGATGATCTAAATACACTAACCGATGCAGCCTATACCACAGGTGTTGTTACAGTAGAAAAGGCCAACTATGATGTATACATCATTGGACCCGCTTTCCCAAACAGTTCGACTGGTGAAGAAAATTACTTAGCCCAAATAATTGATTTCGCAGCCACAGATAACCAGGAGAAGGATTTAGCCCTGCTTAAAGTGGAAAATCCTCCAGCAAACCTTCCAACAGCGTCTATAAGTGATCAAAAGCCTGTAACGGGTGATGATATCGAAATCTTCGGTTATCCTAAAGAACAGCTGGATTTCACCGAATATATAGCATCTGCAGGAAATCAAAAACAGTTTTTAGAAAGTGTAGCTAACGCCACATTAACTAAAGGTACAGTTAGTGGTGAGAGAACCAGTCCTAAAGGGACGACTTACTTCCAAACCGACGCCGCAGTTAACCATGGTAACAGTGGAGGTCCCGTTGTAAATGCAAATAACGAGGTTATAGGAGTTCTGGTTCTTGGAGCAGGTAACACTGGAAATTACAATTTCTTCCTTTCATCAGATTACATCGTTGATTTGCTGAAGAAAAATGGAATTGACACTTAACTCCAATTTTTTTTTATTTTCTTTTTTTTGATTTAGATTAAACAAGGATTTCTTTCACTGGTAATTTTTACCAATAAAAATTTTTAGATGAAACTGTTTCCTGAACTATTTTCTAAATAAAATTTTTAAAAAAAATATTAATTACTAGAAATCACCCTATTTTATATGTTTAGTATATATCTGCCAGAGAAAATAGTTACATTTCTACGATTTTTGATTTGCTGGTAAAATGTGGAAATGGATTTATAAGATCTTAATCATAAGAATTGAACTTTAGATGAAAAATTAGAAAACAAAATTTTCTAAAAATTAATCCTGGAACTCGTAAGTCGAACCATGGAGAAATTTCTCAGTTAGATCAAAAATTTATATAAACTAGATCAAAATTTAATTTCAAAAATAAGTATCAAAGTTGAAAATTTAAAAAATCCATGAAGAATTAAAAATCCATGTAATATTTAAAAAATCTAAAAGATGAAAATTTCTAAACTATGAAATTTTTATAGAACAAAAGAGTAGGGTATTATCCCATCCACCCACCCCACTGGTTATGATTTATTTTTAAATAATTATTAAAGATAGGGAACCCTAGCTTCCAGAGATTGGAGGTGTGTTGTAGGAGGGAAAAAATGGACTATAAAATAAGCCCTCTCTGGAAGCCGTCCCCAGATTTCAACTAAAAATAAGGGTATTTGCTGAAATCTTATTTTAAGTAGGGGGTGTTGGTGTGCATACTACACACCTATTGTATATAATCAAGTTCATCATATATAAAAGTTTCGTTTCAAGTGTAAATATTGTATAACTATGTGAATATTTTTTTCCCTCTAAAAAGGTATTATTCTTAGTTAATACTTGCTATAAAAAGAAGGGGGGGTGAGGTGTGTAAGATACACACCTGTCTATACTTAGACAATTATAGTATATAAAAGTTGCGGTTATATTGAAATGCTTAAATTAGGTATTAATCTTATGAAGAGTTAATCTTTTTTATCAGTGCATTGAAATTTAAGAATTCATGTTCAAGGTTACTATCCTGATTTAAAAATTCAACATCGAAATAAAACAGGGAAGTAGGACCCCTTATCACTTTTCTTTTTAAGCCATCTTTATTAAATATCTTACGAGCTACTCTATCATGCACCAAAGCCCCACCAGGTAATATGACTTTTTCTTTCACCATCCCCAAATCCACGGTCTCCAGATCTTCCATGGTAATTAGGTCTCCAATCTCTTTATCTACACCAATTACATTTACTTTGTCCGGGGAGATGACTTTAAATATTTCTTCAAGTGGCTTACAAGACAACTGGCTGGTTATGATGGTGGCTTCACCCCTTACTTCTGGTAGATTATTTAAATATCTCCTGTTTTCCTTTTTAGATAATTTGTAGAGAGTATCAGGAGAACCAATTACTTTAAATGGGAATGCATCATCCACCATTTTCACCAGTTCCTGAAACTCAGGAAATGGCTGGGTTTTCATGCCCATTATAACCGGCCGGTTATTATAGATGAGTCCTTCCTTTTTGAAATTTACAAACCTGCTTAAAATAAAGGATTTTATTCCCCATTCTTCCAGTTTAGTGCAGGTTCCGAAGAGATCCTCCTCAGTTATCACTCCAGGAATAACCACTGTCGAGACATTTACCTCCACAGATTCACAGAATGTTTGCAGGGCTTTAATCGACTCTTCCGGTGTTCTATCACCCATCCACCTTCGTCTAATCTCAGGATCCATGGATACGAGCGAAAAATTAATCTCATCCGTACCCTGAGAGACCAGTTTCTCGGCTGTCTTGCCATCTTTTATACATTTACCACTGGTATAGCCAAGATGAACCAAAAATCCCTGGTCTTTTAAGGTGGTAAGAAGTTCAAAAAGCTGAGGATAAGAAGTCACATCTGCCATGCTGGCAGTTACCACCTTCAGGTTCTTATAATCGAGTGTGCCCAGTACCTCATGCCACCTTAAAATATTTTCCAGATGAGATAAAACCCTGGAAAGGGGTCTGAAACCATTTTTAATATCGTTTATAACTTCATGACAATGATCACATCCCACCTGATGGGGAGGACAGTATCTGCAGCCGATGGACAGGGAGTCCAGATTATCATAATCTACACCGCGGAAATAGCAAAATTTACAGAACCCTCCGCAATCCTTTCCTGGTGTACCGCCTAATGGGGCGTTGATCATCATAAAAAATTCACTTCTTTTTTTTAATGGTTGATTATGTTAATTAATTCTTCGAAGGCTTTAAATTCAAAATCCAACAACTCTTTTTCATTAAAATCTAGATTTTCATGGTAAGGATGAGTTAAATTATAAGGACCCCTCTTGATTTTCCGGATAGTTCCATCTCTACCTAAGATTTCCAGGGCCTGTTTCTGATGAACCAGCGCCCCTCTGGGAAGTATCACTTCTTTCTGGACTCTGCTTAGATCAATGGTTTCCAGATCTTCAGGGGTGATTAGATCAGCTATTTCCTTCTCCACACTTACCACGTTCACCAGCCCAAATTCATCCACTGCACTAAAGAATTTCTCCAGATAAGGGCCTGCTAATTTGCCGGTTATAACAGTAGCCTCCCCGTGAATTTCTGGTAATTGCTCCAAGTATTTCTGGTTTTTCTTATTTAAAATAGCAAATGGAAAGTCTTTTTCAGGATCATAAAGGGGGAAACTGGTTAACTTAAATGAAAATTCACGTGAGACTTGCTCTACCAGTTCCTTGAATTCTTCATAGGAAGGAGGTATTATACCTTCTGCAACTGGCTGGTCATAGTTAAAAATTAATCCCTGATACCTTAAGTTTCCAAATCTTCTTAGTATTAAGGATTTTATTCCCCATTCTTCCAGGTCGCTGCAGGTTTGGAAGAATTTCTCTTGATCATTTACTCCCGGCACTACCACCACCGATGCATGTACATCGATGGTTTGGCAGAATAATTTAAGGGACTTTAGAGATACTTCTGGATTCTTGTCCCTCATCCATTTCCCCCGAATTTCAGGGTCGGTGCAGAAGGCTGAAAAGGTTAGTTCGTCAAGTCCTTTGGAAATGAGTTCCTGAGCAAAGCTCTCATTTTTTATGGCCTTCCCACTGGTATAACCTAAATGTAACGGTAATCCAGTTTGTTTTATCATGGAGACCAGGACCATTAAATCGGGATAAGAGAACACATCGGCATCAGCATGGACCACCACTTTAAGATCTCCATTTAAAGCATCCCATGGTCTCTGCATCAATTTATTCTGCACATCCATCAAAACATAGGAGATCGGTTTAAAGCCATTTTTAACACCAGTAATTATATTTCGACAGTAATCACATCCGATCTGATCTGGCGGGCAGTTTACACAACCTATATTTAAGGATTCGAGCCTTTGAAAATCCACATTTTTAAAGAAACAGAATTTACAGAAGCCACCACAATCGAAGCCTGGCCTTCCTCCCAGGTTAGAATATACTTTGTCCATATTACTCTTGTCCAACTATTTTTATGTGTATATTAAGTAATGGCCATATGGTAACTTTACCTCACTTCTTTTAAAATGTACTTTTCTTTAATGATTTAACTTTTTAATGATTTAACACTGATGTAACTTAAATTGGAAGGTTTACTTTATCTATCAAAGCTTTGAAGGATTTTAATTCATGTTCTATTAACTCTTCTGTATTAAAATCAACGCTCTCGTAGTAAGGGTGTGTTAAAACGTAAGGCCCCCTCTTAATCCTCCTTCGAACCCCATCTTTACTAAAAATTTCCTGGGCCTGTTCATCATGAACTAAAGCTCCACTGGGAAGGACTACATTCTTTCTAACTTCAGCAAGGTCTATGGATTCTAAATCTTCATGAGTTATCAGATCAGCTATTTCCTTATCCACACCTATCACGTTGACCAGATCTGATTCATCAACCAATTCAAAAAATCTCTTAAGGAAGGGTGAGGATAATTTACTGGTTACAACAGTGGCCTCCCTTTTAACAGGGGGTAATTCTTCCAGAAATCCTCTGTTTTTCTCCTTTAAAATGACAAAGGGAAAATCCTTTTCAGGGTCATAGAAAGGAAAGGCCAGCACCCTAAAGGAGAATTCATCAGAAACTTCCCTAACCAGTTCCTGGAATTCTTCATAGGTATGGGGTTTTATTCCCTCCAGTATAGGGCGGTCATCGTTTAATATCAATCCTTGGTTTTTAAAATTTGCAAATCTCCTTAGAACAAATGTTTTAACTCCCCATTCTTCCAGGTCACTACCGGTTTGGAACAATCGTTTCCCATCATTTACACCCGGAATAACCACCACCGATGCGTTAACCTCTATATTCTCACAGAAGAGTTTCAATGATTTAACAGCTTCCTCAGGATTTCTGTCCCTCATCCATTTCCTTCGAAGCTCTGGGTCGGTGGAGAATACCGAAAAACTCAGTTCATCAAGTCCCAAGGAAATAAGCTCCCGGGCAAAACTTTCATCTTTAATAGCTTTTCCACTGGTATATCCCAGGTGCAAGGGCAGATATGATGCTTTTATAACTGATACCAGCTCTTTGAGGTGGGGATAATAAAATATGTCAGCTCCAGCACCGATTACCACTTTAAGGTTTCTATTAAGTGCATCCCATGAATTCTGCATCAGTTTGTTCTCCAGATCCATGAACACCCTGGGGAGTGGTTTAAAATCGTTTTCCACCCTGTTGATCAAAGCCTGGCATTTTTCGCATCCTATCTGATGGGGCGGACAATCAGCACAGCCTATCTTTAACGACTTCAACCGGTTAAAATCTACATTTTTGTAGAAACAGAACTGGCAAAAACCACCACAATCTAATCCTGGTCTTCCCCCTACGTCTGTATATATCTCCATACCAATTTTCCTTTAAATTATCTTTCCTTAATTATGATTATTTTAACCAGTTACTTTTCATTCAATGAACATGTTAACCCAATCTATTAGGAACATCTAAAATTGCCCCAATGCATACTTAAAGAATGCTTTAGGTCCTTCAATTTCCTGTAAAAACTGCTTTTTAGTTATTTCTCTTCGGGCAAACTTTTTTCGTGCACTATCATAATTTGAAATTACATCCATTTCAGTTACATAACCCGTAGTATAATATTGAAAATCGTCAGGTGAAGCCAAATCACCATTTCCCCAGTATTTTTTGTCCATCACAATAGATAGTAAACGTCTCTTTGCATCCGTTTGCAGTTTTTGAGTTTCTTCATCGATTTGGGGAATTAACTTTTCTGCGGGCACTCCTTCATCAACCTGATGGATTAATTGCTCATCAAAATCAGAATTACCGTATATGATGAAGGATAAAATAACTATGGAAACAGTTAAACTACAGGCAATCCCTAGAAGTGCTCTTTTATCCAATAAACTCCCTCACTTAGAGCCTTCATATGTATCAAATTAGATACAATATCATATCACTCTTCTGGATTTTCTTCATCACCAAATAAAGCAGTCTCATTTTCCATGAACTCTTTCAGGTCCTTAATCAATTCCTCCATTGAGGAGTATCGGTCTTCTTTATTCTTGTTTAGACACTTCATGATGATGTCACTTACCGGTTGTGCATTGGCATTAATTTCTACAGGAGGCACAGGTTTTTTAGTTAACGTAGAGGTGTAAATCTGGAAAACATCACCTTTAAAGGGCATTTCACCCGTTAAAATGGCGTAAAAAACAGTTCCCAACTGATAAATATCGGTTCTCTCATCAGCTTTTCCAAAATCATGTGATATCTGCTCTGGAGCAGCATAAGATGGTGTGGCGCCTGATAAACTCAAAGATTCCTCAGTTTTCAGTTTACTCAGTCCCCAATCTGAAATCTTATACACGCCATCTTTTATCAGGATGTTAGAGAATTTTATATCACCATGAATGATATGTTTGTTATGGGCATATTGCAACCCTTTAGCCACCTCATAAATGATGTTAACGGCTTCTTTTAATGGTTTCATTCCTTTTTCCAATATATCATCACAGTACTCTGTTTCAATGTAGGGAATAGGAAGTATCTTGAAATCATAGAGTTTTACGATGTTAGGATGATCCAGATGACTCCAGTTGGATACTTCGGTGATGAAGGTTCTCTCAGCCCTTTTATCAAATGTTTTAGGTATTTTTATGGCCACTTTCTGTCCTTTTTTATTCACTGCTTTGAAAACCCGGCCAAAGCCTCCCTCTCCAAGATAATCTAAATCTGTGTAGATTGTTCTAAACTCATAGAGCAAAGCATTGGCAGATAATTTTTCAAGGCGGTCAAATTCTTTGCCTTCAATGATCAGATACTGTCCATAGCTCCTATGGAACCATAAATTGATTACAAGTGGAATTAAAAGAATCATGCCACCCACAGTGAATATCTGCATGTAGGGAAAGCCGAATATATCTCCCAGTAAAATGGTTAAACCAGCGAAAAGAAGGATGATAACTATGTTAAAGTAGTTATATTTCACTGGGATAACCTGACGGGCAATGATATTGTATAATGTAATTCCCATAAATAATAAGTATAAAATGCCTGTTGTGATCAATGCATAACCTAAATTAGGGTCATACGCAGCGAACTGTGTAATATCAAAAAGATAGAAATTAATGGGTATAAATAGAAGTCCCGCTAAAATCATAAAAATCGCGTTTATTGCTACTTGAAATCTGAATTTCCAGTTCTTAATGGTTTCAATTTTTGTTTGATAACTTTCGGAAATTTTATCGCGTCTAATTTTAAATATAAGACCAGAAAATAGAATGACTGCTAAAATGAACATTCCTATAATTCGATACCACATATCCCCGATGTTATAAGGGATCATACCAGCAGGCTGGTAGCTGGAAGGTGCTGGGCGATTTGCCAACCAGTTAACAGTATTTAATCCCAGTTTCCATCCATTGCCTCTATAAAGGAATGAATTCGCAAAAGTAAATGCAGCTCCCATGAAAACCACCTTTCCTTTACCGTAATTCATTTCAGAAATTATTGGCAGCGGCCCACTTTGTTCATGGAAATCTTTTTGATAATTACTCCACGTGTATCCTTGAGGGGTGGTGTAACCTTGATCACCCCATGAATCAGCATCTGTATAAGCAACAACTGTAGAATTTCCAGTATCTTTTATATACGTTCCCATAAAGTAGTAGAATGTAGAAACGTTATTAGTCACAGGATTTGGACTAACATTATTAACAATCACGAAATTTGAAAAAAAGATGTAATGCTGAGTATCGGTTACTATTTCGTTGTTTGCAAAGGATACTCCAAAGCTCTTGGCAATTTTATTAAAGGCGAAATTCTGATCACCATCCACATCTCCCCAGTTGGTTCCTACTAAATACAAACCACCACCATTATTTACGAATTCCTTAATGGTGTTGACTTCATCGTCACTGTAGTTACGAAAGGAAGCAAACAATACTAAAACATCATATCCTTTAAGTTTTTCGGTAGTTATAGGTTTATCGGTTATTTTGGAGACGCTGTAACCATTTGCTTCAAGTAATGCCGCAAAACCTGATGATCCATAGGTTCCTATGTTATAGATGGTAAAAAATTTCCCATAATCGGGTCCAGTTTCGTCAAATAAAACCTTAGGTTTACTATCTTGTGCAACAACTATATTTGAAGACAGAATGAGTGGGAAAATTAATAAAAAGATGATTAAAAAAATTTTCAACTGTTCAATTTTAAAACTCAAATTTCTCAACCCACTCAAATACACAGAATTATTAAGTAAATAAGTCAAGAGGATTGAATGGTCTAATTCGGAGTTTAAAAATTATTATTACTCCGTTTTATTATATTCTCCACTGGCCCTCTGTTACGACTTAAAATTAGTAATTGAGTATAGATCTTCTTAAGTTACCATGGTAAAGGCCATTGTGATAGAGCCCCTTCTTCTTCCATTTGCTTCCTGATCTCAGGTGGTACTTTAAGTAGCATCATCTTTTTTACATCTTTCATAGCTGCTTTATAACCATCCTTATACCCTGCTTTGTACCCTTCGGTAAAGAGTTTCATATTCTCTTTATCGAGTAAATCTTTTTCTGCGTCTTTATATCCTTTGTTGTATTCTTTACTTCTTTTTCCTTCTTCCATTAAAAATCCCCCCTGTAAGGTATTCATTATTTATATGTTTAAGTTTCCCTATAAAATTCTTAAATCTTTCTATTTAATCATGGTTAATTAAATCATATAACAGATATGTTGGATTATCTATGATATTCCATTAGAAAAAAATTTATTAATTACAAAGGAATACAAGATAAAACAGGTAAAAAATAAATTCATATACGGGGGTTCTAGTTTTTGTTTTCTAAAAAAACGGATAGAATATGTCAGGAAAGACATCTTCATCCTTCAGTTTATAAAAAAATAAGAAAAACCAGAGATCTGATAGAGAAAGGATTAGATCCCGAGGAATTTCCTGATAAAGGCGGACTGGATCTTAGAACCTTCGAAGCTCTTAAAAAGAGGCGGCAGGATCAAAAACAGACCATGATGAATCGTGAAGAAAAATTAGTTTCCCAGTATGGTTCTCTAGAAGCTGCTCCCCTTACAGTAGGGCCCTGTAAGAAGATAGAGCCGGTTATTGGTACCAGAAACGTTCTGGTTCTTTTAACTGAATTTAAAGATGTAAAGCATTCCCATGATCCCCTGGAATTTGAGGATCTGCTTTTTTCTAAGGGTTCCCATAAGAGTATGAGGGATTATTATTTGGAAGCATCCGGTAATCAACTGGATATAACTGGCAAAGTCAATGAGGAGTGGTACTCTGCAGCGGGTAATAGGGTAGATTATGTTGATGAAGTTCCGGTAAACAGACACTATCCCCGGGCCCGGAAACTAGTTAAAGAAACCATTCTCCAGGCTAAAAATGAGGGTAAGATCGATTTTACACCCTTTGCCAGTGATGGTAAAATCGAAATGTTGATCGTGGTTTACGCTGGTAAAGGTCTGGATACTGGTCTGGATATAAATTATATCAGACCCCATCAGGACCGACTAGAGGAACCACTGGAAGTACAGGATGGTATATGGGCTGATAGATATTGTCTGGTTTCTGAACTCCCCTTCAATGATATTGGTTGTTATTGTCATGAAGTAGGCCATTTACTGGGATTGCCCGATCTTTATAAGGAGGGCTATTCTCCAGTGGTGGGAAGCTGGTGTTTAATGGGTATTGGAGACCATCTGAATAATGGCAGAACACCTGCCCATCCCAGTGCCTGGTGTAAGATACATCTGGGTTGGAGGGAACCCGAACTTATAAAGAAACCACCCGAGATCCAGGATATACCAGCGGTTATAGATGATGATGGAGTTATCTATAAACTGGAAGTTCAGGGTTCAGGTGGGAGGGAGTATTTCCTCCTGGAAAATCGGCAGCAAAAAGGATTTGATCGGTATTTACCAGGAAACGGTCTGTTGATATGGCATGTTGATGAAAGCAGATGTGTGTACCAGGCACCGAACTCGGATCCTGAACACTTCTTTTTAACCCTGGAACAATCTGATGGGAAAAATGAATTACAGAGGGATATGACAGTTCTAATTAAGGAAGAAGGGGTGGAAGTAGCCCAGAAGGAACTTACAGGGGATGATGGTGATGCTTTCCCGGGAGTAACAGTTAACAGAAATTTCGATGATAAATCCAATCCCAATAGTAATTCCTATAAAGGCACTAAATCATTGGTAAGGGTAAACTCCATAAGCGATTCAGATGAAGTTATGAAGGCCCATATGGGAGTTCAAACTCAATCAAGAGATGAATCACGTGAAACACCGGCCGATGCAATTGAATCAAGTGCTGATGAAACTGCTAAACTAGTTCTCCAGAGCTTCATAGATCTGATGATCAAAGAAGAAGATGAGGATCCATATGATGAGGGATATGAAGCAGGTAAACTGGATATAATTGAAGAAGAAAAAATTAAACCTGATTTGAATCTATTCAAAAAGGGTTACAAGCAGGGATACAGTCAAGGTTATATCGATGCCTGGGAAAAATTTAGAAACACTAAATAAGGGGCTATTTTAAATATCTAACCATCTTCAACAGGTCTTTACTCCCCTTAATATCTTTTTCCAGATCGAGCTCTACATAGGCCTTTTTCCCCTTACCATAACTGGAGGAGACAATGAGCAATTTTTTATAGAGCAATTCTATACCATCGACGGGGGTATGGCCTACGATCATCAACTTAGAGTCTACT
>MVQY01000054.1 GCA_002067325.1 Methanobacterium sp. PtaU1.Bin097
CAAGTAATTCTTTTTTGGAAATCAACTCTTGTTCCATATTATCATCACCTTGAATGAGTGTAACAAAACATTGTTACGTTATAATTTCATCATGGTATTTAAAGTTTTCCACGACATGGATTATTAGGGGAGGCAGGAATCAACCTCAGATCGAGTAGTGCGAGATGTGTATACAAAGCACACTTTCGATGCTGATTTAAATCACCATTAATTTCACCGACTATAACTCCATGAATTATATAAGATTAATGGATAACCTAACGTTTGATGGACCGCCTTGAGTTTAAAGCAAATAGTTATCTTTAAGTCAGATTTCAAATCATATCTTATATCCTATACTAATTTTTGAATGGAGAAATATAATGCTCAATGCTGAAACCTATATAACTCCCCAAGAAGGAATTGGAGGAGAAATAAGGAAGAAATATGAGGATTTCTACGTGGAAGAAATACCAGAATCAAAACCCACGGGAACAGGCCCTAACACCTGGATTTTCATAGAAAAAATAGGTAGAAATACTTTAGATGTGGTACTGGACATAGCCCGGGAATATAAACTAAGCAGGAAGAGAATGGGCTTTGCTGGAATGAAAGATAAAGCAGCCGTCACCCGCCAATGGATCTGCGTAAGCAACATGGAACCAGAAAACCTCCAGGAATTGGAGGAGAAACTATACAACGTGAAAATACTTGAAATCACCCGGAATGAGAAAAAATTAAGAATAGGACAATTATTAGGTAACAAATTTAAAATATTAATCAGGAACACCCCAGATCCAGAAAAAGATGCCATAACTACTCAGGAAATTCTTACAAAGCTCACCGAGACAGGAGTCCCCAACTACTATGGATGGCAGAGGTTCGGGAAAAAACGGCCCAACACCCACGTCGTGGGCAAATTCCTGGTACAAAACGACCTTAAAGGTGCAGTGGATTCTTATATTGGAAATCCATATCCAGAAGAATCGGAACACATTCAAAACGCCAGGCAACTATACGATGAAGGTAAATACCTAGAAGCGTATGAAAGCATGCCTGCTGGGATGAGGTACGAGAAGATGATGCTCCGGGAACTCATGAGGGAGTACAAAAAGAAGCAGAAGTTAGATGATAATTCCTATATGAAGGCACTTAGAAGCCTCCCCAAACCATTAAGTCGCATGTTCGTCCACTCCTACCAATCCTATCTCTTTAACTGGGTAGTGAGTGAGAGAGCCAAGTTAGGAGTGGATAAATATGTGGAAGGAGACATTTTAATCGATAATGATGAGCATTTAATCCATGAATTCAACCCCGAAGATGTCCAGGAACAGATTAAAGATTTCCAGGCACATCCTACCGCACCACTCTATGGTACTAAAGTTCCCCTGGCTGAAGGCGAGATAGGTGAGATAGAACGCCGAGTCCTGGCCGAAGAAGACCTGAAACTCGAAGACTTCACCGTGCCCAAAATGCCTAAACTGGGAAGCCACGGACTCAGACGGGCTGTGAGGTTTAAAGTATGGGACACCACTGCAGAGTGCACCGATGAAGGGGTGTTATTAGGATTTTCCATACCTAAAGGATGTTATGCCACCGCTGTTCTCAGGGAAGTGATGAAAAAAGACGTTTACTAATTTTTACAGATTTTAACGGGAGACACGATTGATGAAAGTCAAAATAATAGAAAGAGAAGTACTCAACCCCCTGGCAGATACCGAAGCATTAGAAGTAGAAATAAATCCTATCCCCGAAAAGATAGATTCCATATCTCTTGTGGATAATACAAAACCTAACGCAGATGTACTGCTTGATACAATCAGAGAAAATCTAAAATTCAAGAATCCAATCAATGTCAGAAAGCCAGCCGGCGCCCCAGGCACAGACGAACAGATAAAACAGGCGCAGGCCGATTTATCTATCCTAGCTTTAGGAGATTGTGGATCATGTACAACATGGCTGATATTAGACGCTATAAAACTCGAAAAACAGGGAACACCCACCATATCGGTCTGTTCGGATATTTTCGCACCATTCGCCCGGGAACTGGCCGAGTCCTATGGGGCTGGCGGACTGAGAATAGTTGAAGTGGAACACCCCCTGGCAGGACAGTCCAGGAAATCCATTGAAAATAAAGGGCAGAAGTTAATCAATCAAATTAAAAGCATAATTGATTAGAGAGAAGAACATGGCCAAAAAAGATACCAAAAAGAAAGGTACTGAAGCTCCCAAGGTCAATGAAAACTGCGGCTGCCTGATTGATGAATTCATCGTGGAAAATAGCCCGGATAAGGAAAGACTCTGCAGTATCCAGGAGGCAGATTTCGAAGTATTCACCGATCCCGATGCAGAAAAGGTCAGCAATGAATTTTACATTAAAAACCAGACTGATGGGCTGCCCATAATACCTCCAACCAGATCCAGGGTTGATAAGTTTCTTAAATATTCAGATCTAAAACCGGAAGAAATAATAGCCATACTACCCCCTAAAAGGGGAAAAACCACCCTGGAAAAAGTAGCTATAAATGCGGTGATGGCCGGGTGCCTCTCCAACTTCATGCCTGTGGTCCAGCACGCAGTTAAAGCGGTGAGCCAGGAGAAATTCAACCTCCCAGGGATAAACGCAACCACCCACCCCATATCGATATGTGCCATAGTAAATGGGCCTGTATCTACTGAACTTGCTATAAACAGCGGTGCAGGGTGTTTAGGACCGGGAAATATAGCCAACGCAACCATCGGCCGGGCATTACGATTATCTATGATCAACATCGCCGGAGCCGTTCCAGGTATAGGTGACCATGCCACCATGGGATCCCCGGCAAAGTACAGTTTCTGTTTCGCTGAGGCAGAATCTGAAAGTCCATGGGAACCATTACACGTGGAGATAGGTTACAAATCAGACGTCAGCACAGTCACCATGATGGCCGCAGAGGCGCCCCAGAACGTCAACGACCACCGAAGCACTAAGGCGGAAGATCTCCTGGACACCATCATCCACACCGCAGCGGTGGCTGGGTGTAACAACAGCCATGTACCCGGCGAACTACTCATTATCATGGGACCAGAGCATGCTAAAACTGTTTATGATGATGGTTGGACGAAGGATGATGTGAAAAAATATATACACGAAAAAGCCATCGTACCAGTCGAATTAGGGGATCGTGGCGGCAGGAAACTGGACGAAAAATGGATCATCGAGGGAATGGTCAAAATAACCCGTTCACCAGAAGACGTGGTGTTAGTAGTGGCAGGAGGGCCAGGCAGACATTCCATGGTCGCCCCAGGTTTCGGCACATCCTCTGAATCTGTAACCCTTCCATTGACACTTAAGGATGGGACGGCTGCAAAATCAGTGGATGATTTTAAAAAAAGATAATATTTAGCTAACTCTTTCTATTTCTTGATCCCAAACTTCCCGGTTTTCACGGATATATTCGGCGATCAACTCTTTGCACTCGTCAAGGTCCAGGTTAACCAGTTCCACATCATGCTCCTCTAGATAATCTTCTGGACCGGGGAAGGTTTCATTTTCACCAGCCACCACCTTCGGAATCTTATAAAGTAGGATCAAACCACTGCACATGTCACAGGGAACCAGGGTGGTATATAACGTGCATCTTTTATAATCAGCACCCCTTAACTTACCAGCGCTTTCCAGGCAGTCCATTTCGGCATGGAGGATGGTGGATCCATCCTGTATGAGGCGGTTATGTCCCCGTCCCACTATTTCACCATCTTCAACCAGTACCGCGCCGATGGGGATTCCACCTTCATCTAAGCTTTTACGGGCTTCTTTGATCGCTTCCTGGATGAATTTGTGGTGTTTTGTGTTCATGAATTTCCTGGTTCCTAAAGAGTTTAAAGCGAATTGGGTTGGAAATAAATTTTAGTTCCATTCAGTTACTTAAGGTTTTTAATAAGATTTACTTTTTCCTATAAGCTCCGTATAACTCTCTTTTAACAGAATCCCAATCATCTAAGTCAGATTTAATGTCGGCTTTGATAGAATTAAAATATCTGGTTATATCAACAGGTTGACGAAATTTTGACACATTATCACCACTTTAATCTATAATTATATAAAAATAAGGACATTTAATTAAAAAAAATAAATGGAAATTGATTAATCAAGCGATTTAATACCGTTTCCGGTCCCTTAATTCCTGCATTTTACCCGGGTTCCATCCACCAGAGGCGGATTTGGATCGTCCGACCTGCTGCACGTATCCGGTGATGCGGTCGTACCATTCCACTTCTTTTTGTTCTCCGCAGGTGGCGCATTGTTCCTGTAATCCTTTCATCAGGGTTTTGCATTTGATGCAGAAGCTTAGTGCTGAGCTGTAGGCCCAGAATCCTAGGTCAGATTTACGGGCTATTTTCTGGGTTAAGCTCATCAGGGAGTCTGGTTCGCTGTAGGCTTCTCCCATGAAGGCGTGGAATATATGTCCTCCCAGGGTTAATGGGTGGAATTTTTCTTCGATCTTTATCTTCTCTGGTAGTAATACATCGGAGTTCACCGGGACGTGGGATGAATTGGTGTAGTAGGAAGCTTCGGCATCTCCCTGGACTATGATTTTGTCTTTGAATTTCTCCCGGTCGAGCATGGCGAACCGGTACGCGGTTGACTCGGCTGGGGTCTGTAATACGGTCCATCTGAGTCCAGTTTCTTCTTTGAGTTCTTTAGCTCTCTGGTTCATGTATTTAATTATTTTTAATCCAAATTTTCTGGAGTCAGGGTTTTCTATTCCTTCTCCACAGTGGTACTGGAGCATTTCGTTGAGCCCGACGAAACCAAAGGATAGGGTAGCGTTGTCGATGCTGTAGTACCTGTCACCATCGAATTCCTGGGTAAGGAATGGTAACAGACTGTAATCGTCCAGACAACTCAGGGCATGTTTACGCCTGAGTAGCAGCACTTCTTCGGCTTGGTGCAGATAGTTGTCCAGGTAATCGAATACTTCTGCATCATCACGAGAGCTATAGGCCATTCTAGGTAGGTTAAGGGTTATGTATGCCAGGTTACCTGTTCGCAGGCAGTCCTGTGACCAGTCACCGGTCCAGTTATCACCCAAAGATGTTCGGCATCCCATGTAGTTGGCCAGGTTTCCCCGGTAGTCAGGGAGCATGTTGGCAAAGTAAGGGGTACCGTATTTAGCGGATAATTCATGCACCCGCCTTAAATCCTCTTCAAACTCGTTTTTAAGGACTTTATCCCTTAATACGTAGATGGTGTTGGGGAACAGGTGTGGTTTGCCGTCTGAGTCTCCCTGAAGGAGATTTTCGGTGAAGGCACGCTGCAGAGTCCGGACTTCTTCTTCGAAGTCTCCGTAGGTTCCAACCAGTTTACCCTTAGGTCCGTAAGCTGGTTCGTCCTTGAGGAAGTCAGGGACGGTGAACTCCAAGTTTATGGAAGTGAATGGTACCTGTGAGCCTCTAGCGGCGTATGCCATGTTAAGATTGTATATTAACATCTGCACTGCCTGTTTCACCTTTTCATAGGGCAGTCCTGCTGCAAATGGGGCTACAAAAACGTTCCACAGGCTCATGGATTGTCCGCCGCTCATGTTCTGCTGGGCGGCGAGCATGATCTCTCCGGCGTGGTTCATCAAGGTTTCAATATGGTTAGGAGGTCCGGCTACGGAAGTATGATCCCCTGTACCGTCTACTTTCAATCCGTGCTTGATAAATAATCTTAAATCATGCTGCAGGCAATTTAAAGGCCGGCCTGCAAAGAATTCCAGGTCATGGATGTGTATTCCCCCGCTCATATGGGCGTCGGCCAGTTCACTGGGGAGACAATGTAGTAAAGCGTACTGTTTGAGGGCTTCGTCTGCCACGTACTTATGTACCGTCTCGGGATTGTGTATCATATTGGCGTTGTCCCGGGAACCGTTCTCTATAAGATTGGTGATGTTATAAACAGGAATACCCAGCCTGGTGTACTTCCGTCTCAGGGTTTCCAGTCCGTACTCCACCAGTTTGGTGTTTACGATCTCCCTGATCATGGGAGCGGTGAGGTATTCTACGTTGAGTTTTTTCAGTTCTTTATATACGTTGGTGGCGATTTTTCGGGCTAAATTTTCTGAAGCACCGGTTTCTACAATGAGTGTTTGTTCTATCTTTGTCTGGTCGAAGGTTTCTATGGTGTCTCTGGAGGTTCGTACCCGTAGGGTGTTGGCGTTGAAGTATCTTTCCGCGGCTTTCTTATCCACATTCTTTAGGGAGTCGTAGACCAGCATCTTTATTTCCTTGGTAGTCATCCCATCGTAGGCTGCAGTAGCTACCTGTGAGGCTATTTTCTCCGCAGCCCATAGTGGAACATCCACCATCAGGCAGGATTTAACTATTTTCTCGTGACTGAACCTTTCAAATATCCCGTTATTCTTTAACACACAACTGTGGGCTTTTGTAGGAAGTGCAGCAATAATGCGTGCATCTTTCATATTTTATCCTCCAAATTTGGCTTAAAAACTAATGAATTAAGAATTTTTTTAGCAATATCAACTCTTTTATAAGAAATTTGACACCCCTAACTTAGACATACTTGTCTACATTTTATTTGTGCTAATACCATATAAAAAATTTTCCTTCTATAAGAACACATCGAGTGAACTCTGTTTTGATTTGTCACTTTCAAATAGAGAATTTATACTGAATTCTATTAACTCAATTCTCTGGATCAGGTAGTTGTTGATGGGATACTTCTTGGATAATTCCTTGGAAATTTCCAGATATTTGACCACAGAACCCTTAGAAATACTTAATATGAGATTTCCGCCGCAGGTACACTCACCAGAAAGTGGCATCCTCCGGTATTTCTTGTTGCACTTGGTGCAGCGAACTTTCTGCCTGGCGAAGGCCCGGATATTACCTGCCATATCAGGAAGGAAATGGGAGTTCAGCACACCTTCAACCACACCCTTCTGGTCCACTGCCCGTATTTTCTCGGCCAGTTTAATCTGTTCATCCACCTTTTCTTTCATGGTGGGTAGTAATTTGTACAGGGACACCTTAGGTCCGCTGTGGATGTTGGTGGTCCCATGGGAGTAGATCAGTCCCTGGTACTGAGCTTCTGTACCCAGCCTTTTATCAACGTTATCTATGATGGACACGATATCTGACGGTTTTTTTAGCTTTAAGCTACTCTGGTACATTTCCAGGGGAAGCTGAGGCATGGTGTCTATGTTATGGGATTCATCATCTATTTCTTCCGGATCTATCCGGGATGATAGAACCAGTGGGGCGTCCATACGCCCTCCCCGGGAGCTGGGCAGGTAAACCTTAGAGAAATTTAAAAGAGAGTCAAGTAAGAGCATTATGGAGTCCTCATCACTGTCACAGTTCCTCCTCTTAGCACTGTGGAAGTAGGGGTGGGCGTAACATCCAGAGGCTTTAGTAAAACCAACTATCCGGCCCAGAACACCGGCAGATGTATGGGGTGCCAGGCCCACCACCAGGTGTCCCACCAGATCCTTGTAACTCTTCAGATTATAGAATCTGTCCATGCCATAGAACTTATCCAGTAAGTCATCCACGAAATTGGCTACTTTCAGGAGGTATTCCCCGCAGTTATCAGAGATAACCACGTCCTGTACTTTTATCTCCACTGTCTGCTCGTCACTTTCCAGTTCATCCCCTTTGATATCATGGGTGTATCCCAGTTCCCTTAATTTCTGGTGTGTGACTTTGATTTCACGGGGTATGAAGTGGGTAAGCGGTAGATTGGTGGAGTCATGTCGGATAGTTGCATCTTTAAAGGTGTAAACACCATTTTTAGCCCGTAGAATACCCTTCTCCAGGGGTTCTGGGAATTTATCCTCGGATATCATTCCGATTACTCCTTTGATTTCATCCATCTTCCGGATGCCCACCCTTTCATAGGCTTTCTTTAGGAGGTGGCCCAGGTTTATCTTCTTCCTACCGGAACCGGTGGGCAGGGCTCTTCCTCCGCAGGCGGGGCAGATGGCCTGCATGGACCCAATACCACATTGGGTGCAGCGGCACCGGGCTATTTCAACTGTTATGTTTCCTTTTTTCGCTGCATCGACTATGTTACGCCTGCTACCTCCTGCGTTGCCTATGGGGAACAGTGCATGGGGTGCGGGTTTCATCATCCTTTCCTTGGTTTTCTCTGGCCTGCCCACCCTACCACCGAGGTAAGTAGGTGCTTTGGCCATTATCTGGATTGGTGAAACCTTGTTAATTGCTTCCATAGTTTTTAGTTCTTCATCCAGTGGTTCTGGTAAGGTATTTAATAGGGCGTAGGTGTCGTCTGCATCAATGATGACTTTCGCGTCTTCTACCCTGTGTTCAACACCTAAAATCTCTAATATCCTCTTATCCGGACTTATATCAGCGATAATTTTATTATCGTTGATATTTTCATTTAACCAGCTTCGAACACGGTTGATTTCCTGGGCAGAGGCATCATGATAAAAGTAAGTATATTTGGGATGTAACGGTACAGAATATTTCATGGAAATTTGAAAGGCTTCTTCGGCGGTGATCTCATTTTTTAAGAGCTCTGGATCCAGGTCACCACTGTAGTCTGGGGATTCTTGGACAGTCTGGGTCCACCATTCTTCACACCAGCCGGATGGGAGTAGTACGTGGTTGTTTCTGTTAAATTCTCCAAATGCAACCAGCATATCCCCTAAAAATAGGATTTCATCCACTTCATGTTTTAGTTTTTTGGCATGTTCTGATGAATTAATCTTTACAACTGATCCGTCTTTTAATTTTACTATGGGACCGTCTATACTGTCTACGGGCACCACACAGTTTCCCTTACCGGGTCTTTCAATTTTCATCTGGGTGCCCACAGCCAGAAATTCCACTATCTCCATGGTGGCCGGGTGGATACCCATAGCTGCCAGACCACTGTTTCTGGCTCTTCCGTATCTTAATCGGAAACCTCCCTTTGCCTGGGGATAGGATAGGACTGGTCTTCCTCCTATAATGTCCTGCATGTATTTTTCGTCCACTTTGGAGCTTTCACCCTCATCTTCTTCAGTTTTAGGGGCTTTCTTAGAGAATTTCTCTAACCACAGCCAGCCCTTTATATCCAGTTTTTTAGCGTACTTCCTTACCTTTGGGGCTTTCTGTATGATTCCTTCTACCATGGCAAGTAGTGCCCCTCCACGGATCTGGTTGGTTTCCACCCTCTCCAGATCCCGGTGGGATACTTCAACCTTGTCTGTTGGTTCGCCGGTTACCTCTACTGGTATGTTCTTAGCCGCTAATCTCACTTCTTCCGGGCTGGGGGAGTACTGGAGGTTGGTTACTTCAGATTCGTACAGCTCCACCTCTTCCACGTAGCGTTCTATCTCCCTTTCAGAGGGTTTATACCGGTCTAAGTTCAGGGATAACCGGATATAATCACCTAAAAGCACGGCCATAGCGGCTGCAGTTCCTCCTGCGCTTCTTATTGGCCCGGCAAAATACACAGCCAGGTACCAACCTCCGTCGAAGTTTCTTTTAATCTTTAATTTGGCAATTCCCTCTAAGGGGGCGGCGACTACACCTTCAGTTAATATGGCCAGGGCAGTCCTTATGGCCTGATCAGCTTTTGCTTCCTTAACTTCGATACTGTCTTCCTTGCCTTCTACTTCGGATTTGGTGATCTCTCTGGTTATCTGGAAAGCCACTTCTTCCCGGGACATTCCCTCTGCTTCCAGTTCTTTTATCCTCTTGGCAATTTCCTCTGGTCCAACCAATCCCTCCACCCTTTCGGCCAGGTCCTTAGCCAGGGGTATCTCTGGTTCGGTTTCGATGTCGTAACCTTTTAGGCGGGCTTCTCGAGCAATGGCATATAATTTTTCAGTTTCAGATTCTAAAGTATCGAAATATCCCATAAATTTTCCTCAAAGTCTCTATTATTGATTTTTAAGTAATTTATCCACATTTTATGTGTTGATATTTACTATGGTAATGGTTAAACTTAAAAAGTTCTATTTAGAAAATAAATCAAAGTATAAATAGATGGATTTTCATAATTTTACAAGAATATCAAAAATTTACAAGGATATAAAAAAAATTTAAAATTAACAAAATAGTAATTTATCCACACTTTAAGGTGATTATTTATGGCAAAAAAAGATAAAAAGGTGCTTCCTCCCAGTGGGGCTGGTCTGGTCCGATATTTTGAGGAGGAAACTAGAGGACCTAAGATTACACCCATGCAGGTGGTGGTTATGACCATCATACTGGCAGCCTTATGCTTAGCCCTGCGATATTCTTTTAGTTAAACGAATTTACAGATTAATTTTTCTATTTTAACTATCAAACTATGAAAATTAATTTAAAAGTTTTTTCAATTATCCAGAGGTTTTTAAATGGCGATCCACCCTATTGAGTTTAGATATGGCACAGAGGAAATGAGAAAAGTTTGGGACAGCGAAAATAAACTTCAAAAGATGCTGGAAGTTGAGGCAGCCCTTGCAGAAGCAGAAGCCTCCCTGGAACTGATTCCAGAAGAAGCCGCAGTTGAGATAAAAAATAAAGCAAACACACGATATGTAAAACCCGAGAGGGTGGCTGAGATTGAAAGAGAGACCAACCACGATATAGCATCCATCATTAAAGCCCTGGCTGAAGTCTGTGATGGAGATGCCGGAGAGTATGTCCATTTCGGTGCCACGTCCAATGACATCATAGACTCCTCACAATCACTCCTTTTTAAAGAATCAATCGCTATTTTAAGGATTAAACTGTTTAAACTCACTAATACGCTCCTAAAACTTGCAGAAGAACATATCAAACACGTCTGTATAGGCAGAACCCATGGACAGCATGCTTTACCTACCACTTACGGTATGAAATTTGCTCTATGGGCCGATGAACTCCACAGACAGATAGAGAGACTCGATGAAGTGGAAGGCCGGTTATGTGTGGGTATGATGACCGGTGCCGTGGGAACCACCGCCGCCCTGGGAACAGATGGACTGGCTGTACATAAAAAGTTATCCCAGATACTGGGCCTTGAACCGGTTCTGATTTCTAATCAGGTCCTGCAGCGGGACAACCATGCGGAATTCATCATGCACCTGGCCAACATAGCCACCACACTGGATAAGATGGCTTTAGAAGTTAGGAACTTACAGAGGACAGAGATAAAGGAGATTGGGGAGAGTTTCGACCCGTCCAAACAGGTGGGAAGCAGTACCATGCCCCATAAGATGAACCCCATAACTGCCGAACGGATATGTGGAATATCCCGGGTGATCAGATCCCATACCATCCCTGCCCTGGAAAACAACCCGCTCTGGCATGAAAGGGATCTTACCAATTCTTCCTGTGAGAGGATAATTTTCCCTGAGTCATGCTTACTTACCGATTACATCCTGGTTCTATCCCAGAAACTCTTCGACAACCTGGTTTTCCACGATGAAAATATTGAACGTAATTTAAACATCACCCACGGATTGATCATGGCGGAGAGGGTGATGGCTGAACTCACTCGTAGGGGAGCTGGACGACAGACTGCGTATGCCCTGGTGAGAAGCTGTTCAGTGGAAGCCAGCCAAAAAGGCGAGGGTCTGGAGGGATTGATTGCTTCTAATTCCCGGATCAGGGAATACCTTTCCCTAGAGGATATAAAGGAAATCATGGATCCCCACACCTATCTCGGTTCAGCAGTGGAGATAGTGGAAGATGTTTTAAGAGAATCGAAAAACTGGTTCCTGTAAAACTTTGCTGAAATTCTTTTTTTATTTTAAAATACGTCCTGTTATTTAATTTTACAATTGCCACTTTATCTTTTTTTAAAATTAAAAAAAAATTAATATAGTTGTAAATATATAATAATACCTGTCAAAATAAAGGAGGTGAAAAAATGGTTAACATCTTGGAAATAAAGGAGATCAAAATAGCATCTTTCACACTGATCACTTCTTCAGTACAGGCTATTTTGGCATTCATTTACGCGGTAGTATTATTAATATTTGCAAGCATTGCAGGATCGATCCTGGCATCATTTGTACCTGGTTTTGGTTCTTTCATAGCATTTGGTGCAGCGGCTTTAATCATAATCTATCCTATTTCCGCGTTCTTCATTGGTTTAATGGTACAATTCTTCAGTGCGTTGCTTTATAACATCCTGGTTCCCAGAGTTGGCGGTGTAAAGCTTGGATTGGAGGGTGATGAACTAGTAGAAATTCCAGCAGTATCTTTTGCATTAATATTGTCCATTATTGGAGCGGTGTGGGCATTTATAGTAGGATTATTCCTGGCGGCTGTTATTGTTCCCATGTTTGCATTTTTAGGCAGTGCCTCATCAACGATCCCCACTATGACTAATGTAACAGGTGTTCCTATGGTAACTGGAGCCGCCGCAGGAGTGGCGGGTATTTTCGGAGCCTTAATATTAATCATAGGATTGCCAATAGCAGTATTTATCATCGGATTCATAAGTAATGCTTTAGCAGCGATATTTTATAACTTCATAGCAACCAGGATAGCCAAGGCTAAACTAGAGTTTGAAAAAGTATCAAACACACTACACGAACTTAAATCTGTACCACCAATTCCTGCAGCTTTATCTATAGCAGTAGTATTCACCATATTCGGAATATTCGCGGGTATTCTTAACCTTATTAGATTCAGCTTACAGGGAGATGTGTTACTTGGTGTTGGTGCACTGGTTGGGGAGATAATTTGGTACTTCATTTTATACTTCGTGTCCGTGGCCTTAGGTGCATTTTTCTACAACTACCTGGTACCAAAAATCGGTGGAATCAAACTTAAGCTGGAATAAAACCTCTTAACTTCTTTTTTTTATTTTTCAAAGTAATTTAGAATTTAGTATATCAAATTATTATAAAATCTAAGAAGTACCATAATCTTTTTTAAAAATCATCACCAAGAATGTCTTATGGAAAAGATAATAAAATGCAGAAAGATTTCTAAAGGCCATGTAAACGGGCCTGTTTTATTAACTAAGGATGCACTTAGTTTTCTTGGTGGGGTTAACCCGGAAACTGGGGTTATCACCGATCCTAACCATGAATTATACGGGAAAAAGATAAGTGAAAAGGTACTGGTCATACCTTCAGGGAAAGGTTCCACTGTAGGTTCGTACATCATCTATCAGATGTATAAAAATAACACGGCCCCCCTGGGACTGGTAGCTCTGGAAGCAGAGCCGATCATTGCAACCGGTGCCATAATGGCGGGTATACCCATGGTTGACCATCCACAGGAGCCAATATATGATATCCTGGTAGATGGGGATATGGTAGGCCTGGATGCGGATAATGGTCTCCTAAAAATAGAAAAATAAAGAAGTTTTAATTATTTTTAATTGGAATATTTTACTTTCAAGGGTTTCAGGCAGGTCGTCTGGTTTCATCAGACCTTAAAGCTGATCCGATTACTCCCCCAATAGCTCCCAGGACTGCACCGATAAATACAGTGAGGACGGTGATGAACACACCCACTATGATGGTTATGGTTCCAGCTACCAGTCCCACCTGGGTGAATATCAGTCCTATAACGGCGCTTAAAGCTCCAAAACCGAATATGAAAAGTAAACCAATTATAATACCGCCGATTATTCCTGATAAAGCTCCGGAGACAGCACCGTCTTTTTCATCAAAATCCGGATATTCTCTGCTTAGATACGCTGTCAGGAGACCTCCCAGCAGAGGACCTAAAAAGAACAAGGGGAATACAGCCAGTAAAAGTACGATGGTCAACACGGCGTTTATAATAGAACCAAGGGCTACAGCTTTCCAATCAGTCATTTTCTACCAACCTCCATGTAGAAAGTTTTATTTTTCCCTGTTTTGATATAAGTTTTTGAGAAAATAAAATTATCAATCGTTATTTAAGATAAAAAAATGGATTAAAAAAAATTAAAAAAATTTTCTTATTTTTCAGCTTCTACGGATACTAATGATTCTGAATTGAATAAAGCTCCGAGGACTCCACCAATGAGTCCAATAACTATTTGAACAACCACTAGAAGGAGTACTGATTGTAATATAGAGCCACCTAATGCACTTAAGAGTCCGTAGCCTGCTATCTGAATAATTAACACGACGATGACTATTAAACCTAAAATAAGACCCAAAATAGCTCCGTGTATAACTCCATCCTTGATAGTTCCATCAATCATATAACCGACTGCCACAGCACCGAGTAGTACAGCCAGATAGCTATCATTTTGAGCTGCTAGTAAGAGCTGTATTAAATAAATTGCCACAGCAAAAAATATACTCACAATTAAAGGTCTCCATTCAACCATAATTTTCACATCCTCTGTTTAATTTACTAATAAAAAATTGTTTTTAATTAGTGATTAATAATGTTTTCCTTTAAAACAGGAAATGGCCATAATCATCCAGTAATTAAAATTTATGATAATTAAAAACCCTCAAAAACCCAATATAATATAAAGAACAAAAACTCCATATTTATATTACCTGAGAGATGATTCAAATGACATATTTTCTAATTCATAACGGGACTCTTATCGATGGAACAGGAAAACCACCAGTTAATGATGCGGCCATATTAATAAGAGATGATGTTATAGAATATGTCGGTCCTGAAGATCCTTTAAAACTTCCCGGCGTTAAAATCAGAAAAGTCGATGCAGATGGAGGTTTCCTGCTCCCTGGTTTTATAGACAGCCACCTCCACCTGATGGCCAACGGGTTTCACATGGAAGACACCATGTACAATCCATTATCCCTCTTCTTCTACAAGGGCGTGGAAAATATGCGCCGCACAGTCAACGCTGGGGTGACAACCGTAAGAGACGGCGGATTAGCAGATTATGGGGTGAAAATGGCCGTGGAAAAGGGTTTAATAACCGGGCCACGTATGCAGATCAGTGTTACTCCCCTATCTATAACCGGGGGGCACTTTGATTTCTGGCTTAAATCCGGCTTTGACATGAAAATATCCTACCCCGGATTTCCAGACAGTATATGCGATGGGGTAGAAAACGTTCGAAGGAAAGTCAGGGAAATAATGCGTGCCGGTGCAGAGGTAATTAAAGTCATGGCCACCGGGGGAGTTATAAGCGCCAATGACAGCCCCGAACACCCCCAATTTTCTAAGGAAGAATTTAAAGTCATAATTGATGAAGCCCGGACCAGGGGACTTAAAACTATGGCCCATGCCCACGGTACAGAAGGGATAAAAAATGCAGTGGAAGCAGGCATCGATTCAGTAGAACATGGAACCTACCTGGACAGGGAAGCCATAGATATGATTCTGGAAAGGGAAGTCTATCTGGTCCCCACCCTGATCACCCAGCAGTTTAATAAAATAGCGGCTGAATCCGGATCTATACCAGAGTATGGTGTTGATGACGCCATAAGGATCGCAGATATCCACAAAAAAAATATGGAGAAAGCCTACAAAGCAGGGGTAACCCTGCTCATGGGCACCGACTGCGGAGTGATAGAACACGGAGTCAACCTCCAGGAACTAGGTTTTTTATGTGAGATAGGTATGACGCCCATGGAAGCCATAATGTCCGGAACAAAGATAGCCGCTGAACGACTGGGATGGCAGGATAAAATAGGTACCCTGGAGGCGGGAAAACTGGCAGACATCGTGATAAGCAAAACAGACCCCCTCTCCGATATTAACTCACTGGGCAACCCAAATAACATTAGAATGGTATTGAAAGAGGGTAAAATAATTAAAGATTTCTTATAATCCAATTTATTTACCAGAAAAGAACCAATGGATAACTTCTGAATAAATTTACAAATTAGGTTAATCCAGTACATTTAAATAGATCTTATGCTTGCAGTATCTTTCTCCCCAATCACATAGAGCCTCTAAAATTGGTAAAACTGATTTACCTTTCTCAGTAAGGGAATATTCTACTTTAGGAGGAACTTCTGCGTAAACTTTACGATGAACTAATTCATCTTTTTCCAATTCACGAAGCTGTTTAGTTAACATACGATGAGTGATAGAAGATAATGTCCTGTTAATTTCACCAAATCGTAATGTATCCTTTCTTAGAGCCCAAAGTATCAAAGGTTTCCATTTACCCTCTATTTCATTGACTGCAGCGCATACCGGGCAACAGTATTCTTTAGTTTCATTCATAAAATCCACATCAAAATATTGATTTAGGGGCTGGTACAGAATAGTGTACTATGTAACTTCTACTTCTCTACTCTGTTTAAATATTAATTAAGTTATTATATAGATTTAGGTGGGCGTAAAGATTATATTACAAAATTAAAAATTCAATGTGAATTTTTATCGAGGGTAAATTTTTTTCTGAAGGGTTAAAGAGGCTATCTAATGGCAAACTCATCCAAAAAAAAGGCAAAAATAAAGATTTCAGGAATGAACTGTGCTTCCTGTGCGCTTAACGTTGAAAAATCACTCAACAACCTGAAAGGTGTAGAAGAAGCTCAGGTGAACCTGAACACAGAAGAAGCAGATGTAAATTACGACCCAGATAAATTAAATTTACGGGAACTGGAAAATGCCGTAGAAAAAGCAGGTTATGGTGTTGTAAACGAAAAAGTAACTATCAAAGTGGGCGGCATGAGCTGCGCTATGTGTGTGAAGGCCATAGGAGATGTTCTGGGTAAATTAGATGGAATAAGCCAGGTAAACGTTAACTTGGCATCAGAAAAGGCCTATGTGACTTATAACCCTAAAGTTACCACCATACAGGATATGAGGGAAGCCATAGAAGATTTAGGATACCAGTATCTGGGGATAGAAGGGGAAGAAACAGAAGACCTTGAAGAAAAACTTAGAAAAGAGGATTTAAAGGGAAAAAAGAACAGAATTATAGTTGGTTTTACCGTATCAATTCCCCTCTTATTCCTGATGTATTCTAACGTGATGTTACCCATCCCCATGCCCTACTTCATGCTTATTGTAACTGTAATCCCCTTCATCTACGTGAGCTATCCCATATTCATCGCAGCCTCCAGATCGCTTAGAAATGGCCTTTTGGATATGGATGTTATGTACTCCCTGGGAATTGGAGTGGCATTTATTTCAAGTATCCTGGGCACCTTCCAGGTCGTGCTCACACCAGAATTCATGTTTTACGAGACTGCATTAATGCTGGCGGCATTCCTCATGTTGGGGCGATACTTAGAAGCCCGGGCCAAGGGTAACACCTCAACTGCGATAAAAAAACTCGTTGGAATGCAGCCGAAAACAGCCACCGTAATTCGCAATGACCAGGAACTGGAAGTCAAGATCGAGGAAGTAGAAACTGGTGACCTGGTATTGGTAAAGCCTGGTGAGAAAATCCCGGCAGATGGGGTAGTGGAAGAGGGTGAAAGCTACGTTGATGAATCAGCCATCACCGGAGAACCAGTACCCGTCCATAAAAACCCGGGAGAAAATGTTGTGGGCGGAACCATCAACCAGAATGGTGTGCTGAAATTCAGGGCAACCAGGATAGGTAAAGACACGGTCCTGGCCCAGATCATAAAACTGGTGGAAGTAGCTCAGGGATCCAAACCACCGGTACAGAGAATCGCTGACAGGGCAGTGACCTATTTCATCCCCACCATCCTTACAATCGCATTAATCTCCTTTATAGTGTGGTATTTTATACTGGGAAGCACCCTGCTTTTCGGACTAACCGTACTCATCTCCATATTGGTAGTGGCCTGTCCCTGTGCTTTAGGCCTGGCCACCCCCACCGCAGTTACGGTGGGCATTGGTCGGGGTGCAGAACTGGGGATACTGGTAAAAAACGGTGAAGCACTGGAGGTATCAGAAAAAATAAGCACAGTCCTCTTCGATAAAACAGGAACCCTTACCAAGGGAAAACCAGAGGTAACCGATGTAGTGGCCAACGATCTATTGGCCAGTGAAACAGACCAAAATACCCTCTTAAAACTAGCGGCCAGTGTAGAGAAAAACTCTGAACACCCCCTGGCAGAAGCCGTGGTAAAGAAGGCAGAATCAGAGGGAATAGGACTTATAAAGACCAGTGAATTCACCAGTTTCGGTGGTAAAGGTGTGAAAGCCACCTTGGATGATGAGGAGGCAATAATCGGAAACAGACTGTTTTTTGAAGAAAACAACATCCAACTGACACCGGAAATCCAGGAAAACCTATTGAAACTTGAAAGTGAAGGTAAAACAGCCGTAATAATAGGCTCCAACCATAAAGTTTTAGGATTAATTGCCGTGGCAGATACACTGAAAGACACCACCAAAAAGGCCTTACAGGAGTTAAGGAAGATGAAGCTCCAGGTGGCCATGATCACCGGTGACAACGCCCGAACCGCAGAAGCCATAGCCAAGCAAATAGGGATAGAAAAGGTTATAAGCGAGGTTTTACCCCAGGACAAGGCTGCTGAAGTTAAAAAACTGCAGGATAAAGGTGAGATAGTGGCTTTTGTCGGGGACGGTATCAATGATGCCCCTGCCCTGGCCCAGGCAGATGTGGGTATAGCCATTGGAAGCGGTACAGACGTGGCAATAGAAAGCGGGGATATAGTGCTTATAAAGGATGATCTGCTGGATTCTGTAGCTGGTGTGCAGCTTTCTAAGAAGGTGATGGGCCGTATAAAACAGAATCTATTCTGGGCATTCGCCTACAACGCGGTGCTTATCCCGGTGGCGGCGGGTGTTCTTTACGCCCCATTTGGAATAACTTTCCGACCGGAATATGCGGGACTGGCTATGGCATTGAGCTCAGTGACCGTGGTTAGCCTTTCCTTGATGCTTAAAAGATATCTCCCACCGGCTAAATTGTTGGATAAATAATTTTAAAATCCAGTAGGAACATAAAAAATTAAGTGGTGATAGAATGGCAGTAGATCCCATATGTAAAATGGAAGTAGATGAGAGAAAGACCAAATGGTCCAGCTCATTCAAAGGTAAAAAATACTATTTCTGTGCTCCGGGTTGTTTGAAGGAGTTTGAAAAAAATCCGGAAAAATACGCGGAGAAGGATTAAAGAGCAAACGTTAAATAATGGCCATTTGAAATTCAATTATAAATACCAAAAAAATTAAGGGGAGAATGGACGATGGCATTATTTGATGATATAAAAAAGATGGCTAAAAAAGAACTGGACAAACAACTTAAAGATCCTGACAATAAAAAAAAGGCAGGAGACCTGTTTAAAAAGGAATTTAAGAAAAAGACTAAGAAGGAATTTAAAAAGACCATTAAATTCTAATTCTGTTCCCTTATTTTTATTCAGTTATGAATATCTAATTACCAGCTTATAACTTCTAACTAAATCGTTAACCCCCCATCCTGAACCTTTTAACCACAAAGTCCTTATTTAAGGATAAAACAAATGACGCGGCCCTGGGGCCCTGTTTTTTACCAATAATGGTTTTATATATTGCCTGGAATGCTTTTTGAGGTTTCATATCCAGTTCATTAAGTATAGAATACATTTCATCATGGAGTTCTTCTGCAGTGAAATCCCGGCTTTCCAGGAGGTCTGCCACCTTCAACAGAAACTCCTTTTGAGGTTCATTTAACTGCACCTCTGGAAGCTCTTTCTGCACTTCAAACTTCACGAAGTTAGGCGCGTAAAGATTTAACCAGTTTTTAACATGGCCGATCCTTTTGGTGAATCTCTCTTTATCATGACCGTTCATCTCATCCCATTCTACGTCTTCCATCCTTTCCGGGAGCTGGGAGTTCCTCTTCAGTATATCGAAGATCTCCTCTTCATCACCGCCTATCTGGCAGGCCACGGTCATAAACCGGTACGAAGGCTGGAATGGCATGGATTCTGGTACCAATTCTGCATCCACGGTCTGGGAAATTTCATAGATCTTTTTAAGCTTCTGGGTTTCTTTCTCGGAAGTTTCTTCCTCACCATAGTAGATCCTCTCCACCCGGTCGTATTGTTCGATAAAATCTAAAAAGGGCATTTCTGGATTGAAATCCTTATGTTTCATGGGTTTACTACGGAATATGAAATAATTCAGTGTTTCTGGGGAGGCGATCTCAAGCCACTGGCCCGGGGTGAAAAACACTCCCCTTGATTTGGACATAGCATCCCCTTTCAGGGTGATCCACTCATAAGGAACGGGATATGGGGCCTGATAATCGAAGATTTCCTGGGATATGATTCTACTTACTTCATAGGATCCGCCACTGGCGGCGTGGTCCTTTCCGAATGGTTCGCAGGTGACACCGAAGATCTTCCACCGGGAAGCCCATTCAACACGCCAGGTTAACTTACCTTTGCCTGATTTGATGTCCATTTCACCTTCATGGCCACACTGGCACCGGTAGAATACAGTGTCTCCCTGATAATCATAGGCAGTGGTGGTGTTCACCCTTCCACATTCACTGCATATGGGATTGTAGGGGAGCCAGTCAGGTTTCAGGGGGTGTTCCCGGTACCGGTTGAATATCTTCATGATCCTGGGCGTTTCGTCCAGTGACTTTCTAATATAATCGTTGTATATCCCTTCCTGATACATTTTAAAACCGGAATAAGTTTCCAATTCTATACCGAAGATGGGTAGGGTTTCCAGGAATGGTTTCTGGAAGTGTTCCACAAAATTCTCGCAACAACCCCCAGGACAGGGGATCTGGGAATAGGGAACACCTAAATATTGTTCATAAGATGGGGGTAGGGGATAGGGAACCTTTCTCAGGGGGTCATGGTCATCGGCGATCCAGATGGTCTTGCTATCTTCACCAAGTTTTTTCAGGGATTTACCCACTGCATTGGCTATGAAAACGTCACAAGAATTTCCAATATGTATGGAACCAGATATAGAAGTTCCACTGGCCACTACATGTTGGTCCACATCCCAGTTAGTTAGATCAGATGCAATTCGTTCAGTCCAGTGTTTCAATTCAATTCACCTTCTGTTAAAAATAAAAAATGGAGTATTAAATAATTTTTTGTATAATAATTGATTTTTTATAAAAATAAATGAATAATAAAAAATGTTGGAAAATAATTTCCATTTCAATATGCTGGTTTTTTTTATTCAAATACATTGGTTGGGGCTTCATCCAACCATTCGTTCACGATTTTAATGGCACAGTAACTTCCGCACATGGTGCAGGTGTCAGGGTCTTCTGGGGGTCGGTTGTCCCTGATGGCACGGGCATCAGCCGGGCATATGGCTGCGTTATACTGGCCTTCCCAGTTGAGTTTTTTACGGGCATTGGCCATCAACAAGTCCTTTTCACCGTGGTGTATTCCTTTGGCCATATCACCAACGTAGGCTCCTATACGGCTGGCTATGACTCCCATTTTCACATCTTCTGGCCCGGGTAGTGCTAGATGTTCTGCAGGGGTTACGTAGCAGATGAAATCTGCTCCAGCAGCAGCGGATTGGGAAGCGCCTATGGATGATACTATATGATCGTAGGCTGGGGCGATATCCGTTACAATTGGCCCTAACATATAGAATGGAGCTCCACGGCACAGTTTTTTCTGGATGATTACGTTGGCCTCGATTTCGTTTAAGGGTATGTGCCCAGGTCCCTCTGTTATGGTCTGTACACCAGCTTCCCGGGCCCGATCGATTAATTCACCTAATATGATGAGTTCCTGTACGCCGGCACGGTCCGTGGCATCGGCAATTGCACCGGCACGCATGGCGTTGGCCATGGACATCACGAAGTCATGTTCTTTAGCGATCTCCAGGATGTAATCAAAGTTCTTGTACAATGGGTTTTCTGTTTCGTTTTCCACCATCCAGGCGGATATTAATGCTCCTCCACGGCTCACCAGTCCACCTTCTCGT
>MVQY01000055.1 GCA_002067325.1 Methanobacterium sp. PtaU1.Bin097
TCTCCGGATTTAGGTAAGGCCAAAACCCTGAAGATGCTTAGAAGTTCCTATACTAAGGGTGTTTCTGCACTGTTACTTGAATCACTGTATTCGGCCTACCAGATGGGTTTGGATGAAGAATTAATGAAATGCTTAGAGAGCACCGAGTGCCCGGGCTTTAGAGAATCAGCTCTTTCCCGTGTCAAAAATAGTGCATATCATGCAGAGAGAAAATCACAGGAAATGGAAGAAGTTCTAAAATTCATGAAGGAACAAAGTCAGTTGGGATCAACAGAGGAAGATGAACATCCTTCCATGATAGAAGCTTCAGGTGAATATTTTAAATATATTTCCAGGATAATAGAGCTTGATAAAAAACCAGATAGTTTAAAAGAGCTCTTCAAATCAATTGAGGATTGAGAAATTAGTAAGAATTATCTGCTTGTAAATCAAATTATATATAGGGCTTCATTAAGGAGGTTTCCAATGGCTAAGCCGGACCTGGAGAAAATCTGTCAAGAGGATTTAGAGAAACTCATTGGTAAAAAAATCATTAGCGTAAGATTCAAATCTTATAATGAGGACTGCTGGAGAATGCACATAGATACAGATCAGGGAAGGATAGTCATGACATTCTGCAGGGATTGGCCCTGTCCTGTAGTTGAATACAGGAAACCAAAATAAAAAAATTCAGATTGATCATTAAATAAATATATTTATTAAACCTGTTCATATTGATTTTGTCTACATCTAAATTAATTATAATATTCCATTTTTTTATGAAATTTAACATCTAAGAATAGTTTTAAAATGTATTTTTAATATTAAAAAAGGTTGAGAGAAAGTAATGTGCCCAGCTATGCATTGAACGTTGCTAGGGATGCATGATATCATCCACAGTGAGACCGTTTGCTTCAAGCTTAGGTATCCATTGGGCATTGGCAATTTCTACATACATCTCCTTGGGAATATCTGGTTCAGTAAAGATGTTATCACTGGCGGTATCTGAAAGAAGCAGCTGCATGAACTGTTCTTTTCCTTTATCAGTTTTATTCCGTGCCTCTGGCGGTAGGTGGGGGGTAAAAGGACCTGCGCCTATACCAAGACCTGCTTTCCAGGGAAGACCAACTGCCTCAGCCCAGCACCGGATTCTCCCGAGTGCCCATTTGGTTTGGTATCCTTCATAGAATCCCAGATTGCAGACTGCGTACACCGATGGCTTCTTTTTGGGGGGATGGTCTTTGATAAACTCATTCAACTCTTCCAAGTACGAGACTACATGTGAAGGTAGACTGTCGAAGTAGAGGGGGAACACAAACACCAGGCGGTCACAGGAAAGGATTTGTTCAAATTTCTCAGGTTTCACTGCATTGAAGACAAAAACTTCCCCTTTGTCCCTGATTGCTTCTACCATTTCTTCAATCAGGTAAGCGGAGATGCTTCCCTTCTTTTTAGGACTACCCATAATCATGGCGAGATTTATAATATAACCTCCTTAAAGATGTCGTTGACGAAGTGCAATTCACCAGTTGTATTCTGTCCCATGTTTGCTTTATTTGCAATATAAAGCCCCTTCATCATTTCTTTTTCCAGATCAGTGATTTTTTCCCCGTAAATGTATACATCAAAATTAGGAGATCCATTCTCCCTTGAGACATGTTTTAATTCACCGTTACGTATCTCAAAAAAAGGGGTACCGTTACCGATTGAGCGGTCAAAGACGTTTTTTACAAACCGGCTATAGCCACCATATACACATCTGCTGATGACAATAATTTCTTCTCCGATAAATTGCGTTGACATATCTTGGTAGCCGTCTTTCATGATGCAATGCATCGGGGTTTTAATCCAGCAACTGAAACAACCGATACATTTTCTAATTGGACCCTTTGTTTCGGCTATTATCCTAACATCCCCTCTATCTTTTAAACTAGGAAATGCCTTAAGAAATTCTTCCGGATCCAGATCATGAACAATAACTTTCATTTTTAATCTCCCCACTTGTTTCTCTCTTTTTTTACAAAAATATCGTTTTTAGTAATTTTTATTTCATTCATAACGAAGTTAAAAATGTACGATAGTAAAAAATAAAATATTTTAATATAAATCAATTTCTATTTTCAGGGTATTTTAAGAAATCCAGCACATAGCATAATTAAAAATTATTTCTTTCAAATTGAAATTTAATAGATTTTTAGTAGTTTTAGATTCACAGGATGTAGGAGTACTGTCAGCACTATTTTGGAAAGATATATAATATTTTTTAATAAAATAATATTTAATAATTGGAGGGAGAAAATGGTAGAATCAAAGTATTATAAGGATAAGATTTGTATTGTAACTGGTGCAAATTCCGGTATTGGATATGCGTTAACTGAAGAGCTTCTAAAAAGGGGAAGTATTGTTTATATGGCAGGGCGTAATCCTGAAAAAGTTCAAAAAGCTTCAATACATCTTTCTGATTATGAAGATCGCATTCATACTGTTATAGTGGATGTAACTAAACAGGATCAGGTACAAAAGGCAATCGAAGATACTGCCGAAGAAAGTGGTAGGATTGACTTTTTATTCAACAATGCAGGAGTAGGTTTTGGTTTTCCATTTACAGCTGCCACCCTCGAGGATTGGAAAACAATAATTGATACCAATCTTTGGAGTGTTATTTATGGCGTCCATGCTGCTGTGCCTATTATGTTAAAACAGGGATCTGGTCATATTGTTAACACAGGCTCCTTTGCAGGTATTTTTCCAACTCCTTTTGAGTCACCTTATGTTCTTACAAAATTTGGGGTCACTGGCCTCACTGAAAGTTTAAGATATGAGTATAGAGATAATGGCCTCTACTTCTCAACAATATGCCCAGCTAATGTTGCAACACCCATCTTTAATAAAGGACTGGACGGCAAACCCATTGGAGATCTTAAAATCCCTGATAATGCTTACCCTGCTGACAAAGCAGCGGTAGATATTTTAAATGCTGTTGCAGAGCATAAGGGCATTATAGTTATACCAAAGGAACCTTATGAGAACTTATGGAAATGTTATGTCCTTAATAGGCCAGAAGCAGAAAGTTTTGTACGTCAAATGTCAGAATATAAAAGGGCAGCTTTTAAAGAAATTTTTCAAAAGATGGATAATCAAGACAGAGAGAAATATGAAGAATTGATAAAAATTTTATGAATTTCTCGAATGTCGAGGCAACTGCAGTAGCCCACCATATGGACTATTGGTAACATTGTAAGCTGTATTACTGAAAGAACATCCTGATATAGCTACAACAAAACACATTATAAAATTAATAAAAATAGATCGACAAATTTAAATAATTTACTGTAATGGGGGCGGTTTGATGAAAATGGACATTAATAGTCCTACAAACAGCAGGAGGGCTGAAACTAAAAATGCCATCTGCATTCCCTGAGCACTGGAATGTAATGTTATAACAGCAAGATTAGGATCATCCTTAAGGGTGCTCATGTTAGGATGTAATATTTTATCCACCCAGGAATATATATCCTGGTTCAAAGCCTGTTGATTTTGATATTGGGGATATTCAACAGGAAGTGAAGATATTATACTGAAATAAACGGCTATAAAGTAAATCAATCCAATTAGAACAGTTCCAAGTGAAGAACCCACATTATTAAAGGTGCTTTGTATACCAGAACCGTCAGCATACTGGGTCTCTTTTAAACTGTTGAGAACAATATTGTTAAGGTTGGGAAGAGCCAATCCCAGGCCTGCGCCTAAAATGAACAACCCGGGAATCAAATCATACATATTCAAGTTTATATAGTTTAAGAATGAGAAATACAACATTAAAATACCAATAATAGAAACTATAAATCCTAAGGATACCAGGTGATTTTGTTTAATGTACTGGGCTAGTTTACTTCCACTTAGTGCAAAGATCAAACTTCCTCCAGCGGCTGCCAGTAGCAATAAACCCGTCATCAGAGCATTGGCATCATATCTGGTCTGCACATAGAGGGGCGTAATGTAGAATACTCCCGCCATAATCAAAGATGTAATTAGAACGGAGATAACACCCAGTGTGAATGGACGAACCTTTAAAATATTAACATCCATAAATGATTTTTTATTTTGTTTAATAAGCTTTCTTTGATAGAAAAAGAATATTATTAGAAGTAAAAACCCAGTTAATATCATGGCTATGGCTACTGTAAATCCTACAGGATTTATGATTGTTCCTGCATAATTAACCCATGCAGCCGGAGTATTCAACTGTAATAATCCGATAACTATCAGTAAAATTCCAAATGCAGAGAGAATAACCCCTTTAATATTTATATCAGACCATTTTAAGGTGGGCTTTGATTCCAGGATGTTCTTTGATAAAAGAAGTATGATGAGAACAATTATAGCTTCCAGTGCAAAACCCCATCTCCAGGAGTAAAATGTGGTAAGGAAACCACCTAATAATGGCCCTATGGCCACTGATATGGTGAAAATTGTTGCTATAATTCCCAGTGCAAAGGTCCGCTGTTTACCAGAGTAGGTTGCAGTGGTTATTGCTGTTGTAGCAGGTAGCATTAATGCGGCTCCAAATCCCTCGATCACAGACCATCCCAGTAACAGCATACTGCTGGTAATACTGGTAGCAGCTATTATGGTCCCTATTCCATAGATTATAGCTCCAGTAAGGAATGTCTTTTTTCTACCCATCACATCCTGCAATTTTGCTCCGAAAAGTACGAAACAACCCATTATTAGGGTGTAGATGGCTATTATGGATTGTACAGATCCTAGGGTGGTGTTCAAGTCTTTTACCAGGTAAATCATAGCTACATTCATAAAAGTGCTATCCAAACCGATGATAAATAAAGATAAAGAAATGACAAAAAGGGCCATCCAACCAGTTCTTGACTTGTTTAACACTTAATCCCGCCTAAATATTATTAATAATTCTATCGATTAATTAAATTCTTTCATATTTAATATTTTCGGTTTTAAATTCTGAAAGTAGTACAGAAATAGAATTTTTTGTCTAAAATTAGACCGACCATTAATTGGGCGGGAATATCTCCAAAAGAAGGTATATAAATTTATAAAAAAAAGAAAAATGATACAAAAATAAATATCTAAGTCGCTGATAACTAGTACTTCATGATCATCTTGCTCTTCTCAATTTCTTTGGCAATTTTATCCCTTTATCAGCTAATATATCCATAAAATTTATTTTAAGAGCTTCTGTGAGCAGGCCATCATGCAGAATGGTTTTTACTGGTCTATACAAGGGTGAAATTTTTAGCCATCCAGACTTGTTTTTAAAGAAAATTTCAGAATAAGAAAAACTACTTTGTAATGGATATTCTAACCCTGAAACCTTCCTTTTTCTTTACAATCTGGGCCTTTAAGGGAATGAATTGAGAATCAACAAGAAGACGTAGATATGTTGCAAATTTAGCTGGAAGTTTGAGGGGGCTTTTTATCTTACGATCCGGAGCCCGGATCTGGCAGGCAATCGCACCCCGCTTGTCCACGAATAATTCCGCCTCCATACCTGCTTTAATGGAATCCACCTCAAAGGTTCTAAGGTGCAAACCCCCATCAAGGGTGTAAAGTGGGGGATCTCTTATAGTTTTACCCTTCCGGAACATCTTATGGGCCTCTGAAGATGCTAGGCCTTCATTGGCCTTTGAAGCAACGAACCAGGCCCTTTCAATTACTTTACCAGTGGTCATGTCCGGGGGGATGATTCCTTCCTTCTCGTAATCCCTGATTAACTGGAAGACTTCCTGTTTGGTTACATCTTCTTCCGCGGCACTTGTGGCCAGTCTGCTTAAAACAGGACCGTAACCTGCTTTCCTTAGAGATGCCCAGATCTGGTTTTCCAGTCTGTACTTCCTGCCTTTAACCAGTTCATCAGCTGCATCAGCATTGATATGGGCAATATTTAGAAGTTTAGACCGTGAATAATTATTTAATCTCTGTGTAAGGACATCCATATTCCTTTCACCAGGTAGATGGTGGTTTTCAAATTCTTGCTCCAAAATTTCTACAGTAGAAGAAGGCAGGAGTTTATTAATACTACCCGGTATCTCCAGCTGATTTTTCAGTATCTCCTGGCGGATATTCCGTCCAGAGATCTTCTCCCCATCCATCTTATACTCGGGGATTATGTGAAACTTCATCTTCCTGTGATATTTCTTGTAAAGGAAATCGTTCACTGCAAACCATCTGATTACATTCCTGTTTGGCAGGTTACGGGGAATACCACTGAATATCCCCTTCCTGGCGTATTCTGCTGAGAGTTTTTCCACCCGGGGGGTTGAAATATCAGCTGCATCAACATAATCTTCGACCCCGTCTTCGATCATCATGGCTATCCTGATGGGCACGGTGTATGCCAGAGTTAATCTGTGGTGCAGACCTTCAATGGGAACTATCTTATCGGCACCAGCTTCCAGGGCCATCCGGGATCTGGCTTCAAAACTAGAAAAGAATGGGGCGTGGTTGGCACTGTAACCTTTGTTGAGGTAGATTACAACTTCACTTCCCTTTTTATCTGCTAGCTCACGGGCTTTTTCTATCAACTTCGCATGGCCTTTGTGGACCGGGTCGAAGTCTGCGCTTATTCCAATCATATTTTTGAGATTAAAATTAGATTTTATCACTTAAAAGGGTGTTTGATCTTGATAAATCAGAATATTCAACATCTGCTTCCCATTTCACCTTACATTCACAATCAAACTCATCAGGAATAGACTGATCAAGGTTAGACTCGATTATTAAATTTTTAAGTTTCTTATTACATTTCTTACAATTAAAAGGCCCTCTCCTTGTCCCAAAACCAGAGGTATCCATTATCACTGGGATTTTAATGGAACTTCGGACTCTTTTAATTATCTCTAGAATACTCCAAATCCACGGAGGCTGGTATGAACCTCTGCGCCAGAGAACTTCCATCAAAGTTCCCTTATGAATAGTGGCAGGACAAAAAGATATCCGATCAACACCAACTTCTACAGCGTATTCAGCAGAGGCAACAGCATCTTCAATAGCATCTTTTTCAGAGGTTAGAATTGGTTTAACAAATAAGTATGCCTTAGATGTTACTTTATAATCTGATTTCAGACTTTTAACTACATTAACAGCCCTTTCAAAGTCTTCATTGGAAAATCCCTTGTTTATCTTATATTCTTTGATGTAATCGCTGCTGCTCTCGAGTCCAATACTTACTTCAAATATCTTATCTGGTATCAGGCTGCAGCAGGCTTTCATTACCTCTTCATTAACGTATTCTGGCCTGGATTCAACCACCACTTCCTCCACGTTTTCTTCCTTATTTAGGAGTTTCAGGATTTCATCCCGGGCTTCCCGGGGAATTTCATCTTCGTTGAGGAAACTCCCCGAGACAAAGATTTTAACCACGGTTTTAGGTTTAATTTCATGCCTTTCAATTGAATTTTTAAATATATCAATTAATTCATCAGAAGAAACCTTTTCAAGGGGCGAATCAGCGATATAACTGCACATAGTGCACCCACCAGACTCAGAAAGTGCATGGGCACATCCCGTAGTTGGTAAAATAATAAAAATGGCGTTTCCTTTCCCGGAGTAAAGCAGGTCTTCTCCGAACCAACTGGCTGATAGTTCTCGTGGTGATTTTTTATCTATCTTTCTCAGGGATTTTTCCCGGATTTCATGGGTCAGTTCTTTAATTTTCATGATTTAGTCCTGTAAAAAATTAGTAAATCTTGTTATAAGCTATAGTTGTATAACTATAAAAATTGCTGGATAAAAAAATATAATGAGTGCCAGTTGATATTGGTTGGAGTTATTTAAAAAATGAAAATAATCTGGTTTTTAAACAAATAGATAGATTGATATCTTTGAAACCCTACTTTTATATCAGGTGGATATATGATCGAAATAGAATTTGATTCAGTAGAAGACGCAACAGAGGCTGTGAGGGAACTTCACTATTTGGGAAGGGCTAAAATAGAAAAAAAAATTCACCATGATGTTTCAAAGCATTATTATCTAAATTCAGCATATGAAAAGGCTTTGGATGAATTAAAAAATGCTGAAAAGATATTTGAAACTAATAAGGAATATAGAAATAATGTATATGTTGAAGAAAATCCTGCGGATTATTTGTACATCGCATTAACTGTTTTAAAAAAGCTTTTTGAAAGTGGAAAATTTAAAGAACTGGTAAATAAAAATCCCAGTGAAGCTGAGGATAGACTTTTCGAAATTGACGCAGAAATGGATTTAAATGAAAAATTTAGAGATATAAAGGTATTAAAGGAAGAAACCAATGAAATATTTCAAAAAGTTTTAGATTCTGAAATATTTCAAAAGCCGGATGATGAAAACGATACAAAAGAGTCAGATTTGCCAATATCAAATAAACCAGATGAACATGGACCTGATGATTCATTTCAAGGAGATTCTGATGATCCTAATGATATTGTAAACTCTAAGTATCCCGGAGATAACTTTGCTAAATTGCTTGATTTCAACTGGAAAAGACAGTTCTTAATCACTCCTATAATAGAAAGTGTTAATTTTCACAGCGATTCTGAGGATCCCTATGCCAGATTTATGTATGGCGTGTATCTGAATGTTACTCACGCGGAGGATCTATTTTTTGGTGCTGATTTCAGATTGAAATTTGCATCCAATATCTATGTAACATATAATTTAAATTTGGGCTTGGAATTCATTTTACAGAAGAATGATTTAATAGATTCTCTTTCCGAATTACCTGTGGTAAATGAGGATGTTATTGAAGAGATTCAGATGGTTTCAGTAATTGCAGATGGAATTCTGTCAACCCTTGAGAAGCATAGGAAAGTTAAATACAGGAAATTTATTTTTGATGCAACTGAACTGTTTAACGATAAAATTTTTAATTATGATGAACTTGATGTTGAATTCAGTCTTGATTCTGACTTTGTAGAGCTTATTATTAAAGACCTGGCTAGAATTGGACTTATTAAAACAAAAGGAAAGAAAATAATAAGATATACCATGGATTAGACTCAATAAACTATATTATTACAGTGGTATTTTATTTACTTGCACATATGTCATCTATTTTACCCCGGAACTGACTCATATAAAGGTCATAGTAGAACCCTTTCATATCCAGTAGTTCCTGGTGGCTGCCTCTTTCTATTATCTCTCCATCGTTGATCACGAGTATCTGGTCAGAGTTTTGTATGGTTGAAAGCCGGTGGGCGATTATAAACGATGTTTTGCCTTCCTGTAGTTTGAGTAGGCCTTCCTGGATGAGTTTCTCGGTCCGGGTGTCTACGTTACTCGTGGCCTCGTCTAAGATGAGCATGCGTGGGTCGGCTACCATTGCCCGGGCGATTGTGAGCATCTGTCGCTGTCCCTGGCTTAAGTCAGCTCCCCCAGCCCGTAGTATGGTATCATATCCCTGGGGCTGTCTCATTATGAAGTCGTGGGCGTTGGCCTGTTTTGCCGCGTGGATACATTCCTCATCGGTGGCTCCTTCTCTGGCGTACCTGAGGTTGTTCATGATGGTATCGGTGAAGAGGAATGGTTCCTGGAGTACCTGTGCTATCTGGATCCGGAGGGTGTCCTGCTGGACTTCATCGACGCGGTGGTCGTCTACCCTTATTTCGCCGGAATCTATGTCGTAGTACCTGGTGAGGATGTTCATGATGGTACTTTTTCCTGCCCCGGTGGGTCCGCAGAGGCCTATGATTTGGCCGGGGTTGGCAGTGAAGCTGTTGTTTTTAAGTATCTTATGGCCGGACACGTAGCTGAAATCAACATCTATAAATTCCACATGGCCTTCTACTGGGGGCATTGGTGGGCCGTCTTCTTTATCAGGTAATTCTGTTTCTTCATCCATTATCTGGAACACTCTGCCGGCACCTACTACTGCTGATATGATCTGGTTGTAGAAGGCGAATATCTGAGTTAAAGGCTGCATCAAAACTGAGCTAAAACCGATAAAGGCTACTAAATCCCCGAAGGCGGCCTGTTGCTGGAGCACCAGGTATCCGCCCACTACGAATATTATGATGTTCTGCAGGTTTTGGAAAACCAGGGCAACCGCGGTATTGGCCATGGAAGAAAGCTGTGCCTTTTCACCTATTTCATCTGCATTTTGGCTCATCTTATCAAATTTTTGTATGAATGGCCACTGTTGATTGAAGGCCACCACTGTTTTCTGGCCGGACATCCTTTCCTCGGCATATCCGTTAAGTTCGGCCATCTGCTCCTGCAAGAGTCCGAAGGCTTCTCCAGCTATCCTGGCCAGAAGCCCTGAAATGGCCAGCATACCCAGGATAGTTATAAAAGTTAGGATGGTGAAGTAGGGGTTTATGAGTATCATGAAGATGGTGGCTATGATGATGGTAATCATCCCCTGAAGCACGTTCATAAAGCTTACACTTAAGAACTG